>NZ_WXWH01000030.1:0-304533 GCF_009904905.1 Vibrio sp. V30_P3S12P165 | reverse complement strand
CATATCGTCTGTCTATGCTCATGGGGATGATGAGAGCCATCTGTGGCTCTCATCAAAGGCCAGCCTACGGCTGTTCAAATTTGTTTCAGACAAATTTGTCACCCACTTGCCGCTTACCTGCAACGCCAAGTGGTTTGGGTATATTTTGATATGGTGAATTAACGTTTGCATATGCGATGCTCAGTGAACAAAACAACCGTCTTTTAATTTGTTGATTATAGTGATTATTTGACCAACTTTACCTAATCTATCATTATCTGATGGTTAATCGTCGGTTGCGCGCTTTTTGATAAATTAAGCTGGAACCCTAAGTACAGGTACTTAAAAAATGAAACCTGATTCCATCCATAATGAGAGACCAAGTATGAATGATCTACCAAATGATAGCGACTTTTCCTGCAAGCAATGTATGGAAGGGCGTGATCTTAGCTTCGATTTTACTATGGCCTTTCAACCCATCATTCAATGTTCATCTAAGCAGGTATTCGGCTACGAGGCTTTGGTCAGAGGGTTACAAAATGAATCTGCATTGTCTGTTATTTCACAGGTAACGGAGGATAATCGGTATCGCTTTGACCAACTGTGTCGGATAAAAGCGATCGCTTTAGCCTCAAAGCTGAATATTACCTCGATGGTCAGTATTAATTTTTTACCTAATGCGGTTTATCGCCCAGAACGTTGTATAAGAACAACGCTAGAGGCGGCGAATCAATATAATTTCCCGTTGCGGCAAATCATGTTTGAGTTTACAGAAGGTGAACAAGTTCAGGATCACCAGCACATACAACATATTATCCAATATTATAGAAATTTAGGCTTCAAAACGGCAATTGATGACTTTGGCGCGGGATATTCTGGATTAAACCGGCTCGCTGATTTTCAGACCGATATTGTTAAATTAGACATGAGTTTGATTCGTAATATTGATAAAGATGCTGTTCGACAAGTGATCGTTAAACATTGCGTTAGCATGCTTCGTCAACTGAACATATCGCCATTAGCCGAAGGAATTGAAACCCGAGAAGAAATGCTATTCTTACGCGATATCGGTGTTGACCTCATGCAGGGGTACTATTTTGCTAAGCCAGGTTTTGAATCATTATCAGAGGTTGATTTTAGCCTGCTATAACAATTTGTCCGTTCATAACAATCTGTCCGTTATAACAATTAGCCCGTTATAACAATTAGCCAGCTTTAGCAACCAGCAAAGCCGGTGCTACAGGTGACAAGGGGATTTGCTATCTTATTGCTCATTAATGTTGCAGCAATATTGGCTGTACTGGTGGATGTTAATCGTGTAATCATATTTTTATTGATAGGGCTTTACTCTTATGTCACCGTTATTTGTGCGTTGCGGGATAAACTCCCGCTCGCGCGGGAGTCATGATACAAGTAGGATTTTATGCTTAGCGATGTGAATCGATAAATATAGCTCAATACTTTTTGGCTAATAACTCAGCAATTTCTTGATCTTTTTTATGTCGAACATCCAGCCCTTTGACGAAATAAATGGTATATTCGCAGACATTACGAGCATGATCGCCGATACGTTCTACCGCACGACCAATCCAAGTAATTTCTAAGATAGTCTGGTAATGTGTTCCCTGAACCAGCATATCTTTACCATTTTGCCGTAAAATTTCCCCATAGCTGTTGTCGATGTGATTGTCCAATATTGCAGCTTGTAATGCTTCTTCCGCATCCATATTATGAAAGGCATCCATCGATTTTTGTAGCATATCTATTACGTGCGCATTGATCTGCTCAAACGCATCTTCTTGCATTTCAATGCCATCAAAGTAATTTTTTTTACCCGGATGATGTTCTTTTAAACGTAATACCGCATGAGCAATGCGTTTAGATTGATCGCCGATGCGTTCAAGATCCATGATTGCTTTCATAATTGAAAACACGGCACGTAAATCCCGAGCTGCTGGTTGCCGTTTGACTAAAATATCGATACATTGTTGGTCAATCGCCAGTTCAAGTAAGTTGATATTATGATCGTTTTCAATGACTTGCTTTGCAAGGGCGGCATCACCGGTCATAAATGCACTTAAAGCATGGCGAACTTGGGTAATCACCAAATCGCCCATATTAACAACCCCATCAACAATAGAACGCAGTTCACTGTTGTAGCTGTGTGAGGTGTGCCCATCGATACGATGAGTTGGCATAAATTTCTCCTAAAAATCGTCAATTAACCGAAGCGACCGGTAATATAATCTTCTGTGCGACTATCACGTGGGTTGGTGAAAAGTTCGCGGGTGTCATTGAGTTCTACCAGGTTACCCATATGGAAAAATGCGGTTTTATCTGAAACTCGTGCAGCTTGCTGCATATTGTGCGTGACCATGGCAATGGTATAGCTACCTTTGAGTTCATCAATTAAGTCTTCAATAATCGAGGTCGCGATGGGATCCAATGCGGAGCAAGGCTCATCCATCAGAATGACTTCTGGATTGACGGCGATGGCTCGTGCAATACACAAACGCTGCTGTTGTCCGCCAGATAATCCGGTACCCGGCGCGGATAAACGGTCTTTTACTTCGTTCCACAACCCTGCGCGACGCAAACTGTTTTCAACAATTTCATCCAAATCGTTTTTATTATCCACCAGACCATGTAATCGTGGGCCATAGGCGATATTTTCATAAATTGATTTAGGAAACGGGTTAGGTTTTTGAAATACCATTCCGACTTGAGCTCGTAGCTGAACGACATCTAAGCTTGGATGATAAATATCTTGTCCATCAAGCGTGACAGCGCCTTCCACACGTGCGGTATCAATGGTGTCATTCATTCGATTTAAGCAACGCAAAAAGGTGGATTTACCACAGCCAGAGGGGCCGATAAAAGCGACCACTTCATTTTCAACGATGTCCATATTGATGCCATGTAAAGCTTCGGTTTCACCATAAAACACTTTGACATCACGAGCTGCCATTTTGGGTTTTTTGATCACATTGACTTTAGATGGATGACGAACTATTTTGGGGTCAACCATGGACTGTTTTTTCATTACTGCTTCACTTATCATATTGATTACCATCGTGTTTCAAAGCGTCGACGTAACCAAATCGCCAACGCATTTAGGCTGATCATCAGTGCCAACAAGACAATGATGGCGGCGGAGGTTCTTGCTTCAAAAAAGTTACGTAATTCATTGCCTTGCCAGAGGAAAATTTGTACGGGTAAGGCGGTCGATTGATCCATCGGTGTTCCCGGTATACTGGCAACAAAGGAATTCATACCGATGAGAAGGAGAGGGGCGGTTTCTCCTAATGCTTGAGCGATACCTAAAATAGCCCCCGTTAATATACCGGGTAGGGCAAGAGGCAATACGTGGTGGAACACGGCTTGTGTTTTAGATGCCCCAATACCTAATGCCGCTTGACGAATTGACGGGGGAATCGCTTTGAGCGTAGAGCGAGTGGCAATAATGACCGTAGGTAAGGTCATTAGTGTTAACACCAGCCCACCAACCAACGGGGCAGATAACGGCAGTTTAAACCACAAAATAAACACCGAAGCGCCAAGTAAACCAAACACAATTGAAGGGACGGCGGCGAGGTTATTGATATTGACTTCAATGAGGTCGGTGAGTTTATTTTTAGGCGCAAATTCTTCAAGATAAATGGCAGATGCAACGCCAATCGGCACAGCTAGCACCATGACAATTAGCATCATAAAGACAGAGCCCATAAAGGCACCTGCAAGCCCCGCAGAGGCGAGAGAACTGCGTGAGTCGACATTCATGAACAGGGCTGTGCTGAATTTATTTTCAATCACACCACGCTCAGCCAGCTCATCGGCCCAAGCACGGGTTCTTGAGCTAAGTTGCTGACGAGAGTCCGGTAAATTGCGGTCGATATTTCCTTTTAACCAGACATCGACATTGGCGTCAGCTAGAAGATTAAGGCGTACCGTTTGACCGATCAGGCTTGGATCATTGGTGACCATATCGCGTAGCGCAAAACGTTCACCGCTAGTGATTAAACGCAGAGCATCACGCTGATAACGGGTCGCTTCCGGAATTTCGCTGGCTAAGCTGTTGATAATAATACGGTTGAAATTGACCATGGCAAGACTTGTTTGCCAAGCTAACATACGTTGCTGAAATTCAGCTACCGACTCTTCATTGTGTTGAACTGGTTTAGGGTCTATACGGATAACCTCAGGGTCAAAGTAGACCTCTAAGCTGATAGTGGCCTGCCAAAAAGCCGGTACGCCTTTGGAAAGAATAGAGACAAATAAGATCAACACGAAACTGAGTGCTAAACCTACCGCGCCGATACCAAACATTTTAAAGCGGCGTTCACTCGCGTGACGCTTCTTAAGTGATTGCGCTATCCGATGTTTGGTTTGCTCCCGTTGACGTGTGGTATCTGCAGGAGTTGTGGTTAAATTTTGCATGATACTGTCCATGACATTACTCATATTGTTCTCGATATTTACGTACAATCATCAAGGCAATGACGTTAAGGAATAGGGTTATCACAAACAGAGTTAACCCTAATGCAAAGGCGACTAATGATTGAGGGCTGGCAAAGTCTGTGTCACCGGTTAATTGATTGACGATAGTGACCGTCATGGTGGAGACCGCTTCAAAAGGATTTCCGGTGAGGACCGGACTATTGCCTGCGGCTAAAACCACAATCATGGTTTCACCAATGGCTCGACTGGCAGCAAGTAAAACTGCGCCAGTTATTCCAGGCAATGCTGCAGGTAAGACAACTTTTCGGATGGTTTCTGATTTAGTTGCGCCCAAGCCGAGCGAACCATCACGCAGCGCTTTAGGCACTTGAGTTAAAATATCATCTGATAACGATGAGATAAATGGGATGACCATTAACCCCATGACTATCCCTGCCGTGAGTGCAGAAGTGGCACGAATATCAATATGGAGAAGATGACCTAATTCGGTTAAAAATGGGCCGACGGTGATTAAGGCAAAAAAGCCGTATACGATGGTTGGGATGCCCGCTAAAATCTCAATGATTGGTTTTGCAATAGAACGGACTCGATTTGGCGCGTATTCAGCTAAATAGATCGCACACATCAACCCGATAGGGATTGCGACCGCAAGTGCGATACAAGCGATCAGGAAGGTGCCAGCCAGTAGAGGCAGCATGCCAAAACCCGTCTGTCCGCTAGTCCCGACGGTTGAGAAGCGCGGGTTCCAGGTCGTACCGAAGAAAAAATCCATCGGATTAACAAAACTAAAGAAGCGGAAGGCTTCACCCACCATAGAAAGAACAATGCCGATGGTGGTTAAGATAGCGACAGCAGAGCAAAGAATCAGTAAGATGTGCAATGCGTTTTCAACCTGATTGCGAGCGCGTAAATCGGCTCGAATCCGGCGAGTACTAAAGACTAATCCTGTTGCGGCCAGTGTTGCCATTAAACCACTGAGTAATACATGGCTGCGGAACTGGAGGTGTTGCAGGTAGTCAGCCGCCGCAATTTCATAACGGGCAAAATCATCGGCGACCGCAAAACCGCTCACGAGATTATTCAGTCGGTTCATTAACACTCGTGCATGATCAGCTGTGGTGGGTTGAAACTCTGCAGGTAGATGATCGAGAACAAAATATTGGATCAGGCTCGGCGAAAAAATTGACCAAAGCACAAATACGATAAACGCAGGCACAATTGCCCACAAGAGAGTGAGCATACCGTGGTAAACCGGCCGGGAGTGTAGACGTTGTACTTGTCCCGTATTGGTCGATGCCACTTTTTTACTGCGGGTTAGCCCAAGCTGATATGCTAAAGCCATCACCGCGAGTAGTACAACCATTAGCATCATATTACTCATTACTGTCCTTACCTTATTAAAACAGCAACAAGAGGTTGAACCTTCAACCTCTTGCCACTTTATTGGGTATTAAAGTGTTTTACGGTTACGAATATTGTTTGCAACTTGAGCGCGTTCTTTATCATCCATTGGAATCAATCCAGCGGCTTCTAATGGGCTACCCATGCCACCCATTTGCTCGCTGACAAAAAATTGTGCGTATTCAAGTAACCCTGGGACAACCCCAACGTGGGCATTTTTAATGTAGAAGAACAGTGGCCGAGAAACTGGGTACTCACCCGTTCCAATGGTTTCTAAGCTTGGCGTGACACCATTAACGGTAGCCACTTTGATGCGGTCACGGTTTTGGTCATAAAAACTCAACCCAAAGACGCCAAGAGCATTACGTTGTGCATCTAAACGAGCCAAGGTTTCTGTGTAGTCACCAGCAACTTCGACTACGCGTCCATCGGTGCGGATTGCATTACAGAAGTTTGTTTTGGCTTTTTTATCCAGAGCTTTCACTTCTGCAAAAGTTTCACAACCAGGATGAACCACTTTTTCTTCGTATACTTCACGAGTGCCGTGATTAGAACCAGGAATGACAAGTAAAATTTCTTGATCAGGCAGTGACGAATCAATTTGTTTCCAATTGGTGTATGGGTTGGCGACCATTTTGCCATTTTGAGGGATTTGAGCCGCACCTGCTTTAAACACATGTTCAGGTTTGAGAGCAAAGCTGCCGCTGTCTGTGCGAGAGGCAAAAACGATACCATCGTAGCCCACTTTGACTTCAATTACTTCGGTGACACCGTTAGCACGGCAGCTTTCTAGTTCACTGCTTTTAATCGCACGAGAGGCGTTAGCGATATCGATGGTGTTGACCCCGACACCTTGGCAAAATTGACGTAAACCACCACTTGAGCCACCCGAGCCGACTACCGGTGTATTAAACTGGGCGAATGTTTGACCAAATTCTTCTGCGACAATCGATGAAAACGGTAACACAGTGGAAGAGCCAGCAATTTGGATAGTTTCACGGGCCATTGCAGGTGCTGAGATAGCCGTGGCGATGGTTGAGGCAAGCAATAGCGCGTTGCGTCCAAACTTCATAATATTTCCCTCGTTAATTTCAGATCGTAAACCGCTGTGGCTGATTCGCCTTCCGTAAGCGGCTTTGTTTGGTTTAACTGAGTTGAATTTTGGGCGGCTTGTGTGACAGTAAAATGGATTTTATATGACAATCATGTGACAGAGCGGAAAATAAAAAAGGGAATGAAAGAAACAGAACCGGAGCAAGGAACCTTATTATAGTGCTATGACTTTATCATGACAGTATCATCCTGATATCTCTTACACCGTTGTCTTTCTTAGGATGAAATTTTTATGACAATCGTCGAGCTTGTCTTGACGTGTGACGTTTCAACTATAATATATGCGTATATTCATATAAGGTAATAACTATGCTTCCTCATCAATTTTTTAAATTACTGGCTGATGAAACCCGAGTGCGCTGTTTATTGATGATCGCCCGTGAACAACCGCTTTGTGTTGCTGAGCTGACCGAGGCTTTACAAGAGAGTCAGCCAAAGATTTCGCGCCATTTGGCTTTATTGCGTTCAAGTGGTGTGGTGGTGGATGTACGCCAAGGGCAGTGGGTTTTTTATCGTTTATCTGAACATCTTCCAGGTTGGATGAGAAAACAGATCCAAGGGTTGGTGGATTCCAACTGCTTAAAAGAAGAATACCAGCACGACATGGTTCGCTTAGCGGCGATGAAGTTACGCCCACAGTGCTGTGTCTAACCATACGCTTTTAAAAAGGAAAGATTATGTCGATTAAAGTAGGAATCAATGGTTTTGGCCGTATCGGTCGGTTAGCTTTACGTGCAGCGTATGATTGGCCGGACATGGAATTTGTGCAGATCAATGACGTCGCGGGTGATGCTGCTACGTTGGCGCATTTACTTGAGTTTGATTCGGTACAGGGGCGTTGGCATCATGAAGTTCGAGCAGAGGGTAAGACTCTGATCATCGATGGCAAATTGATTCACACCACGCAACAACAAGCGATTGATGCAGTGGATTGGTCTGGGTGCGATGTGGTGATTGAGGCCACGGGAGTGCATCGTAAAAGTGAATATTTAAATCAATATCTTGCACAGGGAGTGAAGCGGGTTGTTGTGTCTGCACCCGTTAAAGAAGCGGGCATTGCCAATATTGTGGTAGGCGTCAATGACCAAAGCTTTAACCCCGAAGAACATCGCATCGTGACGGCCGCTTCTTGTACCACCAACTGCATTGCTCCGATTGTTAAAGTGATTCATGAAAAACTCGGCATTGAACACGCTTCTTTTACCACGATTCACGATTTAACCAATACTCAAACCATTTTGGATGCTCCGCATAAAGATCTTCGTCGCGCTCGTGCTTGCGGGATGAGCTTGATTCCAACGACAACCGGTTCGGCAACAGCAATCGTCGAAATTTTCCCTGATTTGGCAGGGAGAATTAACGGCCACGCGGTGCGAGTCCCGCTAGCGAACGCGTCTTTAACCGACATTATTTTTGATGTGAAACGTGATACTAGCGCAGAAGAGGTCAATGCTCTGTTAAAAGAAGCGTCAGACAATGAGCTGAAGGGCATTCTTGGCTTTGAAACACGGCCACTGGTTTCGATTGATTATAAAGGGGATCCGCGTTCAACCATCGTTGATGCACTTTCAACCATGGTGGTCGGTAAACGGATGGTGAAAATCTATGCTTGGTACGATAACGAAATGGGCTATGCCACTCGTACGGCTGAGTTAGTCCGTAAAGTGGCTTTAGCATAAGGAAGCAAATGATGACACATCCAATATGGGAATTGCCGTTAGACAACGGGGCCGGGTTGATTTTAACGCCTTGCCCCGGTACGAAAGGCACCTCGTTAGCCGACAGTATTATGCAGCTAAAAGCGGTAGGTGTAACCACGGTGGTGACGGCCATTAATGAGCAGGAGATGGATCAACAGGGGGTGAGTGAATTAGAGCAACGAGTACAAGAGGCTCATATGGACTGGTTTCACGCCCCGATTGAAGATGATTGTGCGCCTGATGTTGTATTTGCTCATCAGTGGGCACAAATCAGCCCGGCTTTACATCGTGCGATAGAGAATGGTGAAAAAGTCGCTTTGCACTGTCTTGGTGGTTCGGGGCGCACCGGATTATTAGCGGCGCACTTATTGCTGGAAAAAGGCTGGCCGCTGGCGCGTATTATCCCCCAAGTTCAGGCGTTGCGCCCGGGAGCATTTACTAAAGCAGTGCAAGTTAATTATATTGAACGGATTGCCAAAAAATAACCCTTTAATAAGAGTGGCGTGAGCCACTCTTTTGTCAGCGAGAATTCACCATGTTGTCTCAATTTAATTCTTCAATACGTCAGTATATGTTGGTGACTTTTAACTACTGGAACTTCACGATTACTGATGGTGCACTGCGGATGTTGGTCGTGTTGTACTTTTACGATTTGGGTTATTCAACCTTCGCCATTGCCTCTCTCTTTTTGTTTTATGAGTTTTTTGGTGTGGTGACAAATTTGATTGGAGGTTGGCTTGGGGCACGCTTAGGGTTGAATCGTACGATGAATATCGGCCTTGGTATGCAGATTATGGCTCTTTTAATGTTAGCGGTTCCATCCGTGTGGTTAACGGTTCCTTGGGTGATGGCGGCACAGGCATTGTCTGGTATTGCAAAAGATCTCAATAAAATGAGTGCCAAAAGCGCCATTAAAACGTTAGTGCCAAATAATGCACAAGGGGCGTTATATCAATGGATTGCTATTTTAACCGGTTCAAAAAATGCGTTAAAAGGGGCTGGTTTTTTCTTAGGCGGAGCGTTGTTAACTAGTATTGGCTTTCAATATGCGGTCTTGGCGATGGCTTTGGTTCTGAGCGCCGTTTTTGTTGGCAGCTTATTGATGCTGCAAGCTGAGATGGGGAAAGCGAAAACCAAACCTAAGTTTTCTGAAATTTTTTCTAAATCCGCCAGTGTGAATATTCTCTCCGCCGCTCGAATGTTTTTGTTTGGCGCGCGGGATGTTTGGTTTGTGATTGCCTTGCCGATTTATCTAGGTTCGGTGTTTGGCTGGGGACACAGTACCGTGGGGGGCTTTCTTGCTTTATGGGTGATTGGTTACGGTATCGTGCAAGGATTGGCACCTCGGATCACCGGGAAAGCGACCGGCCAGATACCAGACGGAAAAGCAGCTATTGGCTGGGCGGCGGTACTGGCTTTAGTGACCGGTGCGATTGCTTATAGCATTCAAATGCAATGGCAACCTGAACTGGTGATTGTTTTTGGGCTTTTGATCTTTGGTGCTATTTTTGCGGTTAACTCTTCACTGCATTCTTATTTAATTGTCAGTTACGCTAAAGGAGAGGGGGTTTCTTTGGATGTTGGGTTCTATTACATGGCGAATGCGATGGGGCGGTTAATCGGGACGATTCTTTCCGGCTGGGTATTTCAAGTATCGGGATTTGCCGCTTGCTTATGGGTTTCCTTTGTCTTCTTACTACTTACGACATTGATCTCATTTTGGTTACCGAAAGCGAGATCTGCTTGATAAAGCTAAAAACCGAAAAAATAGCAACCCTGCCAAACAGACCCTAGCATCTTGATGATAAAGGTATATGCTAGCTGCTCATTACTCTATTTACTCATAACGGAGGAGAAGTTATGCACTTATCCGATCCCAACCTATTTCAGCAAGCATGTTTTATTGATGGACAATGGGTCGCGAGCCGCGATGGGAAAACGACCTCAATTACTAATCCTTATGATAATTCGCTACTGGGAACTGTACCAGCGTTGACCGAACCGCAAGTGGCGGAGGCAATTACTTCTGCAACACGGGCGCAGCGTCAGTGGGCCAAGCAAACCGCTGCAAATCGGGCTGCAGTTTTGCGCCAATGGTTTAACTTGATTGAACAACATGCCGATGATCTCGCCCTGTTAATGACCCATGAGCAAGGTAAAGCGCTCCAAGAAGCGAAAGGAGAAATCACCTACGCGGCGAGTTTTGTCGAATGGTATGCTGAAGAGGCGAAGCGTTCGTATGGTAAGATAGTGCCAACGCACAAAGCAGATGCACGTATCTTAGTCTCTCGTGAACCGATTGGCGTGGTTGCGGCGATCACTCCGTGGAATTTTCCCGCGGCGATGGTAACACGAAAATGCGCTCCCGCTTTTGCCGCTGGATGTGCTGTTGTGTTAAAGCCTGCGCCAGAGACGCCATTTACCGCCCTAGCATTAGCGGTGTTAGCAAAACGAGCTGGATTACCTGATGGATTATTGCAAGTGGTCACCGGTGATGCCGTCATGATTGGACAACTTTTGACCGAAAGTCCTCTTATTCGCAAGCTCTCATTTACGGGCTCAACTCGGGTTGGCAAAATTTTGATGGCACAATCGGCTTCCAATGTAAAAAAACTCTCTTTGGAGTTGGGTGGCAACGCCCCTTTTATTGTCTTTGATGATGCCAATATAAATGCTGCGGTTGAGGGAGCCATGATTGCGAAATTCCGCAATGCGGGACAAACCTGTGTGTGTGCCAACCGTATTTATGTGCATGATAGTATCTATGAGCAATTTACTGCCAAGTTGGTTGATCGAGTGCGTAAACTCAAAGTCGGTGATGGATTAGTCACCGGGACTCAAATCGGACCACTAATCAATGACGCTGCGGTCAATAAAGTCCGTAGTCACATTGAGGATGCCCTTGAAAAAGGCGCTAAAGTGGCTTTTGGCACCTTACCTGAAGTGGGAAGTCGCTTATTTATTCCTCATGTTTTAACTGAAATGAGTGATGATATGCTGGTGGCTCATGAAGAAACGTTTGGCCCACTTGCTGCACTATTCCGCTTTACGAGTGAAGACGAAGTGATTGAACGGGCCAATCGTAGCCATTTTGGTTTAGCGGCCTATTGCTATACTCAATCGCACGCTCGAGCGTGGCGGATGAGTGAGCAATTAGAAAGTGGCATTGTTGGCATCAATGAAGGACTCATTTCGACCACCGTGGCTCCTTTTGGGGGGGTGAAAGAATCCGGTTTAGGACGAGAAGGCGCGAAACAAGGATTAGAAGAGTACCAAGAGGTGAAATATACCTTAATGGGGGGACTGTAATATAACCTCCTAGGGTACTCGTTGTTCTGTGGGATGGGTTGGCTCATTGATGGGGTGCCATTTCAATGAGCCATTAGTTTCAAAATTATTCGCTCGCTGACAAATCAGTACCGTTTGTCCAATGGGTAAAATCGCGCCTTCAGAATAAGCCTTATCTTGATAGTAACAGACGCGTTGGAAGTTATTGTGCTCAAGTAGCACGGTTTTGGTGTCTGTTTGATTTGGTTCGGCTTGTAACGTCTGGCTTACCAGTAAGGTGATGATCAGTGATATTTTCTTTAGCATAATAAACACTCCTCTTTTATCTTAGCCCCATTGTCGCTGATAGCGAGGGAGCATACTTTCATTCCCTAATAATCCACCTTGATGAAGGTAGATTAACGATAGATCATTATGCAGCGGTAACCAATCCATTAAGCAGCGCCACATCAAAGGATCATATAAAAGCTCAAATTCGACATGAGTTTGCTGATGTAGCTGCTGCCAAATTTGATAATCGTGGTAATAAAGACGTCCAAAATGGTGTTTTCGCTCAGGTGATAGAATCGTAGGATAATCGCTTTCTCCAAGTTGTTGCCATTGCTGCTCAAGATACGTTTGTCCACCCACACATGGACAAGTGATCACCTCAATCTCGTGCCTGCTTAACGCCTTATGTAAATAGAGCGCCGTGGTACCTGTACCGGAAGGTAATGCCACAGCCCAGCGTTGTTTGGGTTGCTGCTGAATCCATGTTAGCAATTCATGAGCTAGTTGCTTTATGCCATATTCGGCAAGAGGCGTGCGTCCACCTTCTTCAATGAATAAACACTGCTCATCGGGTTTGCGTATTTGTAGAATGTATTGATGCGGATGATTAGGAGACAAAGCCTTTGTCTCTATCACATTTGCCTCGAGTTCTAATGCGGCGCGGTAGTTACCGATAGGGTATTGCTTGAGCCAGTCAGGAATATGGTGAACATAGTATTCGAGTTGCCAACCATGAATCGCGGCTAAACCAGCTAAAGAGTAAAGCGAGTTGGCTTGCACTGAGCCATAGCTGATCAATGTGTTGATTTCTGGCCGCTCCATTTGCAACAAAGAAAGAAATTTTCGTGCTTTATTACCACAAAATTGTGGATGAAGTTGATCATCACGTTTGAGATAAAAAGCGTGGCCTTGAAAACGATGTTCTGTGATCGGGCTTTGAGTTAATTTCATTGAGCTCACTAGGTGAAATATGGAAACGGCGAAGTATACCCTTTCTTTGGTGCAAGCGATATTTAGTACGAAAAAAAGCCCAGAACAAAGTCGAACTGGGCGGATAAAATATAGGAGTTAAATAAGAAAAAGCAGCATTGTGGTTGTCAGTAAAGAAGAAAGTTCGACGGCCGTAAAACTCTTAATACTCTGCCAACTACAATCAATCAGACTGGGCGAAAGCAAAAGAGTTCCTTAAAAAGAGAAAAATTAATCAAATTTTCTAGGATCACTGTAAACCGATAGGTTTTCAGGCAGTTAAGTCTGCATAAATCGAGCTGGTCTGACCATGGCTAAAAACTGTGATGTTAATCGCTTGTTAATCTTCTGTTTCATGGGTATATTTCAAACAAGCGTTTGATACGGGTGATTGAAATGGTTTCGAAGAGCAGTACCAAAGAAAAAATACTTGATGTTGCAGAAGGGTTATTTGCCGAGCACGGTTTTAATGATACCTCTCTTCGTACCATTACCAGTAAAGCGAATGTGAACTTAGCCTCTGTCAATTATCATTTCGGTGGAAAAAAGACCCTCGTTCGTGCGGTATTAAACCGTTATCTTGAAGCATTTATGCCAGCGGTGAGAGTCTCATTGATCGAACTTAATGCCAGTGATGATTATACCATGGAAGCGGTTTTTGAAGCGTTGCGGGGGCCATTAAAAGCATTGAATCAGGTACGACCGAATGGAACTAGCCGGTTTATGCTGTTGATTGGTCGTGGTTATACCGATGTTCAAGGCCATTTACGTTGGTTTATCACTACACGATACGATGAAGTACTTGATCTATTTACTCAGTCAGTCATGAGAGCGAACCCTGGGTTGACTCGGGAAGCTTTATTCTGGCGGCTACATTTCACTCTCGGGACGTGCGTCTTCACCATGGCTTCTAGCCAAGCATTGGCTGAGATTGCTGAAAACGCCTTCGGAGCTAAAGTGGATGCTAATTTAATGATTGATCAAATTATTCCTTACTTAGCTGCCGGTGTGGCAGCGAAGTAACTCAAACCAATACCATAACTATAACAATTAACCAGTGAACAAAAGGATCTGACAATGAGCTCTCTAAGAAGAAAATGGATTAGTGACCCTGCTTTTAAACTCTTTAAACAGGTTTTACCACCGTTATCGGCGACTGAGAAAGAAGCGATGGAAGCGGGAAGCGTTTGGTGGGATGGCGAATTATTCTCAGGCAAACCCGATTTCAAAAAATTGCATCATTACCCTAAACCGGCTCTGAGTGAAGAAGAGCAATCTTTTATGGATAATGAGCTAGAAACACTACTTTCCATGATTGATGAATATCAAATCACCAAGCATGATCGTGACTTGCCTAAATCTGTATGGGAATTTTTGCGTAAAGAGCGCTTCTTCTCACTCATTATTTCGAAGGCTTATGGAGGACGTGAGTTTTCTGCGTTAGCAAACTCCACCATCGTTTCTAAAATTGCAACACGTAGTATCAGTGCTGCGGTTACCGTTATGGTGCCGAATTCATTGGGGCCTGGTGAGCTATTATCGCATTATGGTACACAGGAACAAAAAGATTATTGGTTACCTCGTTTAGCCGATGGCACTGAAATTCCCTGTTTTGCCTTGACCGGGCCAGAAGCAGGATCGGATGCTGGCGGTATTCCCGATCAAGGTATCGTGTGCTATGGCAAACATGAAGGGAAAGAAGTATTAGGCATCCGCTTAAATTGGAATAAACGTTATATCACCTTAGCTCCGGTGGCGACCGTGTTGGGTTT
The DNA here is from genome assembly GCF_009904905.1 of Vibrio sp. V30_P3S12P165. Taxonomy (NCBI): domain Bacteria; kingdom Pseudomonadati; phylum Pseudomonadota; class Gammaproteobacteria; order Vibrionales; family Vibrionaceae; genus Vibrio; species Vibrio sp. V30_P3S12P165. The sequence continues at coordinate 289,583 of NZ_WXWH01000030.1, read as the reverse complement.
GGCGTTTAAGCTGAGCGATCCAGAAGGATTATTGGGTGATAAAAAAGAGCTTGGTATTACTTGTGCACTGATCCCGGCCAGCCATAAAGGCGTCGAGATTGGTGAGCGGCACGATCCTCTTGGTTTGGCATTTATGAATGGCCCGACGCGTGGGAGCGATGTGTTTATTCCTATGGATTGGTTGATCGGTGGTGTTGACTATGCTGGAAAAGGTTGGCGAATGCTCGTTGAGTGCTTGTCTGCCGGACGTGGTATTTCGTTACCCGCTCTCGGAACCGCGATTGGTCACTTAACGTCCCGAACAACGGGAGCTTACGCGTATGTTCGTAAACAATTTGGCCTGTCGATTGGTCAATTTGAGGGGGTTGCTGAAGCGCTGGGACGTATTGGCGGTCTGACCTATTTGCTTGAAGCGACACGAACACTGACTACCACGTCACTTGATCTGAAAGAACGACCCGGGATTATTACCGCTATCGCTAAATACCATATGACGGAAATTGGTCGGATTATTTTAAATGATGCGATGGATATTCATTCAGGAAGAGCCATTCAAGATGGGCCGATGAACTATCTTTCTTCTCATTACCTTGGTGTACCGGTTGCAATTACCGTCGAAGGGGCGAATATCCTCACGCGTAACTTAATGATCTTCGGGCAAGGGGCTACGCGTTGCCACCCATATGTACTCAAAGAAATGGAGGCGGCTGCAAACCCAGATGCGAATGAAGGTGCCAAGCAATTTGACGAGTTGTTATTTAAACATATTGGTCATGCGCTTAAAAATACCTTTGGCGCGTTTGGAGCGGCGTTAACTGGCTCTCGTTTGATCAAGGCAGACATGAGTGGGCCAACCAAAGTTTATTATCAGCAAATGACTCGTTTAAGTCGTGCTCTGGCAGTCAGTGCCGATTTTGCCATGCTCACCCTGGGCGGCGACCTCAAACGCAAAGAAATGATTTCTGCCCGTTTAGGTGATGGTCTTAGCTATCTTTACATGGCTTCAGCTGTACTCAAGCGTTATGAAGACGAAGGAAGGCAACAAACCGATTTAGACTATGTCCATTATTCACTGCAATATTGCCTACATCACGCGGCAAAAGCATTGAATGATGCGTATCGTAATTATCCACAAAAAGTGGTTGGTATGGCCATGAAAGGGCTACTTTTCCCACTAGGCAACCATTACCAGGCTCCTAGTGATGATTTGACAGTGAAAATTGCGGCAAGCTTAATGACCCCAGGAGCCCACCGAGATCGTCTAACCCATTTGTGTTATGTCGGGCAAGATGAAAATGATAGTGTCGGCTTGATGGAAAAAGCATTTCTTGCCATGTACAGTGTCAAGGGCCTAGAGCGACAAATGAATAAGGCGGTAAAAGAAGGCAAGGTTGCTCGTAAAGGGCCATTGATGGAACGTTTAGCACAAGCGAAAGCGGCGGGTGTGCTCACTGATGATGAAGTCGATGCAATTTTAGCTGCCGATAAATTGCGTTATAAGGCGATTCAGGTCGACCATTTTAGCCATGATATGTCAGAAGTACGCACGAACAAGGTCAAGCCAGTCAAACTCAATCATGTTGCTTAGCGTTAGTTGGTATGCTGTCCCCCTGTTCACAAGGCCTCATATTTGAGGCCTTGTCTCATTTTTAAGCGGATTGTGGCAAAATGATGATTAACAGCTCCAACCACTTGGCAAAAAAGTACATTTTAATCGAAATAAGATGCGATTTGCCGTTGAAACTTTTATCCTAAGCAAGATTTTTGAAGGAAGTTGAATATGATCATCAAACCGAAAATTCGTGGATTTATCTGTACCACAACCCACCCTGTGGGTTGTGAAGCGAACGTAAAAGAACAAATTGCCTACACCAAAGCACAAGCGCCGATTGCGAATGCGCCAAAGCGGGTGCTCGTGGTTGGGGCTTCTAGCGGCTATGGCTTATCTTCTCGTATTGCCGCAGCTTTTGGCGGTGGTGCCGCGACGATTGGCGTCTTTTTTGAAAAACCGGGCACTGAGAAAAAAACTGGAACGGCGGGTTTTTACAATGCCGCAGCTTTTGAGAAATTGGCACATGCTGAAGGTCTGTACGCAAAAAGTCTTAACGGTGATGCGTTTTCTGATGATGCAAAGCAAAAAACGATTGAGTTGATTAAGCAAGATCTAGGTCAAATTGATTTGGTCGTTTACTCGCTCGCGTCGCCAGTGCGTAAACTGCCTGAAACCGGCGAAGTGATTCGTTCGTCACTGAAACCAATTGGTCAGACGTATACCTCAACTGCGGTAGATACCAATAAAGATGTTATTATTGAAGCAAGTGTTGAACCTGCCACAGAGCAAGAAATTCAAGATACCATTACGGTCATGGGCGGACAAGACTGGGAATTGTGGATTCAAGCGCTTGATGAAGCAGGCGTTTTGGCTCAAGGCTGTAAAACGGTTGCGTATAGCTATATCGGTACCGAGCTGACTTGGCCAATTTATTGGGATGGGGCGTTGGGTCGTGCAAAAATGGATCTCGACCGTGCCGCTAAGGCATTAAATGCACAACTCGCGACTAAAGGCGGGAGTGCTAATGTTGCTGTCTTGAAATCGGTTGTCACTCAGGCAAGTTCCGCTATTCCAGTGATGCCACTTTATATCGCTATGGTCTTTAAAAAAATGCGGGAAGAGGGTATCCATGAGGGGTGTATGGAGCAAATTTACCGTATGTTTAGTCAACGTTTGTATAAAGCGGATGGTAGTGCGCCTGAAACCGATGAACAGAACCGTTTACGTTTGGATGACTGGGAGTTACGTGACGATATTCAACAACATTGCCGTCAACTATGGCCACAAATTACCACTGAAAATCTAAAAACATTGACGGATTATGAAGGGTATAAAGAAGAGTTCTTAAAGCTGTTTGGTTTTGGTGTTGATGGTGTGGACTATGATGCCGATGTCAACCCTGAAGTCACATTTGATGTAATCGATATCTGAGCTTAATGGTTTCCATCAAAAATAACAAAAAGGCGCAATTTGCGCCTTTTTGCTTTGTTAACTCATTGCTTTACTTTAGTTTAAAATAATTAAGATGGTTCCGGCTAAGGTCATTAAAATATTGGCAATAGCGTAGGTGCCAGCATAACCGAGCGCGGGAATGGTCGATTTTGCATAATCATTAACGATATCCATAGCAGGGGCGCAAGTTCGGGCTCCGATAATGGCACCAAAAAGTAAGGCACGGTTCATCTTAAGCAAATAAGCACCGACAAGATAGGCAAACACCACGGGTAACACACTGACAATAAAAGCGACCCCGATGACTTGAGGCCCCACATCGGATAAATGATCAAACATTTTCCCCCCTGCACTTAAACCGATGCCGACCATAAAGAACATTAGGCCTAAGTCTTTAACCATATTTAGGGCACCTTGGGGCACATAGCCAAAGGTTGGGTGATTCGCGCGTAGAAAACCCAGGGTGATACCAGATAATAACAGCCCGACTGCATTACCTAAGCTAAATGAGACTTGACCAAAAGTCATGGTGATTAAACCAAATACGATACCGAGAATAAAGAAGCTACAAAACGCCATTAAATCGGCCATTTGGCTATGAATCGAGATAAAACCGATTTTTTCCGCTAACCCTTTAACGCGACTCTTCTCACCGCTGACTTGCAGAACGTCTCCTTTCGCAAGCACAATATCGAGATCCATTGGCATTTCTATTTGTGCCCGTACTACTCGGTTTAAGAAACAACCATATTCTGATAAGTTAAGATCAGAAAGTCGTTTACCCGCGATACTGTCACTTTTTACTACAATTTCTTCTTCGGTAATGCGTAAGTCGAGAAGGTTACGGTCAAAGACCTCTTTCCCATTACGGAAACTGGGGTCGAGGCGAGCATGACTATCAGGGAAGCCGACCAATGCTATTTCATCCCCTTCTTGTAATATTGCATCCCCATCTGGATGGGCGAGAATACCATTACGACGAATTCGCTCTATATAGCACCCAGTTTGACGATAGATACCCAATTCTCGCAAATTACGGCCATCCACCCAATTGATCAATTCGGGGCCAACTCGATAAGCACGGATAATCGGAAGATAAACTTTTCGTTGTCCACCAATCCCGCGTTCTTGAGCAATCTGTTGGGCTGAATCGGACAGATTTTGTTTTTGTAATTTAGGCAAGAGTTTGGCAAACATGATCATGCTAATTAAGCCGATGAGGTAAGCCATCGCATAACCAACCGATACACTTTCTAAAATCAATGATAAATCCATATTGCGAGGAATAGCGGCTAATCCAGAGTTGAGGGCATCCTGTGCACCAACTAAAACTGGAGTAGAGGTTAGCGCTCCGGCCATCATTCCCGCAGCTAAGCCATAATCGAGATTGAAATAATGGCTTGCAAAATAAGTGATCCACATCGCCGTGATTAATACGACTAAACTGAGAATCAAATAATGTTTACCATCGCGGAGGAAAATGCTAAAAAAATTAGGGCCAGCCTCGATACCGACACAATAAATAAATAGCATAAAACCAATCGTTAGGGCTTCAGCATTAAATGAAAAGCCTAAATGGCCCATCACCAGCGCGGTAATCAGTACGCCGATCGAATTTCCTAGTTGTAAACTGCCAAAGCGTATTTTTCCGAAGGCAAGGCCTATCGCTAAGACGACAAAAATAAGAAGAATGGGGTTTTGTTCTAGCAAAAGTACAACGTCGATATTCACAATTTGGCTCAATTTAAGCGTGCAAGCAGGGGGTGGTTAAATTGTGATGATTGTATCGTAAATAGTCAAAAATATAAGTGAATTTTTTTATTTTTGTACGAGTTTTCATCGAATAGACACAGAAAACCCCGCAACAGGTGGGCGGGGTTTTCTTATCGTTGCAGACGTGGTGTTTATTCGTCAAACAATCCTAAATGCTCTTTTGCATACGCTTCGAATTCAGTACAGCCACCAATGTGTTGTTGGTCGATAAAGATTTGCGGCACGGTTTCAACCGGTTTTCCAACCGTCTTTTCTAGGTCGGCTTTTGAGATCCCTTCTTCATGAATATCCACATAACGATAGTTGAAGTCATCACGTTTTGCTTTTAGGGTTTCTGCGTGTTCTTTTGCTCGAACACAGTAAGGACAAGCCGGGCGGCCAAAAATCACAACGAACATAACTGTCTCCTTTATTTTGTTTGCGCAACTATGCCCGATCCCAATTAGGAAATAAAGCGTGAATTAGCATTCGCTCTAATAGGCAAAAACAATGGTTGATTTTTTATTCGATTCAATGACTCATTTCTTCTCATCACCCAAGGTATCTCCTTCCTAATGGATGCTGCAGGGGTGTTGGCTGCGTTCGTTCACCCCAATCACATCGCTTGCCTACGGCTGTTCAAATTTGTTCCAGACAAATTTATCACTCACTTGCCGCCTACCTGCAACACCAAGTTGTTTGGGTATAACAAGATGTAATTGTGCATGAAGGATGTGATGATGTGCATACTCTTTAATGATTTTTATTTTATTTCTTTGCTCATTGCACTGCATCAAAAAATGATGGCTGAATTGATCGCAAGCTTGAACTCTCTCAGGAAAGTTTGGGCGGCGTGGAGGCAGCATGTTTCAATTTATGACATCGAATCGAATTGTATTCGGTGAAGGCGTATTGCAAAACTCGTTATCCATGATTAATCAATATGGATATAGTGTACTGTTAGTTTCAGGAAAAAATCTTCAGCGTGCTCAGACGGTGACTCAGTATTTACAGCAACAGCATATGCGCTATCAACATATTGCTATCCATGGTGAACCCAACATTACCATGGTCGAAGAAGCGGCGATGGCTGGACGGCGTTTTCAACCTCAAGTGGTGGTCGCGATAGGTGGGGGGAGTGTGCTGGATATGGGGAAAGCGTTAGCGGCCATTATTCCCAATCAAGGTAATGTGTACGATTATGTTGAAGTTGTGGGGCGTAATGTGCCGTTAAAAACCAAACCGCTACCATTTATTGCAATACCCACGACTGCCAGTACAGGCTCAGAAGTCACTAAAAATGCTGTGCTAAAATCAGGGCAAGATAAAGTGAAAGTGAGTTTACGCAGTCCGGATATGTTGGCTGCTGTCGCCATTATTGATCCGAGCTTAACTTATGGAACCGATAGTTATACCTCTGGACGTGGCGCAATGGATGCTTTTACACATTTAATGGAGGCTTACGTCTGTGGTGAACCGAATCCGTTAACGGACATGATTTGTGAAGAAGGGCTGCGTCGTTTAGCGCGTTCAACTGTCGCGGCATGTTGTCGAGATGAACCCTCGGCACGCTCTGATCTCTCTTTTGCTGCGATGCTTGGAGGGATGGCAATCACTAATGCCAAGTTAGGTGCCGCTCATGGTTTGGCTTCGGCATTAGGTGGAAAGTTAGATGCACCACATAGTGTCATTACCGCGCGTTTGGCCCCTTATGTTATGCGTGAAAATATTAACGCTGCCAAGCAAGAGAAGCGTCATGATATTATGCAGCGTTATTATCGAATTTCACAAATATTAACCAAGCGAAAAAATGTCAATATTGAGGATGGGATACTTTGGGTACAAATGATGTTAGACAAACTGAAGTTACCGACTCTCGCTCAATTTGGTGTTTGTACTACCTCATTTGAACAAGTTGCGCAAGATGCGTTACGTTCTCAAGCCATAAAAGGAAATCCGCTTCCTCTAACGCATGCACGTTTAGTCTATATTTTACGTCAGGTTTGTTCTTGTGATGAAGTAGGAAAAGCGAGAGTTGAGGTGGTTGCTGATGAGGTTAAAATGCAAGTGATAGAAGAAGATATATTGGCACAAGGAAGTGAATTAAACCCTTAATGCTTACTGCCTCTCAAATAGGCGGCGGTTAGGGGTGCCGTTGAGTGGTAAGTTAATTGCTAGCGCCATCGATGAATCGGCCCTTTGGCATCCTAAACCTTGTCAATCTTATTGCAGTTTCAAGTCAGGAGCATCGGGTAAAATAAAAACGGAGTATAAGCCTCCGTTTTTATTTGCGATGATTTAAAATTGCGATAATTTATCGTAGCGAGAATCTTTCAATACTTCTTTTACTCGTTTTAGGTTTTCACGAAACCCCGAGCCTCGTCGGAGTGTAAATCCTGTTGCCAGCACATCAATCACGGTCATTTGTACCACTCGGCTTGCCATTGGCATGTAGACATCAGTATCTTCCGGGACATCTAAACAAATTGATAATGAGCTTGCTTTATCAAGTGGTGAATCTTTGGCCGTAATCGCAATGACAGTCGCTCCATTTTCACGAGCGAGGTTTGCGATCTCCACTTGGCTTTTCGTCCGCCCGGTATGTGAAATTAAGACAATCACATCATTATCGGTGCAGTTGATACAGCTCATGCGCTGCATCACGATATCTTCAAAGCAAGTAATGGGGATATTAAACCGAATAAACTTGTTTTGTGCATCACGAGCAACGGAAGAGGAGGCTCCCAGTCCAAAGAAAGATATTCTTTTAGCTTGAGTGAGAAGATCGACTGCGCGATTAATTTGCATCGGGTCGAGACTATTTTTGGCGACATCTAAACACGCCATGGTTGATTCGAAAATCTTATGCGTATAAGCATCTGGGCCATCATCTTCTTCGACGTTTCGGTTTACATAAGGAGTACCGTTGGCCAAACTTTGGGCGAGATGAAGTTTAAAGTCAGGAAAGCCTTTTGTATCTAAACGGCGGCAAAAGCGATTTACAGTCGGTTCACTCACATCGGCCATTTTTGCCAGCGTGGCAATGCTGGAATGAATGGCGGTTTGTGGCGACGCCATAATCACTTCGGCGACTTTACGTTCCGACTTGCTAAAGTTTTCCAGATTTTTTTGGATTTTTTCTAATGTATTCATAGTGTTCACGCGGGCCTAGAGAACAACTCGTTGGTTTATTGCTTGTGTCTGTTTAGGGGGAGAGAAACAAACCATTTCTAAGACGACACAGGCACCAACGCCATTGTGTGAGTATAAACCGAAGTCGTCGTAATTCAGAAACGAAACACACAATCAATTGATAAGAATATGACAAGCCTCAAACTAAATTTTATAAAAACTACAGTTTTAGTGATTAATAAGCCGAGAATAAGTACATTCATGGCTTATTATGGTGGACAAATTACAGCAAACAGAAAGAAATTTTCATTTTTTCTTTCTGTTTAGTAAATATGCCTCATCGATTGGATTGCGTTACTGTGTCGCAATTTGCTGACAATACTGATTGATTTGCTCGAGCAAGAGGGGAGCATAGGTTGTCGCAATGTCTCTTTGTTCTTGCAGTATCGATTGTAAAATATCGTGTGTCGTTAAGGGGTTTGCTAATACAACCCGAAAAACTAGGGTATCCAAATGTTCCCAACTCAGGGGATTTAGACGAGTTCTTGACACAAAAGATTTACCCATTTCTCTTTGTTTTTTCTGAATAAATTTCGTTAACTCATTGAGTAACTGATTCAAGTGTGTTTTTTCTGGTAAAGATATCGTTGTTCGTATGTTTTTGACTGGTTTGGGTAGATAGCGATAAGTTAGCAGGCAAAGCTCGGGTTGTGAAACAAGCTCAAAGTCGGGTTGTTGTTCAATCAGTGAGCTAAAATATTTTGCCTTTTCAATGCTTTGATCGATAAGTAGTTGGTAGCCAGCGCGGCTAATTATGTGCATGCTGGCATAAACGAGCATCGCCATACCAGAGCGAGAGCCTTCTAAGGTGTGGCTACCGAGATCTTTTGATCCTTGGCGTAGAATATATTGTGCGTGATGCTCTATCGCTTTCATGGCATTGGGATTTTTAAATAATACCATGCCAGCACCCATTGGAATATACAGCTGCTTATGTGCATCAATGGTCACCGAGTCTGCTAATTCGATTCCGTCAAGCAAGTGGCGATAAGTTTTTGACATTAAAGTAGCCCCTCCCCATGCAGCATCGACATGAAAGTGGCAGTGTTCAATTCGGCAGATACGAGCAATATCATGTAGTGGATCGATATGCCCCGTTTCGGTTGTGCCCGCCACGCCGATCACAGCAAAAGGATGAATTCTCTGTGCTTTTAGCATTTGAATCTTAGATTGCAGATCGATAGGGCATAAGCGGTTATTTTCATCTGTACGTACGGCTACTAGCCCATCTTGGCCGATACCTAATATGTCGGCTGCTTTTTTGAGTGAGTAGTGTCCACGTTCAGAAACCAAAATGGCTAACCCTTGATAGCCATAATGCTGCATCGCCTTATATAGGCCTTCTTTTTCAACCCCGGTAAAATGATCTCGTGCTTTTAGTGCATTATTACGGGCGACCCATAGAGCGGTAATGTTGGCAACCGTTCCTCCTGAACAAAAAGCTCCGAGTGAATGATCAGCACTGTGCATCCATTGCTGATAAAAATGGTCTGGTTGGGTGTAAATGAGTCGATGCAGCATGCCTAGCACTTGCCGTTCAAGAGGGGTAAATGCTTTAGATGTTTCAATTTTAACGAGGTTTTGGTTTAAAGCGATCATGATTTTTGACAACGGCATCAAAAAATAAGGTAAAGCCGAAGTCATATGGCCGATAAAACTTGGCGAGGCAGTATGTACTGACTGGGCGACCAAGGTATCCATCAGATGTTGAGTGTGATCAGAGACAAATGCTGGAGCTTCGGGAATGTGCGGATCCGAGAAATCCTTCTCTATTTCTTTGAGTGGTTTTTCTTCCGCGACAATATGCTCGCGCAAAAATTGGTTTAAATTACGTGACAGTTCTGCCTCAATACGAGTCAGGGTTGAATCGGGCCCTTCTGGAACTGTAAAGATGCGCAGAAGGTTATCAAAGCTTACATCCGCTGTTTTGTATTCTGGTGCCATACCGTGTCGTTATATTATTAGCTGTCGATCTCTTTAAGCGAAACAATCTAAACGAAAATGAAACCAATGTCCCGCCTTTATTCGTTTAGATTTGACGTGATACTCGAGGTAACAAAGTGAGCATGACCACAATTTATAAGCAATGAATGTTATAAGCAATGAATGCGTTCCGCTTTGGCGATTGCTTGATTATATCGATTGAGTACGGGTTCGATCTGCTTAGGGTGGCTGAGTAACTCGGCAAAAGCGGAACGTAATTGATAATTTTTTTCGTGTGGTTTGTTTTGACGATCATCGAACGTTGTTTTCGCGCTGAGACCTAACTCATCATCGCGAGTGGCGAGTTGCTTGATCTCTTGTTGCTCTAGTTTGAGCCAAGATTCTATCGGTTGTGAAGTGGCCACTTTCTCAGGTTGATGTTGAAGGTAATAGCGTACCGCCGTGCGATTTAATTCAAAATGGTGCTGGCGTCCCGTTAGAAACCATTGGCTGACGTCAGCTAGATCTGGATATTTTTCTGCTGTGATTGTGGCGAGATCTTGATACCAAGCCAAAGATGCATCAATGTAAGCATCGTACTTTTGAGCGAGGCATTGATTGTCGGCTGCCGTGGCAGTCATTGAGCTGGCCGCGGCCAGCAGCAAAGTGACAATAGAGCGTTTCATAGCAAAATGATTCCTTGTGAGACGGTATGGTTTACCCCTTAATTGGGCTTATTATGTGATATTGGTGTTACATTGAGCTTAAATATGTTTGCTTATTGTAAATGATGCGTTGGTTTATTCCTGCGATCTAGCTTGCAAGAGAGACAAAAAACAGCATAAATACAGGCACTAATAAGCTCAAAATAAAACCACTGACGATCGCCACAGGCACGCACCTTACTCCACCTGTGGTTTGAATAATAGGGAGAGTAAAATCCATCGCAGTTGCACCCGCATAGCCGATTGAGGTACATGGTTTACGGCCAATCAGCATTGGGATTAACACGAGAGAAACAAGCTCTCGACTCAACTCAATAAGAAAAGAGGCTCCACCATAAACTGGGCCGAAGGCATCCCCCATCAGTATCCCAGATAACGAATACCAGCCAAATCCGGATGCCATGGCTAATCCGTGGTAAAGCGGAATATGGAGGATAAGGGCCGCGATCGCTCCACCAATCCAGCAAGTTATAATAACGACGGCAGCGATAATCATGCCATGTTTGTTAAGGAGAATTTGTTTGAGTGTTAACCCACTGTTTCGTAGTTGAACACCAATAAAAAAAAGTAAAACGAATAGAATCCATTCGCTAGTTTTCTCTACCCAAGAAAGATCAAAATTTAGTAACACTCCTATCGCAAGGCCACCACCGACCACCAAAATGAGTTTCAATGATTCTAGCGCCATACTTGATCGGGGGAGTTTGGTGTGTGTGGTTTGGGTATCGAGGGGTAACCATTTATCAACCCAAGGAAGTGCAAGTAGATTGCAGGCTGCGAGCACCACAAAAAAAGTGCCAGCAAATTGCAAAATCAGTTGTAAATGACTACCTAAATTATCTAATGCTGCAAGACTAAGCCCCATCAAAAATAAGATCAGGTAGATAAGTGAAACCGTGGCTCGATTAAGCAATAAGAGTCCATTCTTATTGGAAATAGAAAAGAGATACCCCACCACCAGTGGAGCAAAGATAAACAACATCCCTGAAAGCATATATTCCTCAGCTGTACAAATTAGAAGCCACTAGCGTTGATTACGGCCTTAAGCTGAGAGCGAAATTCTTGGTCATCAAGACTACTTAGGTGGTAAAGCACTTCCGCTCCCGTAACGTTGATTTCAACGTCATGCTCATCCAAAGCTTCATCTTGTTTTCTAAATAGGAGCAAATGATGGGCAATGCGAGCGATATCAAGGTAACTGACTTCTTGGCAATGATCCACTAATTGTTGATTACAAGCAACTTCGAGAAAATCATCGTCAAATCCCCAGTGTTTTAACACAAGCTTGCTGGTGGTTGAGCAACTTGAGTGAAATATTTGCATTGCAATATCAGGATCAAGGTAGTGCCCTTTTTCAAGATAAAGATGGTATTCATTGACTAAGCAAAATAGGCCAATATCAGCTAATAGCCCAACCAGAAGGGCTTTTTCTTGCTCAAGATATAGATAATCTTCAGGTTCTATTCGTTTGAAATTCTGTGCTACTAACACCATCGTGGCTCCGAGTTCACGGGCGACGCTTGCGCTGCGAGTGAGCATTTTATTACATTCGGCACTCAAATTAATCGAATGTTTTAGCTGCTCAATGGCTTGTGCTGTGACAATGTCACGTACTCGGTGGATCCCTAAGCGCGAAACTGCTGTGACTAAGTCGGTACACGTAATGTTACGTCGATTAAATACCACTGAGTTTGCAATACGAATCACCACGGCAGCTAAGCTAGGATCATCGGTTAAACAGGTGGCAATATCAAAAATAGAAGTCGATTCAGAACGAGATAATGCCTGTATTTTGATGACAACATCGGGGATAGGAGGTAGCGAAATCTGCCCTGTACTAATAGAGAGTTCAACTAACTGAGCAAATTCACTCTCCAATCCTTGGATAAGTTGCTGTTTATTCTCTGGAAGCCAGTAAAATGATAAATGGTTCATTGAGTATGAGTAAAATCGGAAAGTCGAGTCATTCTACCGATGGCTAATCCTGTGAAGCAACCTTTAAGCGCAGAAATTGCCATAGAGATGCTGAATTTAATGACTGACTATACATTTTGTATGAATATTATGATGATATTGACGATTCAATATCCTAAGGTTGTGAATCTGATCTCATAATTTTAATTTTAAAATTTATTTGCTGTGAGTTAAGTCCGGACTTATTTCGCTTCATTAACTATCATAGAAAGAAATAAATATGCGGGCATGTAGTACAAATAAGCTTGCGATAAACCTCTACTTTTATTTCGCTATAACTTGCTGCTTCTGGTGATCTTTGTGACTCGGGGACGACGATGAAAGGATCCATGGAGATGAGTGAGCATACATTTTTTGATTATGTTATTAAGTTTGGCGCTTATCAAAAGCGTTCTATGTTTGGTGGTATTGGCTTATTTCAGCAAGATGCCATGTATGCATTATTAACGGAAGAAGCGATTTTCATTCGTGGTAGTGAGGAGTTGGATCAACAGCTTATCAATTTAGGGTGCGAGAAGTACCGACATGTGAAGAAGCAAACAACTGCTACGGTGAATTACTATGATATTACCGAGTTATTTGAAAATCAGCATCCAGAGCTAGAGAGCATTATTCAACGTTCGATTCGTTATTCAATTATGCAGCGTAATTTTCAAAAATCTCAAGCGAGTCGTCGTTTACGTGATCTGCCCAATATGCAGTTAACGTTAGAACGGATGGTAAAAAAAGCTGGTATTGATGATGTTGATACCTTCATTAAACTAGGTGCACCAAAAGTGTTTAGTAAAGTGCGACAAGTTTATGGTAGCGATGTTGATGTAAAATTGTTATGGAAATTTGCAGGGGCGATTGAAGGCGTGCACTGGAAATTGTTACAAGAGCCGAGAAAGCGACAGCTTCTTGAGTACTGTCAGCACCATTAACATCAGCATAAAAGAAAAAACCGAGGACTTCACCTCGGTTTTTTCTTAGCCTATCTAAACCATCAGTAGGGTGATGGTTATCGTACACAAGGCGATTAATAATTAAAACGCGCAGTAAATAAAACTTGATCGCCATAAGCATCATTAAAACGGGCTTCGGCTCCCAGTGAGAAAAGTTCGGTTGAATGAAAACGGGCAAAAACGGAACCGAACCAATCTTCGTTATCATCAATCGAGACATACCCTCCTTTGCCGCCGACTTCAAACTGTGGCCCTAGCCACTGGCGTACGCCAAGATTAAGTTCCATCCCGGTATCGGCACTGCCTTGATGTTTACGATCTTGTAAGCGAAATAACATTTCCCCTGTAAAATCGGCCCAATTATTGACTGGAGCATGAAAACCGAAACCGGTTGCCAAATCAAAATCACTATCAAATTCTGAGTCAATGCGAGCGACAACATGAGCATTAGGATGAATTGATTTACTAAAGCCTGCACCATAAGTGGTTGGGCTAATACCAATTCTGGCCTCAATGTAGTCATAATTGAAGTTGCTCATGACCGTCGGACTATTGGGGTCAACCTGGGCTAAAGCGTGTGCTGAAGCAAAAAGTAGTGCGGTTGCAAGGATTGTTTTGCGCATAATCTCGATAAACCTATCTGTTTATGATGAATTCCATATTAAAGCGGTGTTTCCGCCATGACAAAGTGCTACAACTTAAACATAACCTAAGCACGGTATATCAGCAGAGTTTACCTAAAACAAGGTCAATACACTCTTGACTGATTTTATTTTCATGGGGGAGTGGCTTATGTTAGGCCACTTGGCTCTTACATCATAATTCACTCACGCATGACAACTCCACCCTAAAATGTCAGGCTTTTGTCACCTTAACAAAAAATAAGCAAAAAAAATGCCACTTGTATGATTTTTGATTAACTATTCGCCATAGCTCATACGATTGGCTGCAATGGCATTTAGAATCGGTTCCGCATCCAAGATTTGTATCCAAGGCATTAAATCTTGCTCGTGTTCGATTACATACTGCGTGAGTTGTTCACGTACAATCTGACAAAGCTGTTTTGATTGCCAAGGTTTATTGATAAAAAAATCCAAACTAGAGTGGTTAATGGCTTCGACCGTATCATCCAATCCTGCTTGCCCTGTCAGTAGTATTTTGCGTGTTTTCTGGGTTTGCTCCTGTTGATTGAGTTCAATTAAGAAATGAATCCCAGTTTCTTTTGGCATAATGTGATCGCATAAAATAAGGGCTAACGGTATTTTCTGTTGTTGATAATCCTCAATAACCGCTTTAGCTTCTGCTACCGACTCTGCCGCCTCAATAATAAAATGAGTTTCAAAATCACGGAGATCCTGCAGAACACTATCGAGAACTTCTCTTTCATCATCAACACATAAAATCATTAACTTATGCATTTTATTCTCCTTAATATCTATATACGCTCTGAGGTGGTCGGTAACCAGACTTGCATCGTGGTGTATTTATTGACTTGACTATCAACGGCTATCCATCCTCGATGTTGGTGGACAATTTGTTGACAAATTGATAGACCAATACCGAGCCCAAAATGTCCTTCCCGCTTGGTGGTGTAATTTAATGCAAAAATTTGTTGTTGACGTTCTGGTGGAATACCGTTGCCATTATCGGTAAAGCTAACCACAACGTAACTTGTTTCTTGATCGTGCTGTAATTCAGTCTTAATCGTTAATGACCCATGTTCAGGAAAGGCTTCAATGGCGTTGGAAATCAGGTTAGTCCAAACTTGTTGTAACGCAATCGGTAGGCATAATACTGGTGGAATATCACCGTAATGTTTTTCAACGGTGTGTCTCTTTAAATGGTTTTCAAAGATAATCAGTGTATCCTCTAATCCTTCATGAATATCAGCGAGATGGAAGGTTTCATCGTCTGGTCGCGCATAACTTTTTAAACTTTTGACCATATCCGCAATACGTTGTGCGCACACTTGAATTGAACGTAAGTTACTGCCAACAAGATAGTAACGTTCCAGCATTTCTATGTCTTGTTCTGCCTGTTGCGGATTATTTTTTACCTGATTACGTAGTGTGTGGTCATTTTCCAAACCGAGTTTGACCATTTTTTTTGCAAGTAATCGATGATGGATGTGTTGCTCTAATGTTTTGGCTTTTTCACGTTCTTTGGCGGTTGACATTGGATTGACTTGTAACGCTTGCCCAAGGAGCTGTACTCCTTTTTGCTCTAATGGTTGTAAAGCCTTATGACAAATCAATTGATTGAGGTGGGTGCGTAATGTATCACTTCCTCGTAAGATGGCAGCAACGGGATTATTCAACTCATGTGCAACACCTGCAACTAATTGTCCAAGTACGGCCATTTTTTCACTCTCGATAAGCTGTTGATGTGCTAACTCTAAGGATTCAATGGTTTTTTGTAATTGTAGTTTGGTATTAATACTGCGTTGTAAACGACGATTAAAATGTCGTAATAATAAGTTGGTGAAAAGTGGTAATAGCTGCGTGTCATTATGCATAACCTTGGCAAACACATCTCGATCAAGTTTGATGACCTCTGTTTTAGTTAAGGTAATTGCCGTTGAAAAAGAAGGTTCTCCTGTAACAAAAGACATCCCACCGACTAAATTACCTTTAGTATGGCGCACGACTTCTCTTTGTTGACCCTGTTCATCTTTTTTATAGAGTGCAACTTCTCCGGCAGTAATAAACCATAAAAACTGGTTGGCTTCTCCTTCTTTGGTTAATAAATGTTCAGCGGAGTAGGTTCGACAAGCTCGAGTCTCGTCGGCTTGAGCAAAGAATTGACGTAGCGCACCAATCACTTGTTCGGCCAGTTGGTGATCGGTTAGGCGATGATAATCGCTGATGAACCCTTCTCGATAGAGGTGCATTTTATTATCAATATGAGCGCGAAGAATACGGGTTTGGTCGAGCAGGGTACTGTAGCTAAGAATATTATCTTTATCATATTGCAGGATATAATTGGTCAATTCTTGGAAGACGGTTTTATATAACACATTGTCTTGTAGGGGTTTGGTTAAGCAGTAGTCCAGTCGACCTTCATTGACGGCATTTAGAATAGCTTGAATATCTTGCCCGCAACTGATAAGGATTTTTCTTGCATTTTTGGTATGTGCTAATTTATCCAACTGGACTAAAAAGTTAGCACCATCAAAGTGTTGATGATGGCTTGCAATCACCAAGGCGACGATCTGGTTTTGCTCTTCAATAAATTCGAGAGCTTGATCAGCTTCTTCGAATGATTCTGCGGTATAGAGGTCAAACTTCGTGATAAAGGCACTCAATTCATGACGCCACTGCTCGACGCTGACGGGATTATTGTCTAAACAAAGTAGCGCATATGAATTCACAATGTTCTCAAACCTATCTATTCATAGTTCTAACATTGTAACAAGTTTTATACAGTTTATTTGAGAGCTGGGTTTAAGAACCTTGAATCTGTACAATGAGAAATTAATTTTCTTCATGCAATCATTTTTATTGTCCATTGAGATGGTTTTTGGCCAAACTTATAGACTGAGTCGTCCAATCGATCAGCCCAGTTCCTTTTCGCTGGGTCAATGCGTCGGTGAGGTTGACTGGATATATTACAAGGAAAATCTTATTTTATGAAAACGCTGAAACGAATTGGCGCTGTGGGTGGGGCGGTTGCTCTAATTCTTTGTTGGCCTTTAGCAGTCGGGCAGGTCGGTCAAAAAATAGTCACCGATGGCTTGGCAAACCTAAGTAATGATCAAGTTAAAACCGAATTAGTCAGCTATGAGCGAGGTTATTTTTCATCCTCAGCGGTGACGCGATACACGGTTTTAGATCGAGATATCAAACGGCAGCTTGAACAACAAGGTTTACCAACTGAGTGGGTGATCAACAGCGATATTCAGCATCATGCCTTTAGCCTTTCGGCTGTTTCGACCTTTTCGGAACAAACCCATATTCCTCTACAGCTCAACACTCAGACTCGCCTCAATGGTAGTACAGATTTTCAAATGCACTTAGATAATTGGTTCTATCAATCAAAAGGAGAACAGCCGTTTACGTTATCCATGACCGCTTCAAGTTTACAAGGCACGGCATCGATTTTGGGTGAGATCAGTTATGCTTTAACGCTTCCATCTATTGCCTTGAACTTTACCAATGGTGAACAAGTACAATTAGCTAATGTTTATGGTGAGGGAAAGGGCAAACAAGAGAAGGGTTTTTGGGTTGGCCAACATAAAATAACCTTGGGAGAGATGACCATTCGTGATGTTCGACAGGCTACCAGGTTTAATCTGAATCACGCCATGTATGAGTTTCGTTCTTCGATGGATGCATCCAAGCAACGATTCACTGGCCAGCATATGGTGACTGTTCGTGCACTAAAAACTGGTGACGATGAAATTCGTGACGCAATCTTTGATTTTACCCTTGGTGATGTGGATAGAAAGGCCTTTACTCAGTTGTCTGAACTTTATCAAGATGGCCGCACTTTATCGAATTCTTTGATAAATCAAGCACGCCCTGCGATTGAGAAACTATTTTCACAAGGCTTTAGTCTCACGCTAAATCGATTAGCGCTGACGATGGGGCAAGGTGAATTGGAGGCTAAATGGCAGCTGACAGTACCAGAGGGCACCCATGATGTTTTACACGATCCCGGCGCACTTTTTTCAGTTTTAAGCGGTTCTTTAGAGGCGTTGGTATCGCAATCATTGGTGAAGGATTATCCTTTTATCCAGCAAGGCGTGGATCAATTAGTCTTGATGGAGATGGCGACACACAATGAACAAGGTTATCAATTAAAAGTGGATATTCACAATGGGCTATTGGTTTTCGCTAGTGGTAAACAAGTTCCGTTGACCGCGTTGATGATGCCACTTCTGCTCCAGTAAACATTATACCCTTTCTACTTGAAGCTGCAGGGGTGTTGGCTACGTTCTTTCACCCCAATCACATAGCCTGTCTATGCTCATGGGGATGATGAGAGCCATCCGTGGCCCTCACCAAAGGCCAGCCTACGGCTGTTCAAATTTGTTCCAGACAAATTTGTCACTCACTTGCCGCCTACCTGCAACTCCAAGTTGCTTGGGTATAGTTCAGAGAGGCTGGAAAAGGTTCATTTGTCGCTGTTAGGGTGATTGTGTCCATGCCTTAAATAAGCATTGTTGATAAAAGAGCAAAATGAAATTTTAAAAGACATCATCTTTGGCTCTTCTTCAATCTCTTTGATCGAGTTATAGTAAGTCCAAATCACATTTTTATAGCAGGAGTAAGCTAAACATGGAGCCGAATACGGACACTGTTTTTAATTTTAGTGCGGGCCCCGCTGCACTACCTAAAGCGGTCATGGCTAAAGCACAGGCAGAATTTGTCAATTGGCATGGTCTTGGCGCGTCAGTGATGGAAATTAGTCATCGCAGCAAGCCTTTTATCCATGTAGCGCAACAGGCTGAGCAAGATCTGCGTGATTTATTGGCGATTCCTGACAATTATAAAGTTTTATTTTGTCAAGGTGGTGCTCGAGCTCAATTTGCAGCGGTTCCGATGAATTTACTCGGCCAAGCGACTTGTGCCACTTACATTGATGCGGGATATTGGGCGGCCAGTGCGGTGCAAGAAGCAAAGAAATACTGCGAGGTCGATATTTTTGATGCGAAAACTGAGAAAGATGCAAAAATTGCAGTACTTCCCGCCAGTGAATGGCATATTGACCCTGACGCTGCTTTTGTGCACTTTTGTCCTAATGAAACTATCGATGGCATAGAAATCAATGAGTTACCCGTTACGGATAAGCCGATAGTTGCGGATATGTCTTCAACGATTTTGTCACGTGAAATCGATATTACTCGATATGGCGTTATTTATGCTGGAGCTCAGAAAAATATTGGCCCTGCCGGGCTCTGTATTGTGATTGTGCGTGATGATTTACTTGATTTAGCGAATCAAGCTTTGCCAACGACACTAAATTACCGAGTGCTTGCCGAAAAAGATTCCATGTTTAATACTCCACCGACCTTTGCTTGGTATCTTTCTGGGTTAGTTTTTCAATGGTTAAAAGAGCAAGGTGGTGTGCAAGCGATAGAGCAAGTAAACCGAGCTAAAGCTGCGCTGCTTTACGACTATATCGACGCATCAAACTTTTATCGTAATAACATTCATCCTGATAATCGTTCTCTGATGAATGTTCCTTTCCAATTAGCAAAACCAGAGTTGGATGGCACCTTTTTAGAATTGGCCGAAGCTCGTGGCTTGTTGTCATTAAAAGGACACCGCGTGGTCGGTGGTATGCGCGCTTCTATTTATAACGCCATGCCACTGGAAGGGGTGCAAGCTTTAGTTGACTTTATGCAAGCGTTTGAAAATCAATACGCTTAATGATTGATGCCCCAAATGGGTCCGACTTAAGGCTCATGCGAGTGAGCCTTTTTACTCCTGATGAACTTTTTCACGCTTCTGTGCAGTTTATCATTATTTTTATTGATACTTTACGATCAATTATAATGAAAACTGCTTCCTATTGGTCCATACTCAATAATGAAAATAACAATAAACTGACCATGGCTTGGTGTTAATGGCTTAGCAAAAACCTTTAGGCTCTGTAAGGAAAGAAGTAAGGCCGAGAATGGCTTGCTGGTTGTCCTGATGTGGTTAAGGGAATCGCACAGTAAAACGTGCATGATAGGGATAATTTGCTTAGAGAGGTAACCCATGAAATTTAGCCATAAAGTGGTTGCAGCATCTTCGGTGATGTTGCTTTTAACACTGGCATTATTGTCGACACAACAGTATTTCACGGTACGGACAGAAATTGAAACACAAGTCAACAATAGTGCTGAAGAGATAGTACAGGGTGTGCGCAGTACGGTCAGTAAAGAACTCAATGGAAGTAAAGTACTCGCTCAGTATGTCACTCAATTAGTCGAGGATAATATTGAGCCAGACCATGTTGCCGATATATTGAGGCAGCCCGTTTTGAACGATCACTTTATTTTGGTGGGTTTTGGATATGAAAGTAATGGGGGTCACGTAGGTAGCGATCCTAATTGGGATCCAGGAGCAACATGGGATCCGAGAGCTCGCCCTTGGTATCGAGATGCTAAAAATGCCGGTCAGTTGACGATCACAGCTCCCTACGCAGATTCAGCAACCGGAGAAATTTTAATTTCTATCGCGACGCCAGTGACATATCAAGGACAATTTTCCGGTGCGATTTTCTTTGATGTGAGTTTAGTCTCGCTAGCCAAATTAGTGAACCAAGTTTCCTTATTTGATGCAGGGTATCTTTTTATTGTTGCCGATGACGGAACACTGGTTGCTCACCCTGATGAGAAATTAAATGGTAAACCCATGTCTGACTTCTTACCCAGAGTCAAAATGAGTCGAGAGATACAAGAAATAACGCTTGATGGACGAGACTATCAGTTGCGTTTTGTCGATATACCGGGTGAAAAGTGGTCAGTTGGCGTTTTACTGGATGAAAGTATTGCTTTTGCTGCTATTGATGATTTGCGGCGCAGTGCTTTGATTTATTCTGTGATTGCGTTAGTCATCAGTACCTTGATTCTTTCGCTAATACTTCGTGTTCTCATGCGGCCTTTGGACACCTTAAATGATGCAATACAGGACGTGGCGTCTGGGCAAGGCGATCTCACGAAGCGGTTAGATACCAATACAGATTTTGAATTTGCGCGGCTAGCCACCGGGTTCAATCAATTTACCGAAACCTTGCAACGGTTAATTAGTGAATCTAAGCAAATTGGTCAGCAAATTATGCATAGTACCGAATCGACAGCGCATGGCTTGCAATCTTCAACTGAGGCAATGCAAAATCAAATGCATGAAGTGGAGCAGCTCGCAACCGCGATGCATGAAATGGCGACCACATCTAATGATGTTGCCAGCAACGCACAAGGGGCCGCTTCCGCTGCCCAAGAAGCGGATAATGCAACTGAAGAAGGTTCACAAGTGGTTAACCATACCACTGAGGCGATCAATGCCCTTGCATTAAGAATCGATCAAGCGGTTGAAGAAGTGAAGCAGCTTGAAGTCGCGACATCCAATATCGAGACGATTTTAAAAGTCATCAATGATATTGCTGATCAAACCAACTTATTGGCGTTAAATGCGGCCATTGAAGCAGCTCGAGCAGGAGAATCCGGTCGTGGTTTTGCCGTGGTTGCTGATGAAGTTCGAACTCTGGCTCAACGAACGCAACAATCGACGACTGAAATCAGAAATATGATTGAGCAATTGCAAGTCGGATCGAGTGCCGTTGCAGGAGCGATGCAACAAAGTAAAGATACTGCGACAGAAACAGTCGCCAAAGCTTGTGAAGCAAATGATGCGTTATTGCGTATTCGTCAAGCTATCCAACAGATCACGGATATGAATATGCAAATTGCATCAGCGGCAGAGGAACAGAGCTTAGTAGCTGAAGAAATTAACGCGAATACGGTGAAAATTAAAGATTTATCGGTTCAAGTTTCTGATACTGCGAGTCAGTCAAATGATCAAATGCGAGAGCAGTTAGAGAACGTTCGTCGTCAAGATGCAGTGATGAATAAATTTATTGTGTAATCATTGATGTTGTGAGAAATCACTAACATAGATTGTAAAAAAAACCTCGGGTATTTATACCTGAGGTTTTTTTATTAAGAGGTATACTCCGCTTTATGGGCGAACGGAGTTTCCCCGTTTTTTCTTCGTGTTGACTTTTGTTTTAGGGCGGCTGTTCTGATTGGTTTTACTGCCACGAGTTTGACTTGACGCATGATCGCGAAGTGCATCAAATCCCGGTTGATGTTTAGTGTGTTTGGTTGCAAAGCGGTTAGAACCGTGACGACCTGATTTACGACGTGGATTTGCTGTTGATTGCTCATTATCTTCAGCGGGGACTAAGCAGCCAGGCTTGTCACCAATTAAATATTTTTTACCCATTGCGACTAATGCTTCACGGATAAGTGGCCAATTAAGAGGATCATGATAACGCAGCAGTGCTTTGTGCAAGCGACGCTGACGTTCTCCTTTGGCTACGGTAATATCTTCTCGTTTCTTATATTTCACGCGTTTAAGCGGATTCACTTGTGAGTGATACATGGCCGTGGCATTACACATCGGAGAGGGGTAAAAATTTTGTACTTGATCACACTGATAGTTATTATTTTTAAGCCACAATGCAAGGTTGACCATGTCTTCGTCTTCGGTTCCTGGATGAGCAGAGATAAAATAAGGTATTAAATATTGTTTTTTACCTGCTTCCGCACTGTATTTTTCAAACAGTTGTTTAAAGCGGTCATAAGTACCCATTCCTGGTTTCATCATTAAATCCAGTGGTCTTTTTTCAGTATGCTCAGGGGCAATTTTTAGATAACCCCCCACATGGTGAGTCACCAGTTCACGCACATATTCTGGAGACTCAATCGCTAAATCGTAGCGTACCCCAGAAGCGATAAGAATTTTCTTAATACCAGGAATCTTTCGGGCTTCTCGATAAAGATCGATGGTGTGTTTATGATCGGTATTGAGCTTATGACAAATTCCCGGAAACACACAAGAAGGACGGCGGCAGTTTGCTTCTGCTTTAGGATCTGAACAACCCAAGCGATACATGTTGGCGGTCGGGCCTCCTAAGTCTGAAATTGTCCCGGTAAAACCGGGGACTTTGTCTCTAATGGCTGTCAACTCACCAAGTATGGATTCTTTAGAACGGTTTTGGATTATCCGTCCTTCATGCTCGGTGATTGAACAAAAAGAGCAGCCACCGAAGCATCCACGCATAATATTGACCGAGGTTTTGATCATATCGTAAGCCGGAATCTTGGCTTTGCCATATTTAGGGTGCGGAATCCGGGCATAAGGCAGATCAAAAACATAATCCATCTCTTCGGTGGTTAATGGAATCGGCGCTGGGTTTACCCAAAGTTCACGGTTACCATGGCTTTGAATCAGGGCGCGGCCTGAATAAGGGTTGGTTTCTAAATGCAGTACACGGCTAGCATGTGCGTATAAAATACGGTCGTTGATCAACTTTTCATAAGAGGGTAAACGAACGGCTGTCGTTAGCGAATCATGGCGAGAAGCCCGGATGGTAATCGGTTTGGCTTCGATTTCTGCGGTGTCCGATTTCGTGTCGCATAGCGTTTCAACGTCGTAAGGATTGGTTGGCACAAAAGGTTTGCTCGGTTTATCAATACGCGAGGAATCGATGATGGTAAAACCGTCGGGAGCGTGTGGTAGGTTTATCGCAGTACCACGAATGTTGGTCATGGTCGCTATCGGCTCGCCATTTGCAAGTCGATGCGCAACCTCCACTAAAGCGCGTTCAGCGTTACCAAATAGGAGTATGTCCGCTTTGGCATCAAACAGTACCGAACGACGAATCTTATCGGACCAATAATCATAATGCGCGACACGTCGTAAGCTCGCTTCAATGCCACCAAGAACAATAGGAACCTCTTTATACGCTTCACGGCAGCGCTGAGAATAGACTAAGGTAGCACGATCTGGACGTTTCCCACCTTCATTATTGGGGGTGTAGGCATCATCATGGCGCACCTTTTTATCTGCGGTATAGCGGTTGATCATGGAGTCCATATTGCCCGCAGTAATACCAAAAAATAGGTTGGGCTGACCGAGAGCCATAAACGCGCTTTTATCTTGCCATTCTGGCTGGGCAATGATCCCAACTCTAAATCCTTGAGCTTCAAGTAAGCGACCGATGATAGCCATGCCAAAACTAGGGTGATCGACATAGGCGTCTCCGGTGACGATAATAATGTCACAACTATCCCATCCTAAAGTCTCCATCTCTTTACGTGAAGTTGGAAGGAAAGGAGCAATACCAAAGCATTCCGCCCAGTATTTTTTGTGTTCATTTATTTTCTTTACAATCATTTAGTTGACTCTTACTCTCATGGCTTTGGGCAAAGGTGGGGCACATTATTGGGTATACCGAGTCTGTCACCCTAATTTTATTTTGACCTTTGAGTGGTTGCTATTGGTGAAAAAATAGGCCACATAAAATAGCGCAGCAGTTTACCATGTTATTGGCAAAGTACACCTACTTCTGTGTGGTAAAAAGTAACTGAGTGGCTGTGCCGATTGAAAAAGCCAAGCAGGGTAAGCTTGGCTTATTTTATCGGCTAGTTGGGTAGCATGATGCTAATTTGTTTTTTACTCCCATCACCAAAAATTTGTAATGCTCTCTGATGCATTTCCTGAGCGGTAATACTTTGAGCGGTCGCTTCAATATTCATTAAGGCTTCAAAACCATAGCCATGGGTGATATAGCGGTTGAGCATGAAGGCCATCTGTTCCGGTTTATCCTCTATAGGTTTAAGTGCCACGATTAATTGTTTAGCGACCGTCTGAGTCTCTTCTTCACTAATACTCTGGGTTAAACTGGTGATCACTTCTTGAAAAGCTTGTTCTGTTTGTGCCACATTCGCAGGGGCCACATGTGCAATCATCAGCCAATCAGAATAGGGTTCGCCATCCTTATTAATCACGTAAATCATGGGGGTATAATCCAATCCTTTACTTTCTCGGATATTAGCGAGTAATTTTTGGTTGACTAAACGGTGTAGCATGTCTTCGAGGAAGATTTTTTTAGCACTTTGGTTGGATATATCAGATGAGACATAACGATGAATGACGACGGCACTATCTTCAGTATTGATGGTCTTTTCTATTCTGTTGACCAGTGAAGGTTTAAAGTGTGGATTAATCTCGACTGGTGGTTGGGCAATGAGTGGGATATTGGCAATGTACTGACGTAACAGTGGAGTGATGTCGGATGGGGCAATATCACCAACAATAATGAGGTTGAACTTCCCCTGTTTAAACAGCTGTTGATGGACGTTAAGAACTTGTGTTCGAGTCGGTGTGGGTTGGCCTACTAAATAGCGCAGTTGCTGATAACTATCCTTACTATAAGAGGCGAGATTGATCTCATTGGTAAATTGGCCTAGTGGCGTGGTCAAAAATTGGCGCAAGTTTTCTTGCTGAGTTTGTGTTACTGCAGCCAATTGCGCATTATCAACCTTAGGTGCGGTGGAATATTGATGAATTAAGGCCAACGCGTCATCTAAATCTGGCTTATTGACGTTTATATTTAACCAATGTGTGGTCGTGTCTATAATGAATTGCATAGACATATTTTTTCTTTTCATATAACTGTCAACCTGTGACCCATCCATGCTGCCAATCCCTGAACGAGTTAAGACCATTGGCGTAATATCAACGGCTGAATAAAGTTCGCTGGGTAATGCGGCTATTCCACCGACACGGCTATAAAAAAGGTGCAGCTGATTTCTATTGTTATAGGTTCTATAGAGATAAACATTGACGTTATTTTCGAGTTGCCATTGCACGATCTCGGGATCGCTATGAATCGATTGGGATGTGATAATTTCCCCAGGCTGCGTTGGCTGGTGTAAAATGGTAGCAACATCCGCTGCATTTAATTGCGTCCCACGACGTTTTCTTAATTTTTTTAACTGGCTCAATTCATCGGTAAGTTGTTCCAGGTTCTCTTGTTTATCTGCCCCAATAATGATGGCAGCATCACCGTTCAGTAACTGTTTTAAACGTTGATTAACCTGCTCTATGGTTGCGGTATTGAGTAGTTGTTTGAGGCCATATTGAAAGTCGAAAGTACTCTGCAGGACTTGTTGGTTGGTTATCGCCCAAATGCGATGATTGGCATGTTCATTGGGTAATAAGTCATATTTATTTTGTGCTGCATACTGGAGATCATCTTTGAATGGATGCAACTGAGCCTCTAATTCTTCTTGTGTGACACCAAAATCACGCAGTGAAGAGAGTGTTGATAAGATTAGTTCTTGTACAAGAGAGCGTTGTTGGTAGGGGAATGTACTACCAATCAAAGTATAGCGTTGATCAAGTACAGGATAGTTCATGGCATACAATTGTGAATGCAGCTGGGCGCTGTCACGAAATACCGTTTTTAGGCGCTGATCAATTAATTGTTCAGCAATATTATCTAATCGATGGTCTAATAACTGCTCGTGAGTCGTCATAGAATGACGGCCTCGACCAATCAGTAATGAGAAGCTGGCATGTTCGCCAGTTGCTACGTGTGCAACGTAGTCTTGCAGGTTTTGTTGGCGTTTTTTTACCGGTTCAGGTCGAGGCGTTGTGCCTTTCTGCCAACTGGAAAAATAGCGTTGAATCCATTCCTCGCCTTGAGCTAGTGTTAGATTACCGGTGATAACGACTTCTGCTAATTGAGGTTGATACCATTGTTGATAAAATGCTTGGAGATCTTGTGCTGTGGCTTGCTGAACCTGTACCTTCGTGCCCAGCACGTCATGTTCTGCATAATCGGTTGTTGCAATCAAATGCTCATAATATTGTTGTTCTAATGGTTTTTCTTCCCGATAGCGGTGGCGAAACTCACCCATAATTACCCCTTTCTCTTTCTCGACTTCTTGCGGAGAGAAGGTGAGTCCATCGGCAATATCTCTAAACCAAAGTAATGCTTTATCTACGGCGAGGTTGTCGGGTAAGTCGAGTGTATAAACGGTTTCTTGATAAGTGGTATAGGCATTAAGATCGGGGCCAAAGCTAGCTCCTGCTTGCTGTACCATGGTAATGACATCATTATGGGCATAATGGAGGCTGCCATTAAATGCCATGTGTTCAACAAAGTGTGCATAGCCAGCTTGTGTAGGGGATTCTTGCAATGAACCGGTATGAAAATATAGGCGAATCGATACCGCTTGATGATGATCTGGATAGATGTGGTAGGTGAGTCCATTCTCGAGTTGCCCAGTTACCCATTGTTGATCGGCTTGTAAAGGGGGAGACGGCTCTTGTGCCATGCAGCCAAGTAAGGGGAGGCAAAGCATGCTTGCTAATAACAGTTTTTTCATCATAACCTCTTATTTTTGTCTTAACTATAAACAAATGCTCAAGCTGTGTGTTCGGCGAACAGTTGATTTTCGGTACAAATAACGAATCCAAGCCATAGCAATGATAAAACAGTCAGTGGCGCATGATGTGAGCGGTAGAAGTGTTGAATTCGTGGGTAAAGCGGTAGGCAAAATCGAATGGCTTTTGGTATCATCGTCCCAAATTTTCCGTTAATGAAGAATGTATGCTTGATTCCTTACTGAGCGTTATGGCCCCCATGTTGCTTGGCACGCAATTATTACTGACATTAGTATTGGTGAAAGGTGATATCTGTCCAGGTCAACGTGGCCGGTTACATAAAGTATTACCCGCGTTAGCTATCTTATGGCTTGCTGTCGCTTCACTGAAAATCGAGGTGTGTTTAATTGTCTTTGCTTTGCTTTATTTTTATTCTCAAGTGCAAACCAAAAAGACACGCCATGAAGGGCCGCTGTGGGTTTTGTACCTTGCCGATGGGTTAGCTTTGGCATTTGTGGCTATATTGATGGGGCAGTCGCTGAATGGTTCAATGGCCATTACACTATTGAGTCTGATATTTTTACTCGGTGCGTTATTTGGCCATTTGCTATTGACGATCGCTAAAACTCGTCTACAAGCTTTTCACCGCATTTTACCTGTGGTGGGGATTTTATCGGCAATGGTGACAACGCTCTGCATTGTACCTTACGCATATCAACTTGAGGCTGAGCAGCTTTCAGCCATGATCCAGCCACTACTGGTGAGCTTTTCGTTATTGGTAGCGGGTATTTTTGCTTGGTGTTGGCATTTACTATTAGTAAAACCTGTGACCAAAGCCTCCTTATTGCTTGCGTTACTCTTGATGTTAGTTGCGGTAACCGGTTTCTATCGTCTTTATTTATAGGGTCATTGTCGGCGATATTTCGAGAGGAAAATCACGACGGATTGATAAAATTGCAGCTAAGCTTACTATCAGGGCGACGAGAAAGGAGCAAAATGATGGATTTAAGCAACATTAGCCGTCTTGATGACGCAATTTTATTAGGCATTATTAATGAAAAACTGCGTTTAGAGTGTGATAGCTTGGATGAACTCGTATCCATGTATGAGATGAATGAACAACATGTGGTTGGTAAGTTGAGTAATCTAGGCTTTAGGTATGACCCTCTCACCAACCAGTTTAAATCGTATTAATAGCTTGTTTTCCGCATAATTTAAGCCATCTTGATCCCGTCAAGGTGGCTTTTGCATTGTTGGCGAGCGATAGCAAAAAAAGCTTGTAAGTAACGCTTGTCTTTTTCGCTGTGGCGGGTTGCGGCAAATAACCGACGCCATAATCCATCGCCTAATGGTTTGCTGGTGATAAGTCCCTGGCGTGAAAATTCACTGATCGCCCAGTTGGGCAACGTGGCAACGCCTAATCCGGCAGACACCATTTGGACTAGCATTAAAGTATTGTCTGCTTGTTTCCACTTTGCTGGTTCTACGCCTGCCGGGTGTAGGAAATGTTTGACGACATCTAAGCGTTGTTTTTGTACCGGATAACACAGCATGGTTTGTTCGGCCAAATCTTGTGGTGTGATGACGGTTTTATCAGCGAGTGGATGGTTGGTTGCAGTAATAAGGCGCATTTCAAAGTCAAATAAGGGTTCATAATGCACCTCTGAGCGCGGTAAAATATCAGAGGTAATCACCAAGTCTAGCTCTCCTGCTAGTAATGCAGGTAAGGGTTCAAAACCAAACCCTGAGGAAAAATCGAGCGTTACACTGGGCCAAGCTAATTGATATTCACGCAGGGCAGGCATTAACCATTGGAAGCAAGAATGGCATTCAATTGCCATGTGTAAGCGTCCATTCACATCTTCTTTCAGGCTGGCGAGTTCGTTCTCTGCTTTGGCTAAGCGTGGCAATATTTCATCGGCAATGCGAAGCAGAATATTACCTTCTGATGTAAAACGAACCGGGCGTGTTTTGCGGAGAAAAAGTTGTCCACCAATCCGAGCTTCAAGATCTTTTATTTGATGGGATAACGCCGACTGAGTCAGGTGTAAAGCCGTGGCGGTGGCGGTTAGTGAGCCCGTTTCTCGCAGTGAAACTAAGGTTCTTAAATGTTTAAGCTCGATCATGTATCACCTTCACCTTCCCTTTTTTATTATTAATTTATCTAAACTTACGTGTTTTTTTTAACCGTGTAAACATCTAGATGGCTATTTGTTGTTAATCCTACGAATGAAATGTTTATAAACATGAAATTTTCTAATAAACAAGTTGAATAATTGGTGATTGTATTCAGTATCATGTTACGCGATAGTTTAGCCATCCAGATGTCTTTTAATGTCTGCACCTATCTATAGAAGGATAAAACACATGGCAACGACAACGCATATTCTCGGTTACCCACGTATTGGTGAAAAACGTCAGCTAAAATTTGCCCTGGAGCAGTATTGGCGTGGTGAAATTGAGCAATCTCAACTGCAACAGGTTGGACAAAGTATTCGTCAACAAAACTGGCACCAGCAGCAAGAGGCAGGGTTGAGTTTTGTGACTGCGGGTGATTTTGCTTGGTATGATCATGTATTAACTACAACACTTTTGCTTGGTCATGTTCCCGAACGCCATCGTCATGGTTTTCCTGATCTCGATACGCTATTTCGAGTCGGGCGTGGTCAGTCACAAAATCATTGTGGATGCAGTGGCAGCGCCGCTTCTGATATGACTAAATGGTTTAACACTAACTATCATTACATTGTGCCGGAATTTAGTGCTACAGATAGTTTTGAGGTAAGTTGGCCACAATTGTTTGATGAAGTGAATGAAGCCGTCAAAGCTGGCTATCCGGTTAAACCCGTTCTTCTTGGCCCGTTAAGTTATCTTTATTTAGGTAAAGAGGTTGGGGAAGGTTTTGATCGACTGACATTACTTCCTCGTCTACTTACTGCTTATCAAGCGATTTTAGCTAAATTAGCCAAGCAGGGAGTGACTTGGGTACAAATTGATGAGCCGATCCTAGCTCTGGAACTTGAAACGCCGTGGCAAGAGGCCTTTAAACTGGCTTATCAGGTGATTCAAGGTGAGGTGAAATTACTGTTGACCACCTATTTTGATTCTGTAAGTGATACGTTAGATAAAATTGTTAAACTGCCCGTTAATGGTCTGCATATTGATCTTTCAGCAGCTCCTCAGCAACTCGATGAGGTATTAGAAAAGCTTCCTCAAGACTGGGTATTATCGGCGGGTGTGGTGAATGGACGGAATGTCTGGCGAGCCGATCTCGCTTCACAACTCAATCAACTTCAGCCAGTAAAAGCACAGTTGGGGGATCGCTTATGGGTTGCCAGCTCTTGTTCTCTACTCCATAGCCCCGTTGATCTAGAACTAGAAGCGAACCTTTCACCAGAAGTGCAGAGCTGGTTCGCTTTTGCCAAACAAAAACTGACCGAAATTTCGCTGCTCGGCCAAGCATTAGATGGCGATCATGCAGCAATATTGGCCTGTGAGACGTACAGTCAGCCTATTGTAGCGCGTCAACAAGCCATTCATGTTAATAAGCCTCAAGTTCAAGCTCGGCTTAACAGTATTACCGATTCTCTTGCTGAGCGAAGTGCACCTTATGCAGAGCGTGCTTACCATCAACAAGAAGTGCTTGGGCTTCCCCTGTTACCGACGACAACCATTGGTTCTTTCCCACAAACGGGAGATATTCGTGCCGAACGTCGAGCTTACCGACAGGGCAAGTTAGCTGAAACGGATTATGTGAATGCGCTTAAAGGACATATTGCCGATGCGGTTCAACGTCAAGAAGATCTGGGCTTGGATGTGCTGGTGCATGGCGAAGCCGAACGTAATGACATGGTGGAATATTTTGCTGAAAATCTTGCTGGTTTCCAAACCACGCAGTTTGGTTGGGTGCAGAGTTACGGTTCTCGTTGTGTGAAGCCTGCCATAGTGGTAGCCGATATTGAACGAGAGAAGCCCATGACGGTAGAGTGGTCAAGTTATGCACAATCACTTACCAGTAAAAAGGTGAAAGGGATGTTGACTGGGCCGGTTACGATCCTTTGCTGGACGTTCCCACGTGAAGACATTACTCGGGAGCAAATTGCTCAGCAATTGGCATTGGCGTTGCGTGATGAAGTGTCTGACTTGCAGGATGCAGGCATCAATATTATCCAAATTGACGAACCTGCGATTCGTGAAGGCTTACCATTGAAGAAACGGGATCATCAAGCTTATTTACAATGGGCAGTGCAAGCGTTCAAAATATCGGCTGCGAGCGCTCGACCTGAAACACAAATCCATACTCACATGTGTTATAGCGAATTTAATGAAATTATTGATTCTGTTGCCGCGCTTGATGCGGACGTGATTACCATTGAAACCTCGCGCTCGAATATGGAATTACTCAAAGCATTTGAAGCGTTTAATTACCCGAATGCCATAGGGCCGGGTGTGTATGATATCCACTCCCCTAACATTCCATCACAAGCCTGGATTGAAGGGTTGTTGCGTAAAGCTGCGGAGAAAATCCCTGTTGAACGGTTATGGGTGAACCCCGATTGCGGGCTAAAAACACGAAATTGGCCAGAGGTGGAAGCCGCATTAACCAATTTAGTGCTGGCTGCTAAAGCGTTACGTGAAGAATGGCAGAAAAAATAGAGGGGATTATATTTTCATTATAAAGGCCTCTAGTGAGGCCTTTGTTGATTGAATACGATGGCATGGAGTAACTCAGTGACATTGAGTTTTAGTGACGATTTGATCGACCATTAGTTGACCTCTTGGATTACGAACTTGTAATCGGTAACTGATACCCGCATCAAGATTGGCTCGAATATCGGTACTAGAACAAAAACGTTGAACACTGTTTTCTATCACTTGGGTAAGGGATTGTGCACCTTGCTGATCAATATTGTAGATCATCATCATTTCGATCATCGTACCTTTAGAGCTAGCACGCATGATATTCAGTGGCCCTTGTTCAATCGGCAGCTCGGCATTGAGTACACTGGCACGATTGGCGGCTAATAGTTCTAAATGCTTTTGTTGATCACCAGTAGAGCTGCATCCACTAAGCAGAATAAACATCAGACTGGTGATACCGAGTAATGATTTTTTCATAGTTAAAAAACTTTTTTAAACGGCTTGACGATAACGTGCGCATAAGCGCCAACCTTGTGGTAAGGATCCGCATCCGCCCAAGCTTGAGCGGCTTGCAAAGAGTCAAACTCAGCGATGATGGTTGAACCAGTAAATCCGGCCTCTCCGGGATCTTCTGCATCAATCGCAGGGAGTGGCCCTGCAACCAATAGCCGACCTTCATTGCGTAAAGTTTGTAAGCGTTCTAAATGTTCTGCTCTGACACTCATTCGTTGCGCTAGCGAGTCTTCTACATCTTGGGCGAAAATAACATACCACATATTGCTATCCTTATAATGGTGAACGGGTTTAGGTCATGCACCAAATCCAATGATTTTAAAAGTGAGGTTCATTCCTTGCGGTGATCAATGTTGGTGGTTGATCACTCTTGGGCGTCCTTCTGCATCAATAGCAACATAATTAAACGTTGCTTCACAGACTTGGAAGCGGTCAAGTACGCCGTCTTCTTTAACTGGTTTAACCCATACTTCCAAGTTAATTGACATCGATGTCCGGCCAATTTTGGTACATTCACCGTAGCAGCATACCACATCACCCACCTTGACGGGCTTTTTAAAGGTAATGCTTGACACTGAAACTGTGACAATTCTTCCACTGGAAATTTCTTTAGCGAGAATGCCACCAGCCAAGTCTAATTGCGACATAATCCACCCACCAAAAATATCACCATTGGCATTGGTGTCGGCCGGCATGGCAAGTGTTCTCAGTAAAAGCTGCCCCTTGGGGGAGTTTACATTCTGGTTCATGATTGGCATCCACAGCAAACAAAACAGCGACCGCGAAGGCCGCTGAAAAAGAGGGTTAATTATAACCAGAAATGTCTTCTCGACTCAAAATAGTTAAGAATGTTTAGAGCTATTTTGTTCTTTCGGCAGGTGTTTATAGATGTAAATACCGGTCAATAGTGTGTAGGCGAAGGTTGCGAGAAGTAGACCAAATACTTTGAAGTTGACCCATACATCGAGTGATAATTGATAGGCGATATAAATATTGAGTACCGCGCACACGAGGAAAAAGACAACCCAAGCCCAGGTGATTTTTGTCCAGACCGTTTCAGGTAGAGTTAGCTCTTTACCGAGCATGCCTTTAATCGCAGATTTTCCAAGCCAATGGCTAATGGCTAAGCCTAAAGCAAAGACTAAATAGACAATGGTCACTTTCCATTTAATGAAATTATCGTCATGTAAGAAGATCGTCATGCCACCAAAAACAGTCACTAAAGCAAAGGTGATTAACTGAATTTTTTCGACCTTTTTGAACAGAAAATAGGTCACGATGATTTGTATCGCCGTGGCTGCAATCAGCGCCCCTGTTGCGACATAAATATCGTAAAACTTAAACAGAGCGAAAAAAATAATCAGTGGAATAAAATCGAGCAGTTGTTTCATTATAAAGCAAGATCCAAGTAGTAAATTACTGACAGTCTAACCAAATTATGGCATGAGCTAAACCAATAAAGATATTTTGAAACAAAATATCGCATTGTTAGGTAAAATTTTTGTGACATTGATAAAGATTTTCTGACGCAGTGAAGCGTTAGAAAATCGATGCAACTGAGGGGCGGCTGGATAGAAAGAGCAATAGTGCCTCATCTGGTAGACAGCTATTGCTCTATGTTAGGTGATAGGTTTACCTAAGCTTTGCGGGTTGCAGCCTTCATCGCCGAGGTAAATGTATGCAGTTCAGCCAGCATTTTCTCGGGTTCATTGATGTGTTTCTCAATGATTTTTACCACGGCGGAACCAGAAATGGCACCGGCTGCCCCCGCTTGAATGGCTTGTTTGACTTGCTCTGGTTCTGAAATGCCAAACCCTAGTAGTGCCGGTGCTGCTTGACATTGATTTAGCCGTTGTAGGAGTGTGCCCACTGGCATATTGGCTTTGGTTTCCGCTCCTGTTACCCCGGATCGTGACAGTAAATAAGTATAACCTTTACCCAACTGAGCCACCGCTTGTAATGTGGCGTCATCGGCCGTGGGTGGGGCGATGAAAATCGGTTGAATACCAAATTTTTCTGCCGCGGCCACAAAGGGTTGGCTCTCATTGGTTGGAACATCGGCGACCAGCACAGAGTCAACTCCCGCTTGCTGACAACGTTGATAAAAGTTTTCAATCCCACGCGCATACACGAGGTTGGCATACATGAGTAATCCTATCGGTAAATCTGGGTTGTTGGCCCGGATCTTAGCGATTAAGCTAAAACATACCTCAGGGGTCGTCTCGGCGTTTAAAGCTCGAATATTTGCGGCTTGAATGGTTGGGCCATCGGCTAAAGGATCAGAAAAAGGAATCCCGAGCTCTAAACCATCAGCACCCGCATCAATTAAGGTTTGCATGATGCGCAGCGATTGTTCTGGCGAAGGATCACCGATAGTAACAAATGGGATAAATGCCCCTTGTTTATCGTTAGCCAGACGCTGGAAAAGTGATTGATAACGGTTCATTACAGCACTCCTTTGTCTTCTAAAATTTTATGGACGGTAAAAATGTCCTTATCGCCTCGTCCCGATAAATTCACCACTAATAATTGTTCTTTTTCGGGTTCTGCATACGCCATTTTGACCGCATGAGCTAAAGCATGAGATGACTCCAACGCTGGAATGATTCCTTCTTGGCGGGCTAACAGTTGGAAAGCGTCTAGCGCTTCATCATCGGTGGCACTTTCATATTCGGCTCGGCCTGTTGCATGTAGGTGTGCGTGTTGTGGGCCAACAGAGGGGAAGTCTAATCCAGCGGAGATCGAATAAGACTCTTCAACTTGACCATCTTCATCTTGCATTAAGGGGGCTTTCATGCCAAAGAAAATTCCCGTTTTGCCATGCCGCAGAGGAGCACCATGTTGAGCGGTATCGATCCCTTTTCCTGCAGGCTCCACCCCAATCAAGCGAACTGAGGCTTCGTCAATAAAATCGGCAAACATGCCAATAGCATTTGAACCACCGCCAATGCAAGCGATCACGGCATCAGGTAATCGACCTTCACGGGCTAAAATTTGATTTTTGGTCTCCTCGCCAATAATGCGTTGGAATTCTCGCACGATGGTTGGGAAAGGGTGAGGGCCAGCGGCAGTGCCTAATAAATAGTGTGTGGTTTCGTAACTGGACGCCCAATCTCGCATTGCTTCGTTACAAGCGTCTTTTAGGGTCGCTGAGCCAGAGTTGACGGAAATCACTTGCGCTCCCATTAAACGCATCCGAAAAACGTTTGGACTTTGACGTTCGACGTCTTTGGCTCCCATGTAGATACGACATTTTAAGCCCAGCAAAGCACAGGCTAGGGCGGTTGCCACGCCATGTTGCCCAGCGCCTGTTTCTGCAATAATTTCTTTTTTGCCCATGCGCTTAGCGAGCAGCGCTTGACCCAAAACTTGGTTGGTTTTATGTGCGCCACCATGTAAGAGATCTTCACGTTTAAGATACAGTTTCGTCTTTGTTCCTTTAGTGATGTTGCGAGTGAGCGTCAGTGCCGTTGGGCGGCCGGCATACTCTTGCAGCAACGTCATAAATTCGGAACGAAACTCAGAGTCCTGCTGAGCATCAATAAATGCCTGTTCCAGTTGATTGAGGGCTGGAACTAAAATTTGTGGTACGAACTGACCACCGTACTCGCCAAAATAGGCGTTAAGTTTTGCCATGCTCTTATTCCTTCACATCTAATGACATGATTACCATGTCTTATTCTTCAAAAGTAAAATTATTAGTATTCTCGTAGTGCGCTGAATGCTTGCTGTAACTTCGCCGCATCTTTTTTCCCCGGCTCGCTTTCAACGCCGGAATTGAGATCGACACCAAGGCAGCCAATACGTGCGGCTTGTTTCACATTGTTAGGGGTAATTCCCCCGGCGAGCATGATGCGCTGTGGCTGAGTAATGAGTTGCCAATCAAAAGCTTGCCCAGTACCGCCCATTTGATCTCCGGCCTTACTATCGAATAAATGTCGTTCAACATGATCAAATAACTTAGGTAATGCGTTGGTGACGCCATAAGCCTTCCAAATTTTTATGTGCTCGGGTAAACGAGTTTTCAGCGCATTGATATAGACTTGATCTTCATCCCCATGCAGTTGCACCGCGGTTAAACTGAGGTCGAGAGCTATTTCAACCACATGATCAATAGGATGGTTTTGAAATACGCCCACATAAAGCAATGGCGCGCCGCTCATGATTAGACGTGCCGCTTCTTTATCGACATAGCGTTTTGACGGTTCAACAAAAATTAATCCGCCATAAACCGCACCTGCTTGATAGGCTTTTACCGCGTCATGGGCATGAGTTAATCCACAGACTTTATTTTCACCCAAGATCACTTTACGTACCGCTTGTTCGAGATTCTCTTCGCTCATCAGGGAGCTACCGATAAGAAAACCATTCGCAAATTGAGATAAATCACGGACTTGTTGATGGTTATAAATACCAGATTCAGAAATAACAATGCATTCTTTTGGTCGTTGTGGTGCGAGCTGTTTCGTACGATTTAAGTCGGTGGAAAGGTCACGTAAGTTACGGTTATTAATGCCAATCACTTTGGCTTTGAGTGCAATCGCACGTTGCAATTCTTCTTCATTGCTGACTTCGGTTAATATGCCCATTCCCAGTTCATGGGCAATGCTAGCCAATTGACCATACTGTTCATCGTTAAGCACAGAAAGCATGAGTAAAATGGCATCCGCGCCGTAATGACGAGCGAGATAAACTTGGTAAGGGTCAATCATAAAGTCTTTACACAGCACCGGTTGCGAGACTTGAGCGCGAATTCGGGCAATAAAATCGAAGCTACCTTGAAAATATTTTTCATCGGTCAGCACTGAAATTGCATCGGCATATTGGTGATAAACTGAGGCGATATAATCTAAGTCAAATGAATCACGGATCAGCCCTTTTGAGGGGGAAGCCTTTTTACACTCTAAAATAAAAACGGTTTGACTCTGATCGAGAGCTTGATAAAAGTCCCGATCCGTTTTTGAAAGTAACGTTTGAAAAGTGTTTAAAGGCTGAGCGAGCTTTCTGTTCGCCACCCAGACCGCCTTATCTGTTACGATTTTTGCCAACACTTCCGCCATTTGAGTGTGTTTTAGGGAAATGTGTTCAGATAATTGCTGGGATGCATCATGCTCAGACATGTCAATTTAACCTCGTTCTGCTAGTTGTTGAACCAAGTGGTAGGCTTTACCGGAATTCATGACATCCATCGCACGCTCGGCATTGACGGTGAGATCTTCAAAGCCAAATAAGCGTAGCAAGAGGGCAACGTTAATTGCGACGGCGCTCATTTGAGCAGGCGTTCCCTTGCCAGTTAGAATGTTGGTGATGATGGCGCGATTCTCTTGTGGAGTACCGCCTTGAATTGCGTTCAGTGGGTAGGTGTTTAGGCCAAAATCGGCTGGCGTTAATGTGTACTCAATGATTTTACCATCGTTGATTTCAGCCACCTGCGTTTCGCCATGAATCGCGACTTCGTCTAGCCCTGCCCCATGAACCACAGCGGCTCGTTTCATTCCCATTTTTAGCATGGTTTCGGCAATAGGACGAACTAAATCTAAACTGTAGACTCCCATCAATTCAATATTGGGACGAGCTGGGTTAATTAGGGGGCCTAAGATATTGAAAATAGTGCGAGTTTTCATGCTTTGGCGCACAGGCATCGCATGGCGAACCCCACCGTGGTATTGCGGCGCAAATAAGAATGTTATCCCTAAATTATCCAGAGCTTGACGTGCATCATTCGCGCTCATGGTCATATTAATACCAAACGCGTCTAAGAGATCGGACGATCCTGATTGGCTGGAGACGCCACGGTTGCCATGTTTAGCAATTTTTACACCACATGCGGCAGCAACAAATGCGGCAGTGGTAGAAATATTAATGGTATTGGCTCCATCACCGCCAGTGCCGACGATATCCGCGAAATCATAATCAGGGCGTGGGAAATGTTCTGCATTAGCGAGTAAAGCTTGAGTCGCTCCCACAATCTCTGCTGGTGTTTCCCCTTTGATTTTAAGGGCAGTTAACGCCGCAGCCATGAATGCAGCATCACATTCCCCGCGAATAATCGCGCTAAATAGCGTTTCGCTCTCCTGCTGATTAAGCGCCTGCTGCTGATAAAGTTTATTGATGATATGTTGCATATTGTTATTTCTCCGTATCCTTGAAGACCCACATTTAAAATGATTGATAAAGAGCGGGTAAAAATAGTACCTATCGACGGTTTATTGTCCTGCGACGGTTTATTGTCCTAAAACCCAATTAATGGCATTTTTTAATAAAGTGGCTCCTTGCGTGGTCATAATGGACTCGGGATGAAACTGGAATCCGCACACTTTGTCTTGTTCATGGACGACAGACATCACTAAGCCATCGACTTGTGCGGTGACGGTTAAACACTCGGGCACTTGAGTGGCCACTAATGAATGATAACGAGCAATCGCCAATGGTGATGCTAAACCTTGATAAATAGGGTGTTGATGATGCTTCATCATGGAAACTTTACCATGGACAATCTCATCGGCTCCGCTAACGATACCGCCGTAGGCTTCTACTATCGCTTGATGACCGAGGCAGATGCCGATCATGGGTACTTTTCCTTTCAAGCGTTGAAGAATGTTGGGCATGGCTCCTGCCTGAGAGGGGGCTCCTGGGCCCGGAGATAATACCAGTACCGGATTATCAAACTGTTGGATAGCCTGCTCGATAACGGTAGCCGCGATATGATTCCGATAAATGGTCACTTGGTGCCCGAGTGAACGAAATTGGTCGACCAAGTTATAGGTAAAGGAGTCAAAGTTATCGATAAATATGATATTTGCCATGATCGCTATCCTTATTCTTGGTGCGCGGATTGAATAGCAGAAATAACGGCTTGCGCTTTTCCGCGAGTTTCATCGGCTTCCGACTGTGGGTCAGAATCATAAACGACACCGGCCCCCGCTTGAACATGAGCCATGCCGTTCTCGACATACGCTGAGCGGATGACAATGCAGGTATCTAAATCGCCTTCCCCAGTCAGGTAACCGACAGCTCCTCCGTAGCTACCTCGACGTTCTTTTTCGACGTCTCGAATCAGTTGCATTGCCCGAATT
Source organism: Vibrio sp. V30_P3S12P165 (assembly GCF_009904905.1). Lineage (NCBI taxonomy): Bacteria > Pseudomonadati > Pseudomonadota > Gammaproteobacteria > Vibrionales > Vibrionaceae > Vibrio > Vibrio sp. V30_P3S12P165. The sequence continues at coordinate 249,947 of NZ_WXWH01000030.1, read as the reverse complement.
TTTGGTGCTCCGGTTAAGGTGCCCATATTCATGCAGGCTTGATAAGCGTGTAGCGCATCAAGATCATCACGCAGCTGACCGACAACACGAGAAACCAAATGCATCACATGGCTATATCGATCCACTTTTAGTAAATCGGCCACATGGCGAGTGCCTGCTTTGGCTATCCGCGCAACATCATTACGAGCCAAATCGACTAGCATCATATGTTCGGCGTTTTCTTTCTTATCGCAGCGTAGTTCCAGTTCAATTCGACTATCTAAATCATAATCGATTGAGCCATCAGCCCGCTTTCCTCGAGGTCGAGTGCCAGCAATCGGATAAATTTCAATTTGGTTAGTCTGTGTTTCATATTTGAGTGCGCTTTCAGGCGATGCACCAAATAACGTAAAATGTTCATCTTGCATATAGAACATATAAGGGCTTGGATTACTTTCTTTTAATCGTTGATAAGCAGCTAACGGTGAAGGACAGGGCAAAGTGAAACGGCGTGAAGGGACAACCTGAAAAATATCGCCTTGTACCACATACTGTTTGAGATCTTCGACTAAGTGACAAAAATCGTTATCACTGATATTGGTGGCCACCTCTATTTGTGTCAGTGTTTGTGCAACAGGTTGAGCTAACGATTGACTCGCTTGTTGTTTAATTTGGTTGAGACGCTGCTGCAGCGCAGTACACGTCTCGGTATTTGTTGTAAAGGTGGTGGCTTGCAATTGGCAGGTGGCTTGTTGGTGATCGACTACCATCAGTGTTTCTGCCACATAAAAAACGTAATCAGGGCAGTGATTGATGGCTTTCGCTTCACCTAATGGTTCAAAATTCGCCACTAAGTCATAGGCAAATAATCCACCGAGAAAGATGGCATGTTTATCTTGTTGGGTGAGGTCAAAACTATGCTGAACCAGCCGAAGGGCATCAAAGGAAGAAGCCTCACGCAATCGAGAATCTTCATCAAGCGTATTGCAAGGGGCACAAAAGGATAAAATCAGTGAATCTTCTTGCTGCTGAGCGGTGACCGACTCATTGAGGTGCTCGATCAGCACTTGAATTAAGTCACGACCATTGTCGCTCAGGGCTTTAAATGTGACTTCATGGCCAATGCACGTTATGCGTACTGCGGTATCAATCAGTAACAAACTTTTGAGATTTTGTTTGGAGTTGATCTCTGCTGATTCCAGCAGTAAGCAGTCTGTTTTCCCTTCACATAAAGCGTGAAAAAGTGCGGTGGGATCTTGTGTATAGTCCAGCGCTTGCTTGATAACGTGGATCGGTGCTGGTTTTTGTCTGCTCATGGTCTTGTTCACAAGACCTCCTTGTCTATTCAATACGGTGACGTTTTAGGGGCGATTTACCGCGTGTCGTTTGTTTTGATTGTGCGAACAAAAAGCCCGCTGTGGGAGCGGGCTTTATCAATGCGTTGTTTAACTAACAGTACACATCAGCCCGCCAGGTATGAACCCAGATACGCCATCCATTCAGTTCAGTATTGACTGATCTGAAATTAGATTTAGGGTTTGAGTTAAATTCTTGTAACATAGCAAGCCTTAGCACGGTACTCTTGTATTTGTGTACTAGTTAACTAGTGCGAGAGAGAAAAGTCAAGCCTTAATAATAGACAAAATGAAAAAATGATGAAAATTGACCTACACAGTCACACAACGGCATCGGATGGACGCTTTGAGCCTAACAAATTGATTGATCGTGCACTGGAATTCAACATTGATGTGTTGGCGATTACTGATCATGATACGGTAGATGCTTTGGCTCCCGCTCATGCGTACATTGAAGCGGGTCAATATCCGATTACCTTGATTAACGGTATTGAGTTTTCAACCGTTTGGCAAAATAAAGACATCCATATCGTTGGGCTGAATATTGACCCTGAGCATGTGGCATTAACGACATTAATTGAAAAGCAAAAGCAGCGGCGTATTTATCGAGCTGAGTTAATAGCGGAACGACTCGCCAAAGCCACTCGCCCTGGAGTATTGGAAGAAGTGCAGGCGATTGCTGGCGATGCACCGATAACGCGTGCTCATTTTGCTAAATGGTTAGTGGATGAAGGCTATGTAAAAACCATGCAGCAAGTCTTTAAAAAATATTTAACCCGTAATAACCCAGGTTATGTTCCTCCCACTTGGTGTTCGATGGCTGACGCGATAGAAGCCATTCATGCCGCTGGTGGGCAGGCGGTTTTAGCGCATCCGGGCCGATATGACTTGACGGCGAAATGGCTTAAGCGCTTAATTAATGCATTTGTTGAAGCTGGTGGCGATGCGATGGAAGTCGCTCAACCGCAACAAGCTCCACAAGAGAAGCGTACCCTCGGTGATTACGCGATACAGTATAATCTACTCGCTTCGCAAGGCAGTGATTTCCATTACCCCTCTCCGTGGATGGAGTTAGGACGAAATCTCTGGTTGCCCGCAGGCGTTGAACCGGTTTGGAAAGATTGGAAGCATCTTCCAGACCTTAGAGTCGAGAGACTCGATAATGAGGAATAAGAATGAGTCAATTTTTTTATGTTCATCCTGAAAACCCACAAGCTCGTTTGATCAATCAAGCGGTAGCCATTATTCGCAACGGTGGGGTTGTGGTTTATCCAACCGATTCTGGTTATGCACTGGGTTGTCAGTTAGAAAATAAACAGGCTTTAGAGCGTATTTGCCAAATTCGTCGTTTAGATGATAAGCACAATTTCACCCTATTATGCCGTGATTTATCTGAGCTTTCATTGTATGCCCGAGTGGATAATACGGCTTTTCGTCTGCTGAAAAATAATACTCCGGGGCCATATACCTTTATTTTTAAAGGAACCAAAGAAGTGCCGCGTCGGCTAATGAATGCAAAACGTAAAACGATTGGTATTCGAGTGCCAGACAATAAAATTGCGCTAGACTTACTGGAAGCCTTGGGTGAACCTTTGATGTCTACCTCGTTGATCTTACCCGGTAAAGAAACAACGGAAGCGGATCCTGAAGAAATTCGTGATCGTTTAGAGCATGTCGTCGACGTGATTTTAAATGGCGGTTATTTAGGGGAACAGCCCACAACAGTGATTGATTTTAGTGAAGATGAGATGCGAGTGACCCGCTTGGGTGCGGGAGATCCGACACCATTTGAGTAAAGGTGATGATGGATAAAACGGATGCTTTTCTTCTGGTTATTTGCGATAATGCGCGACCGCGATTTTAACGTCGCATATTGTCATTCGACGTCTGAGAAGACGACATCATAGGTAGATAAATGAGCGAAAAGTTACAAAAGGTTTTAGCACGTGCTGGTCATGGTTCTCGTCGAGAGCTTGAAGCTCTGATCCGAGCTGGACGTGTAAGTGTTAATGGCAAGGTAGCTGTTCTGGGCGAGCGCCTAGACGATGAAAATGCAGTTGTGCGTATCGACGGGCATGTGGTTTCAGCCAAAGCACAAGAAGAGGTTATTTGCCGAGTGCTAGCGTATTATAAACCCGAAGGAGAGCTCTGTACTCGCCATGACCCAGAAGGTCGTCGTACGGTTTTTGATCGCCTGCCAAAAATTCGCGGTTCTCGTTGGATTTCAGTAGGGCGCTTGGATGCAAACACCTCCGGCTTACTGCTATTTACGACGGATGGTGAGTTGGCGAATCGTTTAATGCATCCCAGCCGTCAGGTTGAACGTGAATACTTAGTCCGTGTGTTCGGCGAAATTAACGAAGAAAAAGTCCGCAATTTAGTTCGAGGTGTGCAGCTTGAAGACGGTTTAGCCCGTTTTGAAGATGTTGTCTATGCGGGCGGTGAAGGTATGAACCATACCTTTTACGTGGTAATTAATGAAGGACGTAACCGTGAAGTTCGCCGCTTATGGGAATCTCAAGATACCACAGTCAGCCGTTTGAAACGTGTTCGTTATGGCGATATTTTCTTGGATAAAAAACTGCCTCGTGGCGGTTGGATGGAGCTTGATCTCAAGCAAGTGAATTATTTGCGTGAATTGGTTGAATTACGCCCTGAGCGAGAAAGTATGCTTGACCAATCTAAAGACAACACTTCTCGTAAGCGTGAGCGCTCTCGTAGCCAGAAAATTCGTCGGGCGGTTCGTCGTCATGAAGAACGCGTAACAACAGGTTCAACTAAACCTAAAACCCGTATCACAAACGGAACGACAACTAGTAAAACACCTGCCAATGCTCGTCGTAAACCGGCTTCTAGTACGCGAAACCGTGGTGTCGAGCAAGGTGGCCGCTCTCAAGGTGGCAAAGCTCATCGCTAAGTGCTTTATTATTTGAATGCCAATAAAAACCCCGAGCATGCTCGGGGTTTTTATTGGGAGATAAAACAGTGACTATTTCTTCGTTTTTACGTTATGGTCATAGCCTAAAACAAAACCATGATCATTTACATCAAAAGTAATTTGAGAAACGGCATTGCTGTTTAACCCTGCACTAATATCTTCTGGTACTTCTTCACCTTGCATCTCTGCCACTAATTCCATTAATTCCAATACGCGTGGTGCGTTCACTGCAAATTGGAATAAGCCTTGTGCCTCTAGTGACGATGCCAACACACTTTGCGAGTTTGTTGATGACCGTTCACCTGCATAAAGCGCAAGATGCTTGTCATTTAAGCGTGCAAAGAGTGGTGTAGAAACGCCTGTTTCTGATTTGAGTAATGCAGAAAGATCAACCGGATTACCATTTGGTTGAATGGTTAACTGTGCGAGTTGAGGGATAAACATCTGAGCTGTTTGGAGCAGCGCTATAGGATTCTCCGCGGATAAGGTAAATAGAAAATCGAGTTTTTCAAACTGGGGAGAATAAGGTTTTTGCAGATCCAGAGCGACATCATTTAAGGTGAAATGCATTCCCTTCATGCCACTGACCATGCTTGAGCCCATACTTAGCATCGCCGCTGGGTTTTCTGAACCCATTTCTTGTTGCATTTCGGCTAAAAAATCGCACTGATAGGTGGGTTGTTGGATATCTTGCCAAATGGTATTGATTGCTGGCGCTAATTTAGCAACATCTAACCCGAATCCGAATTCAAAGATGCTGTCTTGAGCCGACATTTTAGGCATAAATCCGCGTATCGATTGGATTGCATTAATAATGACTTTATTGGTGCTCTCAAGCACAATCTGTCCGTCAAGATTCACTTGATCATTTTTAGCTTGATAATGAGTCAATGCAACGGTTCTTGGCCAGTGGCTGGCGATAGTTGCAAATTCACTTTGGCAATTCGGTTCACGTAACTCTTCGATAAAAGGTTCTGGATTGTATTCTTGCAGGATATCGACTTGTCGAGCAAGTAAGTTACTTGCTGGTTGGGTAAAACCTTTAATGATCTCTTGGTGATCTAAATATCCGTAGCTACTGTATTGCTTACCGTATTTACGTTGTAGTCCAGAAAGAATATCGCTGTCAGCAAAAGCCTTTTGTGGTTTTTCAACCCCTAATGCTAACTTAAGTGGATTTGCTTCTTTAAGTAAAGGAAAATCAAGCGTAAAGGTAGCCACATTGTCATGAACCGCGATGACTAGATTAATCTCTTCGCCATTTTCATCGCTTAGTCTATAGCGACGATAATCAATATTGCCCAATTTAGTTGCTTGATGAGTTGCACCCGTGGCTTGTTCTGTTTGATCGATGGTATTCCAGAATGCGGCAGTATCTTCTAACTGTATTTTATAAACAGGGATCATACCTAACGTATAAAAAACCGGTTTTACTTTATCTGGCGTACCTGAATATGCTTTAAAGGTTTTTTTATCGACAGCACTTTGTAAATAGCCATCTAAATAAGCGACCATGAAATCTTGTTCTGCAGTCAGGTCGAAATCGGCGAATAAATCATACAAACTTTGTTGGGATTTCCCCATGGTATTGACGTATTCAAAATGGTCGTACGCTTCTGTTTGCATAACAACCAAAGGGGAATCGGCAGGGATTGACCCTAACAATGCATCAGTTGAAGTATCTGAACCTGTTGTGTAGTAATAACCACCAACCGCGGCGACAGCGACAGCTGAGGCAAGTAATAATTTTTTCACTAGCAACTCCGTTGTTTATCTCTGAGTCTGATCCTGTATTGAGTGACAGAAAAAGAGTATTTGTTGTCATTTCATAAAGAGTATACCGATTATCATCTATGTCACAATAATAGGTATAGGGCAAGTATCATATATAAATTGGCAACGAGTTCAATGTGTTATTTCTCTTCCTAACGGAATTATCGTGGGTTTGTTATATTTACCTACTTTAGTCACAGAATTAGGTTCTATTGATCGTGATGAAATAAGGGGCGACTTGCTGCAAGCTTTTTAATTGGATGGCGATTCGCGCAAACTTAGCTGTGTAACAATTTCGCTGTGTAACAATATGGTTACCATAACTATAATAAGATGCCAATGGATTGATAATTCTTATTCATGCTAGCTTTTTATTGATGATATGATTGATACTGTTATCATCGGATGGGATCTTATGATTGACTTAAAAACCAGTGAAGCCTCTATATGATCGAACTTGATTCACCCACCTTGCTGATCACTCAGGCCATGATTCAGTGGTTATTAGCAATATTATTGATGATTGAAAGAGGCAAAGAGCCAGGGATAAAATACTGGATTGCATCACTACTTCTGCATGGATTAGCGAATTTTCTTCTTTATATGCGTCCATTGCTTCATCCTTTTGGTGCGATTATTTTTTATAATGCCTGTGTTACGATCGCCTTTTCATTTGGCCATTTTGCTTTCGGAAGGATTTTTTTTACAAAAATCCCTGTGTGGCAACTTGTGCTTCCTTTTGTGATTACAACACTATTGATGAGCGTGTATATAGACGATATTGCTACTCGTGTGACTTATGCAAGCCTTGTGGTTAGTGCCCAATTATTTTTTATTACCTACACTCTTTACCTCAGTCAGGATTTTGGTGATGCACACTTAAAAAAATGGTTAATGTGTACCATGGGGCTATTTGGTTTAGGGTTTCTTATGCGGGCATTCTTGTCATATTGGTATCCGGATTTTTGTACCCAATTGCATGGAACAAGCTTTATCCAAGCTTCTTTTATCATGGTGGGTATAATCTATAGTGTACTCAGTACGCTAATCATTTTGCTCGTGAAGTTAGAGCGCTTGAATAATGAGCTCTTTATTCAAGCGTCTCGTGACAGCTTAACCGGTCTATTTAATCGTCGAGCTTTTTTTAGTCAGGCAGATCAATTATTAAAAAACGAGAGTTTCCCCATTAGTATTGCCATGATAGATGTCGATGATTTTAAAAAAGTCAATGATAAATATGGGCACGCAATGGGGGACACAGTTTTAAAATTGTGTGCTAAGTCATTTCAAAGAGTGATTCGTCAGCGAGGTGTCATCGGACGGCTTGGTGGGGAAGAGTTTGTTGTCATGTTACCCGAAATGGATGCCAATCAAGCGAAACAGTTTGCAGAGGCATTACGGTTATCTATCCAACAGACACTATTTGCTCCTAACATTACCGTTTCAGTGAGTATCGGTGTTACGACAACAAAAAAACATGTCGGAATTGACAGCTTATTACATCGAGCGGATGAAGCTTTATATCGTGCGAAATTTTTAGGAAAAAACCAAGTGATTTACTCAGATAAGGCGGAAGAATTTAAATCGGTAAAGCAACATCATTCCTTGACAGTGGAATAACATTGAGAGAATGTCGTTTCCTTCAATAGATCCTAGCTCTCGGCAATGTTTTCTTGCCGAGAGCTTATCGATGAAAGGATTATAAGGTTTGATATAGCTGGTAGTAACGAGCTTTTTGGGCAAGTAGCGTGGCATGATCCCCTTGTTCTACAATTTCTCCCTGATCAATTAAACAAATGGTGTCCATTGATTCTAGATCGACCAATCGATGGGTAATAAAAATCACCGTTTTATGGGCAAACTGTGTTTGTAATAGCGTCATAATCTGCTGCTCGGTTTGCTTGTCTAAACCTTCTGTGGGTTCATCAAGCAGTAAGATTGGACCATCATGCAATAATGCTCTCGCGATTCCGATACGTCGCTTTTCGCCACCAGATAACTGGCGGCCACCATCACCGAGCCAAGTGTTTAAACCCTGACCATCAAGTAATTTATTTAAACCTACATCGATAAGTGTTTGACAAAGTTCATCTTCTTGAGCATGAGGTTTCGCTAATGCTAGATTGTCGCGTAGGCTACCATTGAGAATATCAACTCGTTGGCTAACGACACTTATTGCAGAGCGTAAGTCACTTTCTTGCCACGCTTGTAGAGGGGTGCCACCAAGGGTGATTTGACCTTGTTGTACGTCCCAATAACGGCATAACAACTGAATTAAGGTCGATTTCCCAGAACCAGTTTGGCCAACAATGGCTACTTTGTTTCCTGTTGGGATCGCGAGGTTAATCTGGTTTAACACCGTTTGTGAGCTGTCTGGATAATGAAAACAAGCATGATCAAAATAAATATCAAATTGTCCCGAATGGACGGTGGGTTGTTCGGTAAAGGAGACTTCTGGCTCACTAAGGAGAATTTCGTTTAATCGTCGAGCAGAGGTTAATGTTTGTCCTAAATGTTGAAAAGCTCCGGCAATTGGCATAAGGAGTTCAACGCTAGCCATAGTGGCAAAAGCGATGAGAGCGACCATTGGATCAGGGGCTTGCCCGTTGATACCATCGGCCGCTAGCCAGAGCATGAGAACTAAAACCCAACCATTGACAAGCAGTAAAAAAGCTTGCGCTAGACCGGTAAAATGAGCATTAATTTTTTGGTTGTACAGCAACTTATCTTGCGCGATAAAAATAGCTTTTCGATAGTGAGCTTCAGCACCAAAAATGACTAACTCACTGTAACCTTGTAGCCAGTCTAACGTGGCAATTCTCAGGTGGGCCTTATGCTCGGTTAATGCTTGACCATTGCGTTTACCGAGCCAGTAAAAAAGAGGAGGCCAAGTGAGTAAGATAAGAAGTAAAATACCGCCGAGGGTTAGTCCTAAAGTGGCATCAAACCAACAGAGTAAAGCGGTTAAGCCAGCGATACCGAGTATTCCGACCGTAAGTGGACTAATAAGGCGCAAGTAAACATGATCCATGGCATCAATGTCTGCGACTAAACGGTTTAATAAGTCCGCATCTCGTAGGCTAGATAGCCGACCAGGTACGAGCGGTGCTAGTTTTTGGAAAAAAAACACCCGCAAATCGGTTAATAATTTAAAGGTTGCGTTATGGCTAACGACGCGTTCACCCCAACGTCCAGCCGTACGCCCCATCGCAAAGCCACGAACAAAGGCTCCGGGTAGCATATAGTTAAATGTCTCCCGAGCTATCGTGAGTCCAGCAACGGCTGCGGCAGATAAAAACCACCCAGATAGCGTCAACAAACCGATAGATGCAAAAAGAGTGAGAAAGGCCAACAACATCCCGAGAGATAAACTAAACCAATGTTTTTTATACAGTTTTAGGTAGGGTAGTAAATCACGCATCTAAATTCCCCTTATCCGCGGCTTTTCTGGTTTGGTTTGCGGTTAGCATTGTGGCAAACAGCCCTGGTTGTTCACTAAGTTGAGTAAAACTTCCTACTTGTACGATATGCCCATCTTGCATGACTAATATTTGATCAACTGAGCGAAGTGGTTCAAGTTGATGGGTGACGAGTAGTGCGGTCTTATTGGCAATTTGTTGATCTAAGCTGTGCATCACTAATCGTTCACTTTTGGCATCTAAACTAGCGGTTGGCTCATCAAGTAACCAGAACATGCCATTTTGTAACATAGCTCTGGCTAAAGCGAGACGTTGTGCTTGGCCAACGGACAATCCTCCAGAGCGATCATTGATTACATAATCCAACCCATGATGATCCACAAACTCACGAGCAAAAGCCTCTTCAAGTACCGTTTGCAATTGCTGGTCATCAATCTCGGCCTTTCCCAGAGTGACGTTGTCACGGATGCTACCGTGGACCAAAAGCGGATTTTGCCCAACCCAACTGATCATCGCTCGCCAGCAATGATGATCGCATTGATTTAGTTCAATCCCATTGATGGTGAGGCTTCCTTGGTAAGGCATAAAACCGAGAATCGCATTCACTAAGCTGGTTTTACCAGCGCCACTCGGCCCGACTAATGCCGTGGTTTGCCCTCTGGATAAGGTAAAAGAAACGGGGCCAACCAACGGATGCCCCTCTGGGCTAAATACGCATAGATCTTGCGCAATAATCTCAATCGACTCTTGGTGATTGAGTATCTGATGACCTGAATGTACTTTCTCAATATCAATGGCTAAAAAATCCGCAATACTTTCGGCCGCAGCCACCGCTTGTTGCTTAGCATGGTAGAAGGTACCGAGATCGCGCAGCGGCTGATAAAATTCAGGAGCGAGAATTAATATAAATAAGCCAGCAAAGAGCGTCACACCTGTGCCATAGTGACCAAAATTCAATTCACCAATAAAACTAAATCCAAAATAGACCGCGGTGATAGCAATAGAAATCGAAGTGAAAAACTCTAATACCGCAGAGGATAAGAAAGCGATGCGTAATACATCCATGGTTCGTTTACGAAAAACTTCTGATGCGCCACGCATTTTTTCCGTTTCTGCTTGAGTGCGATCAAACAGCCGGATCGTTGTCATTGATTGTAAACGGTCATAAAAGTGACCAGATAAACGTTGCAGAGCCTTAAAGTTTTTACGGCTGGCATCTGCGGCTTTAATTCCAACGAGAGCCATAAAGAGTGGCACTAAAGGGGCGGTTATCAGGAAAATTAATCCAGCCGCCCAGTTTAGCGGAAAGACGACGACTAAAATAATCAATGGGATCAACACGGCGAGTGACATTTGAGGCAGGTAACGAGCGAAAAAGTCGTGCATATCTTCAACTTGCTCTAACGTTAATGTTGCCCAAGCGCCTGCGGGCTTGCCCTTAATATAAGCTGGCCCTAAGGAGCGTAACTTCTCAAAAATAAGCTGCCGGATGTAGGTTCGAACCTCTTTCCCGGCGTGAAAACCGGCCATTTCTCTGCCCCATGAGCAGATCGATCGTAACGCGATTGTTGCCATCAGTCCGATAAATTGAGGAATGAGCGTGTACTTGTCTACTTGTTCAATAATCAACTGATGAAGAATCGTGGCGATGAGGGCGGCTTGAACGAGCAAAAATAAGCTAGATATGATACCGAGCCCAATGGCAAGCATGAGCCAGCGCTTGGCGAGCTTGCTTTGCTGTTTGAGCCACATATTGAGACTGCGTTGCTTTTTCTTATCCATTTTAAAGGCTTATTGATAATTATTATTGGAACGGAAGGTCGTTAGTATACAAAAGAAAACCCAGCGGATATACCGCTGGGTTGGGGCGTTGTTGGTCAACAAGACATAATTTATTGTGCTTTATTGATTATTTAGGCTATCGAGATAGCGTTCTGCATCTAGAGCGGCCATACAGCCTGTTCCTGCTGAAGTAATCGCCTGACGATAGTTATGATCCATCACATCACCTGCAGCAAAAATACCTGCTACGCTGGTTTGAGTCGCATTACCGTCAAGGCCAGATTGCACCCAGATATAACCTTCTTGCATTTTTAATTGGCCGTTAAAAATATCGGTATTAGGTTGGTGGCCAATGGCGATAAAAACGCCCATCACGGCTAGCTCTTCACAGGTGCCAGAACGTGTATCTTTTAAGCGTACGCCAGTAACGCCCATATCATCGCCAAGTACTTCTTCTAATGTACGTTCGGTATGCAAGATAATATTGCCGCTTGCGACTTTTTCCATCAGGCGATCGATCAATATTTTTTCTGAACGAAAACTGTCACGACGATGAATTAGATGGACTTCTGCGGCAATATTGGAGAGGTAAAGCGCTTCCTCAACCGCGGTGTTACCACCGCCCACAACGGCGACTTTTTGATTACGGTAGAAGAATCCATCACAGGTAGCACAAGCAGAAACGCCTCGTCCCTTGAACGCTTCTTCTGATGCTAAACCGAGGTATTTTGCTGAAGCTCCGGTCGAAATAATTAAGGCATCACAAGTATATTGGTAGCTATCACCTTTGAGACGAAAAGGGCGCTGAGAAAAGTCGACTTGGTGAATATGGTCAAAGACAATTTCCGTCTCAAATCGCTTGGCATGTGCTTCCATACGTTCCATTAAATCGGGGCCGGTTAGTCCTTCGGCATCTCCCGGCCAGTTTTCGACTTCTGTGGTGGTTGTGAGCTGACCGCCTTGTTGCATTCCAGTAACGAGTACAGGGTTCAGATTTGCGCGTGCAGCATAGACGGCGGCAGTATAGCCAGCTGGACCTGAGCCTAAGATAAGAAGTTTACAGTGTTTCACGTCGCTCATGATGACTCCGCTATTGAATGCTGAAAAAGTTAATCGATTGTAGAAAATATTGTTGATAATGAAAAGCTATTACAGCAAGTTATTGTTCTTGAGTTGAATGGTCGAGTGCTTGCCACTGCTTAAGGAGCATATAACTGACCACCAATGAGAGGCAAATATTAGACAAGGGTACGGCGAGCCACATACCATTCAGTCCCCAAAATTTAGGTAACACCAATAAAAATGGGATTTGAATGAGCATATTACTCATGGTGATAAAAGTGGCTTTGTTACCTAATCCAAGTGACTGAAACCATGTGGCGGTTAAAATAAGGAAACCATCCAAAAACATCGCGCACAGAAAGAGCCGCATAGCCCAGGTTGTGGTCGTGAGTAAGGTTTGATCGTCTTGTGCAATAAAAAATTGCGCAAAAAATTCGGGCGACCACTGAATGGCCAACACAAATAGAATGCCACTACCTAATGTAAACAGGCAGGCAATTTTATAGGAGGCTTTGACACGGTTTTTTAAGTTGGCACCATAATAGAAACTGCTTAAAGGTTGCATGCCTCCCGCTGTCCCTTCGGCCATTAAGTAATAGAAAGTAATTAAGTATCCCGCGATACTATAGGCAGCAACATGAATGGCTTGCCCATAATGCAGCAGTAGCATGTTATGTAATACAATTGAAAAACTGATATAAAGGTACATCAACATACTCGATAATCCGGTTTTGAGAATGTCGATGATGGGTTGAATTTTCCAACTAAAGGTCGACCAAGATAATGGTAAGTGGCTACGGCGACTGAGTAAGTAGCTAAGGCAGATCATGACAGAACTCAATTCACCCAAGAGGGTTGCAAAAGCCGCTCCTTGCAGCCCTAATTGAAAATAGCCAATAAACAGCGCATCGAGTGCGATATTACCGAGAGCGCCTATGGCCATCGCGATGGTCGCTAAGCGTGGTGCGCCAGCATTACGGACTAATAGTGGCAGGGCGATGCTACCCAAGACCACGGGAGCGCCAATCATCATCCAGTAAAGATAACGAGTCCCTTGTGTATAAGCGCCACCTTCGGCTCCTTGTAAATGCAAAAAGTTGGGACTCAAAAAATGTAGTAACAAGCCCAGTGGCAGTCCAATTACTAATAATAGTAGTAAGGCATGCATCAAATAACCATTAGCTTGCAGGCGCTGCCCTGCTCCCATTTTTAGTGACGCGTGAGCACCGGCCCCCATGCCTACCATCATTCCAAACGCAAGTAAAACTCCCACAAATGGCCAAGCGAGGCTAATAGCCGCAAGGCCATCGCCTCCGATAAAATGGCCAACAAAGATACCATCGACAATTTGATAGGTGCCACTGACCATGAGTGCAGCAATAGACGGTAAGGTATAATGCCAAAAAGCTTTTGCTACAGATGATTGTTGTAAATTTATCATGCTATCTCTCATTAAATTTTGTTGTATGTGAGGCCATGTGGGGCCGTTTCATCTCACTCAAAATTTAAGCATTGTTTGATGGTTAATGATCGAGCTTACCCGTTGGTTAAGCACTCACTTCTACTTCATAAGAGGTAAACTTTCGGATATTGATAACTCCAGTATCAAACATCAAATATTGACCTTTGATTCCTTGCAAACGGCCAGTGATGAGCGGCTGTTTATCAAAATTATGTGATATTATTTTCTCTGGGTGTTGCTGAACAGGATACTCAATATCCGTTATGGTGTGATAAATTTCCGTTACCGCATCCTTACCAAACTGTTGCTTAATGTTGGTAACCGTGTCAGCTAAGAGCGGTTTGAGTGTTTCTGCTTGTTCAAGTAAGGGAAGAGGTTTCCCTTCTTTTTTTAATAAAGTCCGCCAGTTGGTTTTATCGGCGATATGCTTGGCAAGTTCGATTTCAATCAATCCGGAAATATGGCGGTTTTTCACTTGGTAGATAGCCAACCCTTGTGTTGCTCCTTGGTCAATCCAACGTGTCGGAATTTGGTTGTGGCGGGTAATGCCCACTTTTAAGCTCGAAGTATTTGCAAGGTAAACATAGTGGTCAACCATGCAATGAGTCTGTGCCCATTCCGGCTCTCGGCAAGTACCTTGATCAAAATGGCACGTTTCTGGTTTCATGATGCACATGTCACAACTGGCTAGTTTTTTCATACAAAGAAAACAATGGCCTTGTGAATAACTTTTTTTGGTTTTCTTTCCGCAGGCACAGCAATAAATATGACCTGTATGCTGTAGGGTCAGTGTTTTACCAATTAAGGGATTGAGATCGATAAGGTGTTCGCCAACCGGGAGTTGATATTGAACTTGAGGATTAAGGTGGGTGCGCATTTTATTTAATACGCCTCGAACAGTGAAAGACATGATATGACTCATTAGGTTAATGGATGGTTTTTATTAGCTTGGCTCAATGGGGGTTAGGATTAAAAAAATTAATCCGGCATAGGCGCTGTAGTGGTTTTGTCTAACTTTATAGGCTCTTTAGGGCCTAAAAACTTAGGTTGAGTATCAAATAGATAAAGATCTAAAAAAGCTTTCGTTCTGGCAAAAACTTCTCGCAGACGCACTTTAAAGCCAGAATAGTGGGTTGGGCCAGGAACCGCAAGACAGGTTGCGTTAATGTGATGGTGTTTAGCAATAAATAGGGCTCGTTCGCAGTGAAAGCGTTGAGTGATGATCAAAAAATCATCCGTTTCAAAAATACGCTTAGCGCGCACAATCGAATCGAGTGTCCTAAATCCAGCATAATCAAGATAGATGGCTTCATCCGGTACACCAGCTTTGAGTAGATCTCGTTTCATTGTCCACGGTTCGTTATAAGAACGGTGTGCATTATCACCACTGAGTAAAAAATGGGTCACTTTTTGCTGTTGATACAGTGCAATCGCCGTCTCGATTCGGTGGCGATAATAATCATTAAGGGTTCGGCCAAGATATTTACTGGTGCCGAGTACTACAGCGACCTCAAAATGAGGTAATTGCTGAGTATCATTGATGATCTGAGTATCCGCTTGCCAACTGATCCAGCGATCAAGCGTCAAAATCACAATCACAAATACTAAGCTTAGTAAGGCCAGCATCGTAGCGCCGGTGCGTAATTTTGAACCGATTCTAAGTCGGCGGCACAATTGGATAAGTGCTAAATTTGACGGTTTTTTTGTGCCCATAGGCCTATCACAATAAAGCTGATGATAACAAGACTAAACATCATGCCTCGCTCTAAATGAGACAATGTCCGAGCTAAGTAAGGGCTAGCTTTTACAATGAGTAAGCCGTAACCAAATGCATTGAGTGCGATAAAGGCTAATGTTCGCACAATAAAGTGTTGGTTAAGCATCACTCGACGTAGGATTGCATTAATTTCACCTCCCAACATAACCAGAAAACAGGCAATGAATGCCATCGAGATTTCAGCAAGGTATGGGGCGATATAGTGTCCAGCTGGGGCAAAAAAACTCAGCATATTGATCCTCTAGTTACAAAAGCCCCAGAAACGGGGCTTATCGCAAACAATCTTAAGGTTGAGTGATGCGCTCTATGTCACCTCACTCAAATATTCAACCGCTCGTGAATCTGATTAAAAAGCAGTACGTTTATAGCGACGATAGGAAGGCTGCCAGAAATGTTGCTCGATGGCAATCTCTAAAGCTTCATCCGTCATTTCTAAAGCAACGCCTTGTTCAATGGCCTTTTTCGCGACGGCAACCGCGATTTTTTTCGAGACTGAATGAATCGACTCTAACGGAGGTAGCAACGGCCCATGACCATGGATGGCGAGTGGGGAGCAGCGTGCGAGGGCGCGGCTTGATTCCATTAACATTTCATCGGTCACACGTTTTGCTCCAACAGCCAGAACACCCAAGCCTATTCCTGGAAAGATATAACTATTGTTGCACTGTGCGATGGGATAGGTTTTTCCGTCATGCAATACCGGATCAAATGGGCTGCCAGTGGCAACCAATGCTTCACCATTGGTCCAGCGAATAATATCGGAAGGTGTCGCTTCTACCCGGCTGGTTGGGTTTGACAGTGGGAAGACAATCGGGCGAGGGCAATGAGCATGCATGGCTTTGATGATGTCTTCACTAAACAGGCCTGGTGCGCCGGACACGCCAACGAGGACGGTGGGTTTGGCTTGCTGAACGACATCAAGTAACGAATAGCCGTTGCCTTCCGATTTCCATTTCTTGGTATTGGATTTTTTCTGCACTAGGCGTTGTTGGAAGTCGAGTAAATTAGGCATCCCTTCTTCTAATAATCCCCAACGGTCGACCATATAAACTTGAGAGCGAGCTTGCGTATCATCAATCCCTTCAGAAACCATTTGAGCAATGATCGCTTCGGCAATACCACAGCCTGCTGAGCCTGCACCTAAGAAGGTAATGCGTTGTTCAGACAATTTACTCCCCGCCGCTTTACATGCCGCAAGAAGTGAACCGACGGTAATGGCTGCTGTTCCTTGAATATCATCATTAAAGCAGCAAATACGGTTTTTATAACGTTCGAGTAAAGGCATGGCATTTTTTTGCGCAAAGTCTTCAAATTGAACTAAGGCTTCAGGCCAACGACGTTGTACGGCTTGAATAAAGTCTTCCACAAAATTGTCGTATTCAATGCCGGTAATGCGTGGATGACGCCAGCCCATGTACATAGGATCTGCCAGACGCTGTGGATTATTTGTGCCAACATCTAATACGATGGGCAGTGTATAGGCTGGGCTGATCCCACCACACGCGGTATAAAGGGATAACTTACCGATGGGAATGCCCATGCCACCAATCCCTTGGTCACCAAGCCCTAAAATACGTTCACCGTCAGTAACCACGATCACTTTAACATTATGATTGGCTGCATTATTTAGTAGATCATCAATCCGATCACGATTGGCATAGGAAATAAACAGCCCACGCCCGCGCCGATAAATATTAGAAAAGTTTTCACATGCTGCGCCTACCGTTGGCGTATAGATAATCGGCATCATTTCTGAAATATGATTCTGGACTAAACGATAAAATAAGGTTTCGTTAGTATCTTGGATATTACGTAGATAGATGTGCTTATCCATATCGCTTTCAAAGCTGCAGTATTGTTGATAAGCACGCACCACTTGCTCTTGGATCGTTTCTGTTGATTCTGGTAATAAACCTTCCAAGTTAAAAGAAGCCCGTTCTTCTGCACTAAAAGCGCTACCTTTGTTTAATAGAGGAGTACTAAGCAGGGCTGGGCCTGCATAAGGAATATAAAGCGGACGTTTATCGTTATTCATTTTTGGCCTATGTAGGGTAGATGGGAACAAGGAACTCAAAAATGATAACGGCTGATCGACTCGCTTGTAAATAGACAAGAGCTAACCTTCGATTGATTATGTTAATTCCGGCTAATAACCACTAAGGAAGTAATAAAAAGGACGAAAAATAACGCATTTTCCGTTATTATTAGCCTCTTTTTGTGCGACATTCTTGTGACTCAGTCTGATCTCCCGATCCAACCGCTACGTGACGATTTTTTATCCGCAGAGCACAGCGAAAAAAAGCTTTAGGCAATGGCGATTTACAACTCTCAGTGGAGTACCATCTTAAGCGTAAGTGGGTTTATGTTATCTACCAAAGTGGGTTACGGAAAATGGTACTAAAACGTAGGGAATTACCGCATTGGGAACGCTACCGAGCGCAATTTAAAAAGTAAGTCGAGTGGTTGATATTGTATAAATTTCTTTCATCAACGAAAATATTAATCAACCAGACACATATTGAGGTGAATTTGTACACGGCTTGTTACTGTATTGGTTTTTATATTCCGCTTAGATTCAATTTATAAGCATAGAAGATTGTTTTTATATATCACATTGATATATAAGCAAGTCTGCATAATAGTAAGGAGGTTAGGATACTATTGAGATCGAGGCAGATATGGACCCATCACAACGCATCGCTGTAGTGTTTGATTACACCAATTTTTTAGGTGTATCTTGTCGTAAAAAATGGACCTTTTCAGAAGCTTTATTATCCTTTTCCCCAATCTTTGGTACGGTTTGGCAAGATACCGTCAAACTCAGCCAAACTCAGGAAGAGCGGCTATGGGAGATGGCGTTACGGCGTTTATCTACTCGTAGAAGTGACGAAACCAACTTAATTACGTTACTTAAATTGGCCAAATTAGAAGGGATTGAAGAGCTAAAATTGGTTATGCCCTATGCACTTGAGCCGGAGCAAATCACTTTGATTCAAGAAAAAAGTGCCGCTCAGATTCAAGCGTTAGAGAGAGATGAATTTATGATTACTTTATAAGGGTATTGCATGTGAACCGTATTCTCGATTCAAATAAAAATCGCCAGCTTAAGCCAAACGGTATTCAATAGGGTGAAATTACTTATTACGGTCATTTCACCCAGTTTCCTTGTTTCACCTTATTGGGTGTGGCATTAGTCAATTAATCCATATTGATCGCGTAAAATATCGATAATTTCTTGCTTAGGATTTGTACTTAATTCAATAGGATGCCCTACAATTTTTTCTGCGATACCAAGATAGACATGAGAGATAGCCATGAAAGCCTCCAGTGGGAGCGCGTTATCACGAGCAAGTGCTTCCCGTTCTGGCATCCGCTCTTTGTTTAATAAAATATCGGGATCTGAAAAATAGTTGAGTAAGAATTGACGAAAGCCCTCTTTAGAGTTTTCGACAATTTTTCCAGATTGGTAGTGGTATTCATCCCAAATTCGCGATGAGTCGGGGGTTCCTACTTCATCCATGTAAATCAATTTTTCTTGTCCATGAACATCAGTGACATAGCCAAATTCAAACTTAGTATCAACAAAGATTTGTCCAATTTCTTTTAATGCATGGCTAATGGCAGTAAAGCCTTGTTTTAAAAGGTTTTCATAGAGATTAATATCAGATGCTTGGTTAAAGTTGAAGGCGGCAAAATTTGCTTCAATGTCTTGCCGTGTCACATTAACATCATCCGCTTCTGGTACGCCGGGAATGCCTTTTAAAATCCCTTTCGTGGAAGGGGTAATCAACAACTCGGGTAGCGCGGTATCTTTTTTTAACCCCTCAGGTAAAGCGATACCACAGAATTCTCGTCCCCCTTTTTCATAGGCTCGCCACATGGAGCCGGTAATATATTGACGGCAAATCGCTTCAATTTTGATCGGTTTGGCTTTTTGAACGATCCACACCAATGGATGAGGAATGTCGACAATGTGGCTATCAGCCAAACCTTGCTGCTTAAACAGGTTAAACCAATGATTTGAAATGGCATTTAGAGCTGCTCCCTTGCCGGGAACACCATGAACGCCTCCCTCCGCATGCCAAATGCAGTCAAAAGCGGATATCCGATCACTGATGACCATAATAGCTAGAGGGGCATCTTCAGCAATGGGGTAGCCCTTTTGCTGAATCAGACGTTTACTATCTTGTTCCGTTAGCCAGTAAACAGAGCGAACTTTACCGCTATGAACGGGGTGATGGGTACGAATGGGGAGGTCGTCATTGACGGCAAGAACTTGATCAGCAAGGCTCATTGAGACATTCCTATCTGGGTTAAACGTCGTAGAGAAAAGAAAGCAGTCGGCATCAGGACAACTGCCTTGGTCACAGAGCGCATCATACCAGAATTATTGATGTTCGCCAGAAAAAAGCAAACGATTGCTTTGGTTGCTGTCTCTTTCCGGTATGTTGCGATTTTAATGGAAGGCGCGTGTCGATGAGGTTAGGAAAAAAACCTCACATTGATGCTCGGCTGCCATATGTGCCAGTAGTTTTTGACTGATGAGATCAATATCGCCAGAGGCAACAATAGCGCTTGCATTGTTTGATTGAATCGCTTTCATCACGATTTCAATTTCAGATCGGGTCTGAGAGGCTTTTAAGTGGATAATTTTTTCACATTGGATTTGATAAGCCGCTAATTGATGATATTGGGGACGAGGGCATTGCGCAGTATAAAAAATCCATTGTTTTTGTTGTGACAGTTTAGCCAATCGCATCATGACTCTATCGTTTATTCCACCATAAACGGCAGATGGTGTTGGGTAAGAGGCCGTTGAAGCATTTCCACCAATCATAAGAGAGGGGACGAAATTAGTGTTGAGCATAATACTGTCCTTTAATACATGCTGTATGTTTATACAGTATTATGAATTGTTATCTGGATCAAGCCATGCGTCGCTATCTTATCCATTCTAAAATGGCTTTTGGAGTAAGTATTTTTCTTTATTCTATTGATAAATAAGGCAGGTTATTTTTTGTCGTAAAGAGAGAAGAAAATCTTATTTTGTGATCAAGTAGAAATTTCTCGTGTGGGGGTATCGATCTGTCGTTATTTACATGCCAGTAAATATCGGAGCTTGCAGTACAAAAAAACGCCATGTGGCGCTTTTTATATCTGTTGTGTTGCTCGCCGTTGCTGCTGGGCAATTTCAGCTAAATTAAATAGCCGTACATCCATTCGTGCTAAATCATGACAACGGTGGCAAGCATAATGGGCTTTTCCATCAATATATTCATGTTTGGTCAGTAATCCTAGTTGCTTACACCAGTCACACATGCCTTCGCTATTAAACATTTTCCCACCTTGATCATCTTGTTTTTTTATCGCGGCGTATTATCACATAAAAGCAGCATTAAGTTAACTTTTTGTTATTTTATTGCGACAAGAATCGGTCGGATTACAAAATTAATTCAAAGAAACGGGAGGATTAAACAAGTTTAGTACCTGACCTGTATTTATTTGTTGGTTTTTTGTAGTATTAGTTTGAGTGATTCGTTAAGTTTTTGCATTTCAGCATTGCTGCCTTGTGAGTCTGGGTGATAAATTTTTGAAAGTTGCTTATAGCGTGCTTTAATCATACGTTCATTCGGGAGTTGGTCTGGATTAAAGCCAAACAAGGCACAGGCGAGTTTCCATTGTTGTTCGCCATCTTTCTGCTGACGACGAGAAAGCTCTCGATAAAGCTTATTTAATTGCTGTTTTTGTTGCTGGATCATTTGAGCTTGTCCACGTAATTGCTGATGTAATTGTTCTATTTGGTTACTCGGAAGTGTGCTAGATAAGCGCAAATCAGGTTTCAGTAAAAAAGACCATGACAGCGTCGCAGCAATAATTATCAGTAGTAAGCCAATGATCAGCGGATAAGTCTTTGATGAATTAGCAGGGCTACGTTGTGAGATATCAGGAGTTGGTAATGTTTGTAAGCCTGAATCGACGTTTGCTTGCTCTAATGCGTTAATATTGGCAATCTGTTTTGCTCGTTGCCGGTTGAATTTCTTTTGTAAAATCAAAGAATAATGACGTTCGGCTTCAGGGTCGCGATCGGCAACGCTATAGAGCCAAAGTTCCGCCATTGTTAATGCTTCAGGGAAAGGAACATCCCGTTGGTACATTTCACCAATGGTCATGGCAGCTTGAGTATTGCCTAAATTTGCTAACTTAATCAGCCAACGTAGTGCTTGCGCTGTGTGCATTGGCTGATGAGTATCAGCTAAATAGTGATCAGCTAATTGCTCCATCGCTGATGTGTCTCCTTGCTGCGCGGCTTGCTCTAGCTGATAGAGATTATCTGGTGTTGTGTGGTGCTCGACGCTGGTGTGTGAGGTGTATTGCGTAGGTTGGGTGTTACTTTGTCTTGTTTGGCTTTGCCATAATTGCACTTGGTTAGCGTGGCTGAGAGAGGGAATCAGCATCAGTAATATGAGGAGTTGTGACATCAACGGTTTCATTTGATACCCTTGCGACTTGAAGCTACAGTGATTTTGGTGACCTTAGCTGATTATAGAATTTTTTAGCCTATTATTTCCTATAGGGTAGTGAGAATAGCAAAAAGCCCAAATAGGGCTTTGTGAATGAGATTAAGTCACTTACTTGAGTGAGCTGTTTTAGTGCGTCATCGTATCAGCGGCTAATGTCTAGAACTCATAAACCCGATTACTTTAATAACTTCGGTGTTTGTGCACCGTCGATGGGGCGATTTACGGATACTTTTCGTCCTTTTTTTAATCCCACTTCATAGTCAGCCGTTAGATTTTTCATAGCCTCTTTGAGCTGCTGTTTAAAGGTTTCTCTATCAATATTTTGAAATTCTTTATCAATATAATTATTAATTTTATTGGTTGAGTCTTCATCAGGCGTGATGGTCGGTAGTTTTTCTAAAGCGCCTTCAACCCAACCTGATAGAAATGAGTTAACTCGACGCGAGACTTCACTGGTGGGAGTTCCACTGCCTGCGAAACTGTTACGAAATTGTCCCGTTTGTTCATTCATTTCACGGTAGATAATGTCAAAAGCAAAGGCGGCAAAGATGGCACGATCGGCTTCACCAATAAATTCAACCCGCTTTAAGCCTTTGTGATTAAGTAATACCGCCTCGACGCCAAATTTAGTATTGATGCCTCGAATCACACGCAGAATTCCAGCGCTAATAGAGGCGGGGAGTAAGTGGGTTGATTGTGTTTTCCCCATTTTAATAAACTCAATATCGTCTTTATCTAGACCATACTTGAGCATAAGCCGATGAGCCATCTTGATAGCATTCGCGGCTTCATTCACATTAGCTGAATTGCCTAATTCAAGGCATTTGGCAATTTTCTTTAAGGCTTTTTGTTTATCCATCGAGTTATAAAAACGGTTCCATGGCGTTGAGAAAAGTCAGACATTTTACCGTTTTTATTGCAGAAATTAAAGCACAGTAGGCCAGACATATACTGACTCAACTGTTATTTATGCAAGAAGAGGGGAGTGAGCGATAGTCATATGATGAAAAGGACAACCGCTCATGATTATCTAACGATGTTGAGCCTATTATAGGCCGAGTTCATCGAGCAAATCGGAAGCCAAGTCTGCATTAGGCGTTTCGTTTTTTTTCGGTTCGGATGACATTTTTTGCCGAGTTGCCTCTAGGATGGAATCCGGGCTTTCATCATCTTGTACCTCAAATTCTTCTAATTGAATAAATTCCGTTTTATCCATAGCAAGTTCTAAATAAAAAATATGGTTATTTTCAGTAGAGAATGTAACACGACGAGCTTGTGGTCGGTCGAGATTAGTGTCTACCGATAAGATAACTTGCTTATTTAATGACAACATTTTGGGCTGATTTTGAGTAATATTGGTTTGTAGTTCTTTACGCACCTTGTTAGTGAAATCACCCACTAACTGGTTCATTAATTCGCCTAACACATCTCCCACTTCATCGGATGTGTGTAACACGGCAAGTTCTTCCTCGGGTATGCCCATATTTCGCATATATTGAGAATATACTTCCAAGGCGGCTTTGGCGGTAAAGTTAATCACGACTAAACCTGAAAACCCGCCATCAAATAAGACAAAACAGCCAAAATCTGGTTTGAGTGAGGTTTTGCTAATCTTCTGTACCATTGCAGAATAGGTGATATGGGTATCTGTCGCAGCTGACAGCACCGAAGAAACGGATTGGCAAAGTTTTAGTAAGATGTCTTCTGTGGTAACAATTTTATTCTTTTTCATAACTACACCCGTAGAGACTCATTTTTAGCGGAAATGGGATGATCCTTTTCCTCGTTTAGTAGGTAGTAAGCAGCCAGATAGCTGCGCACATTTTATAATCATAGCGTTTATGTCTGGTTATGGGTGGGTTGTCAACGGACATTTGCAAATGTTTGGCGATATAAACAGGTCATAACATAAGAAAATACCCTTTCAACGGATGTGTAGCAGAGATTCTGATTTGATCACCTTTTTAAATGTTGTAAAGTGATCAGATTCAAAGAATAAAATCAAACTAACCCATAAGCCAATGCTGATTGGATCAGCGTAGTACGGGCAGGAAGCAAATGTTACCAAGACTTCATCTTCAATCTGATGTTGACCCTGTTGTGTTAACGTTTTTACATGAGCTTAAAACGGCAGGTTTTAGCGGTGATATAGAAACACAGTATGCAAGCCGCTTAGCAATGTCGACCGACAACAGTGTTTATCAACAGTTACCACAAGCGGTTATTTATCCAAAGTCCACGCATGACGCCTCACTGATTGGTAAAATTAGTGTTAAGGCAGAATTTGAACGAGTAACCTTCTCCCCGCGTGGCGGTGGGACGGGTACTAATGGTCAGTCATTAACCAAAGGGGTTGTGGTTGATCTTTCTCGCTATATGAATCAAATACTTGAAATCAATCCTGAGCAGGGATGGGTGAGAGTACAAGCGGGAGTGATCAAAGATCAACTAAATGACGCAGTGCGTCCATTCGGCTTTTTTTTCTCGCCTGATCTTTCAACCAGTAATCGAGCAACTCTCGGCGGGATGATCAACACGGATGCTTCCGGACAAGGTTCACTCAAGTATGGTAAAACCTCCGATCATGTACTTTCGCTGCAAGCGGTGTTTGCCGATGGTTCTATTTGGGAAACTGATGGGTCACGGGGCGAGCCGAAAGAGGGAGAGTATGCCTTTATTGCCAAGCGGGTGACAGAAGACGTTTGTCGTCGTCATCGAGAGCAAATTCTCGCAAAATTTCCACCCTTAAACCGTTTTTTAACCGGTTATGATCTAAAAAATGCCATTAATGAACAGAACGACCAGTTTAATCTCACCCGCGTATTATGCGGGGCTGAAGGTTCTTTGGTTTTTATTACTGAAGCAAAACTGAATCTCACTCCAATTCCTAAAGCTCGTACGTTAGTTAATGTAAAATATGACAGTTTTGATTCAGCGTTGCGCAATGCGCCGTTGATGGTGGAAGCGAATGCCCTTTCAGTAGAAACGGTCGATTCTAAAGTGCTTAATTTAGCAAAAGAGGATATCGTTTGGCACAGTGTTAACGATCTCCTTACCGATGTCCCTGGCAAAGAAATGCAAGGGATTAACATGGTGGAATATGCCGATCATGATGAAAGCACGGTGAGCGCTTTGGTCACTCAATTGACTGCGCGGCTAGACGATATGATGGCGAATCAGCAAGCTGGTATTATTGGCTATCAAGTGTGCAGTGATCTCGCTAGTGTTAATCGAATTTACAATATGCGTAAAAAAGCGGTCGGCTTGTTGGGAGCAGCAAAAGGGCGAGCCAAACCTGTCGCGTTTACTGAAGATACGTGTGTTCCTCCGGAACATCTTGCCGATTTTATTGCTGAGTTTCGAGCGTTGCTTGATGGTAAAGGTCTCGCCTACGGTATGTTTGGTCATGTCGATGCCGGTGTATTACATGTACGCCCGGCATTGGATTTGTGCGATCCAAAGCAAGAGCTATTGATGCATGAAGTGTCGGATGAGGTCGTGAAATTAGTCGCTAAATATGGCGGTTTAATGTGGGGTGAGCACGGTAAAGGGTATCGTTCAGAGTATGGGCCTGAATTTTTTGGCGAAGAATTATTTACCGAACTTCGGCGGGTTAAGGCGGCTTTCGACCCACATAATAAAATGAATCCGGGTAAAATCTGTACTCCGCTCAATAGCAATTTTGAGTTGGTTAAAGTATCAGGTACTAAACGTGGTTATTTTGACCGACAAATTGATGTCAAAGTCCGTGATAGCTTTAAACAAGCGATGGAATGCAACGGCAATGGTTTGTGTTTTAACTACGACACCAGTTCCCCGATGTGCCCATCAATGAAGGTTACTGCCGATAGACGTCATTCTCCAAAAGGTCGCGCAGGATTAGTGCGTGAGTGGTTGCGTCAATTGACCGAGCAAGGCATTGATATTCTAGATTTAGAACAGCAAACATTACAGAAAACCGCGACGATAAAAACGTTGCTTGACCGCGTACGCCATGGAATACAAAAGCATCGTCAGTATGATTTCTCTCATGAAGTGTATGAAGCTATGAATGGTTGTCTAGCCTGTAAAGCGTGCGCTAGCCAGTGCCCCATTAAAGTCGATGTTCCTAGTTTTCGCTCACGTTTTCTGAATATTTATCATTCGCGCTATCCTCGTCCAGTGAAAGACTATTTAGTGGCGAATATCGAAACCCTGCTCCCTATAATGGCTAAAGCGCCTAGAGTCGTGAATGGTGTTGTCGCTCAAAAATGGGTAAGAAGTTTAACCGCCAAGACCGTTGGTTATGTGGATACACCGTTATTATCAGTGCCTACGTTAGCCGCTCGAATACGTCGCCACCCGCTGCTTGCTTTTGATATGCAACATTTGATGTCGTTGAGTCAACAAGAACGTGAGCAGCACGTTATTATCGTTCAAGATCCATTTACGAGCTATTATGATGCGGGAGTGGTTGAAGACTTTATCGCTCTGTTGGTTAAATTAGGTAAAAATCCTATTTTATTACCCTTTAAACCCAATGGTAAGGCGCAGCATATCAAAGGGTTCCTGAAGCAATTTCGTTCAACTGCTGAAAATGCAGCAGGATTTTTATCACAGGTGGCGGATCTTAATATCCCGATGGTTGGAGTTGATCCAGCGTTAGTCCTTTGCTATCGCGATGAATATGTGGAAATGTTAGGCGATGAGCGTGGTGATTTTGAGGTGCTCACTGTACATGAATGGTTGTTACCGCGTTTGAGTGAGTTTAATAGCAAAGAGATGGGCGATACTGAGCCTTGGTATTTATTAGCGCATTGTACCGAAAAAACTAAATTGCCTAATGCAGAAAAGGAGTGGATGGCAATATTTAATCATTTTGGTGCAGTGCTACAAGCTGTTGCTGTGGGGTGTTGTGGGATGGCGGGCACCTTTGGACATGAGCTGGATAAACTGCAAATGTCCAAAGATATTTATGCATTGAGCTGGCAACCAACCCTAGATAAGTTACCTAAAGATCGCTGTTTAGTGACTGGGTATTCTTGCCGTAGCCAAGTAAAACGGTTCGAAAAAATACAACCGAAACATCCACTACAGGCTTTACTGCAATTGATTTAAGAGGCCATCGGTTTGACGGTTGTTTGGCATTTAAACCTGACGTAAGTTTTGAGTATTTTCGCCCTCATCGAGGGCGTTTTTCGGGGCGGTTGACCCCTCGGCCAGCGTTCGTGGCTCCTTTTTATGGCGTTATCAGCTTATCATGTAAAGTAACCACATTTTAAAGTCTCTGCCTTGTGTAAATAAATCACAAATCGTTGTAAAACAGCTGGAAAGGTCAATAAACCTGAGGAGTCAAGATGCGATATTTAGAATTGAAAATCCCGCCAGTCGCCCTTTTTTTAGTGACTCTGGTGTTGATTAATCGACTGCCTTATTTTATTCCATATGCCAATATGAATCTTCCGTATCGAGAAGCAATTTTTGCGCTCTGTTTTGTCTTATCTGGGATTGTTGGTTTGGCCGCTGTGCTACAGTTTCGTTTAGCGAAAACAACGGTCAACCCCACTAAGCCTGAACAGGCAGTGACGATAGTCGATTCTGGTATTTTTCATATTAGCCGTAATCCGATGTATTTGGGGTTACTATTATTGATTGTTGGGAGCGCTTATTGGCATCAAAACTGGGGGGGCGGTTTTATTGTGATATGTTTTGTGCTTTATATGAATCGTTTTCAAATTCAGCCTGAGGAACGGGTGTTAGAACGGGTATTTGGCACAGCATACACGAATTATAAATCACGGGTTAGGCGTTGGATATAATTAGATTGCTCCACCGAAGTCGGTGGAGCAGAGTGGTTTACGCCGCTTGCGCTAATCCAGCCAAAAACTGCTGTTTACGATCATTAAAACGCTGAACGAGATCATCGATATCTGATTGAACATAATGTTTGAGCCCACTAGCCACCATCCGTTTCGTGCCTTTACCGACTAATTGGCCTTGATCATTAAAGGTGAAGTTCAAGGTGACGACGCCTCGTTTACCATTCACATCAAAGGTGGCACCGCTAAACTCCACTTCCGGTTGGCTTAGATCCAGCCGCTCAAATTCCACTTCCATACTTTCATAAATGACCAGTGGCCGCTGGCAGTTGATCATCACTTGTTGCTGCTCCATGAGCGGTACCAGAATATGTGGAAAGTTCATCCCAGAAAACTGCACATAGTTTTGAATCACATGCTCAATAAATATTGGGTCATGGCACACATCACCATCGCGTTGCATCAATAGATACTCTTTACCCGATTGATCGACCAATGCACTCATTTGGCTAGATTGACTTTCGACATGCAGCGCAACGCCATCGCTGACCATTCCTGAGAAGTTAAAGCGCATTTTTTGGCTGATGCCCGTTTTTTTCAATAACACGGCAAACAACAGATCGCCTGGTACGCAGAAACGCTTGCTATCTTCGTCATGGATCGGATTAAAATCACCGGCAACTTTTTTTGCAAAGTGGCTGGCTTGTTGACGAGTAAATTGGAACTGATGTTCAGTCGATGAAAAATAAGGTTTGAGCATAATGAATACTTGTCGATAAAAACTGTTACCGATTATAGCCCCAAGAAAAGTTTTAATGGTCCAATCAGTGTTAACTGGTGTCGCTGGGGAAACTAAATCGAGTGAATTAACGCTTGGTTAGTGTAAAATCGAGGTCTATTCCTGACACTTAATCGGCCATTAATTTAGCCATTGCCTTATTGGATAGTAAAATATGTTAACGCCATCAGCGACCATTCCCACTCAAATGACCTTTTTCTCACGTTTTGAAAGCGATATTCTAGCAGGGAAAAAAGTGATTACCATCCGTGATGAAAGTGAGAAAAATTATCAACCCAATTCCATTGTTGAAGTCAGTACGTTAGAGGAAGGCCGTTGGTTTTGTCGCTTAAAAATCATTAATGTTGAACCCATCCAGTTTGATGACTTAAATGAGTTTCATGCTCAGCAGGAAAATATGACGCTAACGGAGTTGAAACAGGTGATCAGCGATATTTACCCAGGAATAAAGCAACTGTATGTGATTCATTATCAGTTAGTAGAATAACGACTCTTTTTGTTACCTGTCACGTCAAGTGGTTTGGTCACCGCATAAAAAATGCCAGCTCGTGATAAGTTGGCATTTTGACGGTTAGGTTGACATGACTAACGTTAGTCACGTTTCCAGCGAATATGGCAAGATTTATGCGTTGGATCGCGGCTTAGCAATAAGCTCGCAAAAACATCATCTAATACGTCATTGGTTTCGTTCACTAAGCCAATTCGTATTTCAGCATAGCGCTCTTTATCGACGCTAAAGCCAACTTCCGCATCCCAATCATCACTAATATCAACCACTTCAGCTGCGCCACGTTCATCAAATTGAGCGACGAAAAGTAGCACATCAGCGGGTTCAAGATTATCTTCCGCCATTTCTAAAAAAATGTCGTAAGCGGTGTCGATGGCTTTATCGTAACTGAGCAATTCAGCCATGATTATGCTCGGTTCATAAATTTGCGTTCTGCCGTATTAATAACAACACGATCACCGGTTGCAATATATTCAGGTACTTGGATAACGAGGCCTGTCGCAAAGCGAGCCGGTTTGGTTCGTGAAGATGCCGATGCTCCTTTAATGGAAGGATCGGTTTCCTCAATGACCATCTCTACCGAAGAAGGCAGTTCAATCGCAACGGGAGCACCATCAACCAAGACCACTTGCAGACCTTGAATTTCTTCAGTGATAAACAGCAGTTCATCTTCAATATCTGCTTTTTTGAAGGTGAACTGTGAATAATCTTCATTATCCATAAAGATATAATCATCACCATCGACATAAGAGAAAGAAACGTTGCGTTTGTTCATCTCTACCGTATCAAGAAAATCGTCAGATTTATAACGCTCGTCAACACGAGCCCCCGTGGTTAAGTCTGTGCAACGCAGTTTATAGATTTTAGAACCCCCTCGACCACCGGGAGTCGTCACTTCAATATCTTTGATTAACAATGTCTTGCCGTTAGAAATAATGGCAAAACCTTTTTTTAGTTCACTTGCTTTTGGCATGGAAAATACCCTTTGTGCTTGATTTCGGCGCATTATAACTAAAGCTTCACTAGAAAAGAAATACTTGCACTACGATTAACAAGCCTAATCAAATCGGTTTAGTCATGTTTTGACTATTGCTTCAAGCTAACGCATAAGAGATCATAACCTTATGTTGAGCTTATAGAGTTATTTTCCGGCATGACCTTGTCGCCAATCGACCCCCAACAACTTTTTCAAACCGCTTATCAACCCGCGATTAAAGAGTTACTCGCTTTATTACGTGCCGGATTAGGCAAACAATTACATAGTGTGTATTTGTATGGTAGCGTGGCACGCAAAACCGCCCGTCCTCATCATTCTAACTTGGATGTGATTGTGGTGACTTATGGTTCGATTGAAGAGACTCGAACAGCGTTAATTAATACCATTCGCTGGCGTTTTCAAAAACGCTTTGCGTTTATCACTGATGTCAGTTTTAAAACTGCGGAAGTAAAAGAGGTGGCAAGTTTAGACAGTTTATTTTCTTGGGGCTTCTTGTTACGTCATTGCAGTGTTTGTGTTTATGGCGATAACCTTGCAGAATGTTTTGGTGACTATGAGCCGAGTTGGGAAATTGCTAAACATTGGAATATGGATGTTGAAGATTGGTTATTGTTCTATCGTGAGAGTATTGTCAAAGCGAAGCGTGATGATCAGCAAGTCCAAGCACAACAGATTATTGCTAAAAAACTACTGCGCGCCAGTTATTCATTGGTGATGTATCAAGACAAAAATTGGTTTGATGATCCACGGCAGTGTGGCGAGCAGTTTTTACGTTATTACCCAGAGAAACAAACCGAGATTGACCGTTTAAAGATTCTACTGAAAGGGCGAGTGATCGCCAAGCGTTCGGTGATCGGTTTATTAGATAGCTTTGGCCCTTGGTTAGTTAAGCAATACCAAAAGACTGAATTTAAGATAGGTTAATGTTCTCGGAGTTAAAATAACCCGAGTTGCGGCGCGATAATTTGCTCAAACTGACGGTTAATAAAAGGCAAAATCGCATCGGCAACGGGTTTGAGTTGTTTATCAATGTAATGCTGATAATCGATAGGGCTCGATAAGTACTGTTTAGGTTCCGGGCCATTAAGTGTCATGCAGTATTCAATCGTGCCTTTGTTTTGATATTGTAAAGCTCGGCCCAAACGCGCATTGATTTCATCTGCTAGGCGAGCGGCGCGTACTTGAGGAGGCACGTTTTTTTGGTACTCGTGCAGCTTGCGTCGCAGGCGCTTTTGGTAGGTTAGCTGCTGATCAAACTCTCCAGCCAACGTTTGCTCAACGGTCGTGCGAATATACTCATCGGGCTGCTGATCGTGAAATATCATCCAATACAGTTCAGACTGAAAACGTTGGGCAAGAGGCGTCCAATCGCTGCGGGCGCTCTCTAAGCCTTTAAATACCATTTTTTCCGCGCCGGGCTCACCAATCAGGCCAGCGTAGCGCTTTTTCGATCCCGTTTCTGAGCCGCGAATGGTCGGCATTAAAAATTTGCGGTAGTGAGTTTCATACTCTAGTTCTAAAAAAGAACTTAATCCGTAGGCTTGCTGAAGATGGGTTGCCCACCACTGGTTAATGTGCCAGACCAAGTCACGTCCGATTTTGTCTGCTTGTGTTTGGCTAAATGCGCCACCTAATGAAACAAAGGTTGAATCGGTATCACCATAAATGACCTGATAACCTTGCGCCTCAATTAAGGTTTTGGTCTGCTTCATGATTTCGTGGCCGCGCATGGTAATACTTGAAGCCAGACGAGTATCAAAAAACCGACAGCCAGAGGATCCAAGTACGCCATAAAAGGAGTTCATAATAATTTTGATCGCTTGCGAAAAGGCGGGCTCGTTGTTTTGCTTAGCAATATCCCGAGCGGCCCACAGTGCTTCGATCATTGCCGGCAGAAAATGGCGTTGACGATGAAATTGGCCGCCACGAAATCCAGCGACCGCTTGATGTGGTTTATTGCCGATCTCAAGTGGTAGACCTTCAATCAGCCCTAAAGGGTCAATTAAAAACGAGCGGATAATTGAGGGATAAAGGCTTTTAAAATCAAGTAGTAGGACTGAGTCATACAAGCCAGGGCGAGAGTCCATGACATAACCACCTGGACTGGCCATCCAGTTTTCGGAGTGCAGGTTGGGCGCAACATACCCAGCACGGTGTAGTTGAGGCAGATAGAGGTTTGTAAACGCAGCGACTGAACCGCCAATTCTATCTAACTCTAATCCGGTTAATCGAGAGCGCTGAATAACAAAGTCCAATAAATGGGTATGTTGGAAAATCTTCTCAACTAAAATGCAATCTTGCAGATTGTAGTGGGCGAGCTGAGGTTTATCTTGTCGGTAAAGGCGATTGATTTCTTCCATTCTATCGTGCGGCTGAGTAATGGCTTTACCTTCTCCTAACAGTTGACGGGACACGGCCTCTAAAGACCAAGAGCGAAACTGATAGGTGGCGGTTTTTAAGGTATCGATTCCATCCAGTACTACGCGTCCGGGAATGGTAATAAAGCCTTGGTTCGTTTGCGCAGCTGATCGAAAATAACTGGCCTGCTTAGCTCGGCCAATTTTCAGCTTTAATTGATGCCATTCGGCCCGCTTATGCAGTAAGCGAAAGTCAAAATCAATCACATTCCAGCCAATGATCACGTCCGGATCAAAGCGTTGAAACCAATCGACTAAAGCACTCAGTAAGTGATATTCATCGCTGACCCATTCGATAGTGGTTTCAGCGGACTGTGGCTGGCCGACCATGATCACACGGCTGTCGATGGGGCTATGCAGGCCGATGGAGTAGAGTAAGCCTTTCTCTGAGCATTCAATGTCTAATGAAACCACATGGAGTTGTGGTAAATAGTCGGCTTGTCGGCATTTTGCTTGACGGACTTGGCGATAGTCGCCGTAGTGGGTTATGGTGCCGGTAAACTCAAGGCTGCCTTGAATGAATCGTTCCATTAAATAGCGATCCGCCAGTTTAATATCGGCTTCTAAAGTGATGATATTCTCATGCTGGAGCGCTTGAGCCAGTTTGGATGCTTGATAATGGCTCGCAAAATAACAACCTGCCAGTGACTGTTGGTTAAAGTCTTTAAGCTCAAGAGGCCGAACATCAACGGCTATTTGCTGTTGTTTGGCGATGGCTTGGCAAGCTTGAATCTGCGTTTGTTCGATAAAGAACACCGCTTGTTCGCCCTCGATAATCAACTGTGTTGGCCCTTGATCTGTCGCCAGCCACAGCTCAATATGGCTTTTGCCATTGATATCTCTTGTTTGACGAGTGAGAACAAAACCTGATTCGAGAGTCACGGTCAACCTTATTGATGGCAGTATTTAGGCAGAAAATATCTTCCTTTGCTGCTAGTCGTCTACCTGCTACAGCAAGTCGTTTGGGGATACCTAAAAAATAGCAGAAGATAATATCATCTTCTGCTATTCGCGTCAGGACGCGTTGAGGTCGGTCTGGCAGTGAACCTTACCAATTTCATGATATTTATAAACTAAAGTGAACATGATTATAATGGGTCACTGCGATTTACTTTTGGCACTTAGTAATAAAAATAACCAGTGACTTTTGCACTCATTTCTTCTTGTTGCCAATGCTGATAGCGAACTTCACTGCGCAGTGCCCAATGGCGAGCAAGGCTCCAGTTCCAAGTCAAATTAAGCTGGCTATGATGATCAGCATGACTGTTAAATAAAGCTAAGTATTGTCCTTGTAGCCCTAAACGGTGCTTATCTGCTGCTTGCCAGAGTAAGCCAGCCTCAATTCCCGCACCAGTCGTGAAACGATAATCGGTCAATGAACCATGATTGAATGCCAATGATGCTAATCCATAGCCATGCAGACGGTTAGGATCGCCCCACGCTTGTCCATAACCACCTTGCAAAAACCATCGTCCTTGACGTTGTTGTTGACTCGGCTGACGGTCAAAGCCAATTCGCATATTCCATGATGCACTAGAGAATAGATTGTGATTTGGCGCTACCGTCATGGCATCAAGCAGATACAACTTTTCTAAACGCGTGGTGCTATTTTGGTCTTGGCTTAATTGCAGATCCAAAAAGCTAATTTGCGCGCCAGGAATAAAGCCTTGTTGAGCATCGAATAAGTCGTGATAGGCGGCGCGCCACTCAAGATTCAACGCTGATGGTGTATGGTGCCAATATTGGCCACCAATGCCGAGTCGTGCCGAACCATGCCCTTGTTCAGGAGAAAAAGCCGGTATCGGGACGGGCTCAAAAGGTGATGGGGCGTTGATTTGGCTACGCAGTCGTAACAATTTGGTTAGTCGCTGCGCAGTAGGATCGCGTTCCAAGCCTTGATCATACAATTGAAAATTGAGCCATTCATAGGCAAATTCATAAATGGTGGCCAATTCCTGATCGTTAAACTGGTTAGGATCAGGAAATTGACCTTGGGTCGCCAGTTTTGCGGCTTGAAAAAGCTCTGGAGAGACTTGTTGTGATTGATGCATTAAACGCGTGCCAAAAGACTCTCTATAACGTGGTGTGGCAATAAGTCCTTGTTTCGCTAATGCACCGACAGTATCTGAAGGGATGGCTTGTAGTGGAAAATCTGCGACTAATTGTAAGTCATCACGGGCCAATTGTAACAAAGCAAGCAGTTGATAAGAGCAGTTTTCGTCCAAGAAATAATAATCAAACTCGGCTAATTGCATTTCCCACAAATGCAGTAGCACCCGCTCGACTTCTTGTTCGGTTAAATTAAGTGGGTATTCCCAAATATCACGAGACTCAATGTCATTGTATTCACGCACTTTACGATAATACGGCATGACGGTAAATCGACCGGGATAAGCACCAAACAACCCTTTCATAGCATACAATGCAGCATTGTCATTACTTTCAGGCTCGGCCGCAAAATTAATCGCAAACGCAACCAATTCTTTATGACGAGTTTGATCTTTCGCATCAATTCTGAGTAGGGTATGACCAAACATGGAGGAAGGATTATTCATAAATGCTGTCGGGAAAATGAGTGTCATCCCTGCTGGGTCAATCACGGTGCGCCAATTGTCTAATTCAGGGCAGTTAAGCGTGACATCATCGTTGCCATATTGAGACTCAATCCAACGATATCGGGCTGGATAAGTACAACGTGCTTGATGTGCGATAGCAGTCTCTGAGTGATAAAGCTGCTCAAGCGTTGCTCTTAACTCTGCTTCTGGATCTTGCTTTCCATTGTGAGCGAGAAAAAACTCGCGAGAATCTATTGTACTGCGATAACCTGACAGATAAGAAGGTAAGTAATGCCCAAGTTTTAGCCAGTATGGATGCTGGGCTAGGGATGGAATATCCACTTGGGAACGAGCCAAAGCGCTCGAGTTGAATAGCAACCCATTTGCGAGTAGGCAACAGGAAAGTAAACTGCGACGAGTAATAAAAGAGAGTCTCATGCCGATAGAGTCATTATTGTGATGTGCCGAGCAATAAAAAGTGCCCTGACGGGCACTAATAACGTTTATTGAGCAACGAAGTCAGCTTTACAACCGAGAAGTTGGGAGACTTCGTGTGTCAGTCACTTAGATTGAGTAAGCGGCTAACGCTGGATCTTGTGCAACTAAAGTATTTAAGTTAGCAAACACTTGTTGAGACGTTACATTTTCAGATTCGAATACGTGGGCAAAGTTTTCTTTTGCCATGTGGTTGAATGTCGCTTTATCTGCTTCTTGGATACCCCAAACTTCAGCAAGTGTCGCTAGCGTTTCACCTTCACCACGTGCGATATCACGAGCGAGATTGTCTAAGTTACCGTCAATAAAGAGTGCTAATTTTTGCGCAGAATCGATGGTGCCAGTACCATCACAACCAAGCGTACCGAAAGTGATACCAAAGGTTTGGTTGCCTGAAGTACCGTTGGTGGTTGCACCAAGCACTTTAAACACTTTACCTTGTTGACCATCAAAGATCATGGTACCCAAACCACAACCAATGTCTGAGTCTGCCATAGCCGCGTTGGAAAGAGGAAGTACCGCTAGAGCGGCCACTGCAAGTAATTTTTTCATAAGTTTCCCTTAATTATCATTTTAGTATCAATACAAATGGAATCATTCACGGATTAGTTTTGAGAAACATTTCACTAATCATAAAAGTGTCAGATATAACATTGATTGACCGCCAATATAAATATATGAAATAAGCTGCATTTTCAACTAAAAATAGTGATTTATTTCAATTTTTGTATTGATTTTGTTGCACTGGTTCCATTGCTGTGTGTTCAAATTAGATCGGTGGTTACATCAAATTGCTCAAAACTATGCTTATCAGGTTATATAAGCGTTAAATGCGCATGTCATCCCACAGATTATTAAAGAAATTCTTGCCAAAATTTAGCTTTAGGCACATATTCATTGGCAGCAGGTTAGCCATTTAGGTTAAACTAAGCAGCCATACTGTTGTCCATCGTTGTGATAACAGAGCGAATAGATAAGCGTGGAGATACAAGTTTGATCAATGTTTTCCTTGTAGATGATCACGAGCTGGTTCGCACAGGGATACGACGTATTATTGAAGACGTCCGTGGAATGAACGTAGTAGGGGAAGCTGATAGCGGTGAAAATGCAGTAAAATGGTGCCGTAGCAACCATACTGATGTCGTATTAATGGATATGAACATGCCAGGTATTGGCGGTTTAGAAGCGACCAAGAAAATTTTGCGTCTAAATCCAGATGTTAAAATTATTGTTCTGACGATTCATACTGAGAATCCGTTTCCAACCAAAGTGATGCAAGCCGGAGCGGCGGGCTACTTAACCAAAGGTTCCGCGCCCGATGAAATGGTGAATGCTATTCGTATTGTGAATAGTGGCCAGCGATATATCTCTCCTGAAATCGCTCAGCAAATGGCATTAAGCCAGTTTTCACCCGCTTCTGAAAATCCATTTGCAGGCCTGTCTGAGCGTGAACTTCAAATTATGATGATGATCACTAAAGGACAAAAAGTAACCGACATTTCAGATCAACTGAACCTGAGTCCAAAAACAGTCAATAGTTATCGTTATCGTCTTTTTGCTAAATTAGACATAAGTGGTGATGTTGAATTGACTCATTTGGCGATTCGGCATGGGATGCTCGATACCGAGAAATTATAGTGTCTGAGTTTGATGCGCACGCTTTTTTAAAAACGGTCACCCATCAGCCCGGTGTTTATCGTATGTATAATACCGACGCTGAGGTGATTTACGTTGGTAAAGCGAAAGATCTGAAAAAACGCTTATCCAGTTACTTTCGTAGCAAAGTCGATAGCGAAAAAACTCGAGCGCTAGTCAGTCATATTGACAAAATTGATGTGACAGTGACACACACGGAAACAGAAGCGCTTATTCTCGAACATAATTATATTAAGCAGTACTTACCTAAATATAATGTATTGCTGCGTGATGATAAGTCCTACCCGTATATTTTTATCAGTGCTCATAAACACCCCCGTTTGTCTTTACATCGGGGAGCGAAGAAGCGCAAAGGGGAATATTTTGGTCCTTATCCTGATTCCGGTGCCGTCCGTGAAACGTTGCATTTAATTCAAAAGATTTTTCCTGTCCGTCAATGTGAAGATAGCGTATATAGCAACCGCATTCGTCCTTGTTTGATGTATCAGATTGGTCGATGCGTTGCTCCTTGTGTTAAGCACACCATTTCCGATACGCATTATATTGAACTCGTGAACTACGTGCGTCTATTTTTGCAAGGTAAAGATAATCAAGTGCTGGAAGTTTTGGTCGAGAAGATGGAGCAGGCGAGCAGAGCATTGCGCTTTGAAGATGCGGCAAAATATCGAGATCAAATTCAGGCTATCCGTCGAGTTCAGGAACAGCAATATGTGTCTGACGATTCGATGGATGATATGGATGTGCTAGGGTTTGCTGAAGAAAAAGGGCTGGCTTGCATTCATATTTTGATGATTCGGCAAGGAAAGGTGCTTGGTAGTCGTAGTCATTTCCCTAAAATACCAATCCGCACTGGGCAACAAGAAGTGTTTGAAAGCTTCTTAAGCCAATATTACCTTAGTCATAATGAAGGGCGCACTATTCCTAGCCGAATTATTCTCAATGAGGGGTTATTGCAGAATACCGTGCCGTTACAAGCGGCGCTGAGTCAATTAGCTGGGCGTAAAGTGGTTTTTCATGTAAAACCTACTGGAATTCGGGGCCGCTATTTAAAATTGTCTAATACCAATGCGCTCAGTGCCATGACGGCAAAAGTGAATCATCAAATGACAATCCATCAGCGGGTTAAAGCGCTTCAATCGGTCGTTGGCTTGAGCAACATTACTCGCATGGAGTGCTTTGATATCTCGCATACCATGGGAGAAAGCACCGTCGCGTCTTGCGTGGTTTTTAACCAAGATGGGCCAGTTAAAGCTGAGTATCGTCGTTATAATATCACAGGGATAACGGGAGGTGATGATTATGCAGCGATGGGACAGGCACTAGAAAAACGTTATTCTAAACAGCTCGATATTGATAAGATCCCCGATGTTATTTTTATCGATGGTGGTAAGGGACAACTCAACCGTGCGCATGAGATCATTAGCCAGTGTTGGCAAGATTGGCCTAAGCGGCCATTGTTGATTGGTATCGCTAAAGGTATAACTCGCAAGCCAGGTTTAGAAACCTTGATCACTACGGAAGGAAAAGAGTTTAATCTTCCCAGTGATGCTCCCGCCTTGCACCTCATTCAACACATTCGAGATGAAAGCCATCACCATGCGATTGTTGGACATCGAGCCAAACGGGGAAAAACTCGCCGAACCAGTTCACTAGAAAGCATTGAAGGCGTTGGCCCTAAACGTCGTCAAGCTCTATTGAAATATATGGGAGGAATGCAGGAGCTTAAACGAGCAACTGTTGAAGAAATCGCCAAAATCCCTGGGATTAGTTATTCTTTGGCGGAAAATATCTACCAAGCATTGAAACAATAGTAAAAATGCCGCACCATAAAGCCGCAACTAATAAGGGCCTAAAAATATGCGTTTTAACATCCCCAATATCTTGTCTTTATTAAGACTTTTCCTCATTCCTGTATTTGTTGTGGCGTTTTATTTGCCATACAACTGGGCCCCCTTTGCCGCCGCGATGATTTTCTGGATCGCCGGATTTACTGATTGGTTGGATGGCATGTTAGCCAGAAAACTCGGTCAAACGTCTCGGTTTGGGGCTTTTATTGATCCGGTTGCAGATAAAGTGCTCGTTGCAACTGCGTTAATTCTTATCACGGAACATTACCATTCTATTTGGATTACTATTCCTGCGGTGACCATGATTGGTCGTGAGATTATTATTTCAGCTTTACGCGAATGGATGGCTGAAATTGGCAAACGAGCCAGTGTGGCCGTGTCTTGGATTGGGAAGGTTAAAACATTAACACAAATGTTTGCTCTGTGGGTATTGATCTGGCGTTATGACGACTGGATGGTTTGGATGGGCTATGTGGCTATCTATATTGCAACTATTCTTACTTATTGGTCAATGATGCAATA
Source organism: Vibrio sp. V30_P3S12P165 (assembly GCF_009904905.1). NCBI lineage: Bacteria > Pseudomonadati > Pseudomonadota > Gammaproteobacteria > Vibrionales > Vibrionaceae > Vibrio > Vibrio sp. V30_P3S12P165. The sequence goes on along the minus strand of NZ_WXWH01000030.1, from coordinate 210,285 downwards.
TTTATCTGCAGCGAAGGGCGATCTGCTCAATGAAGAGCACCATTAACCTTGTGCTTAATGGTTGATGGAAAATTTAAGTAACCCCAATATTATATTGGGGTTTTATATGTTACTTGGTGTGAAGTATCAAAGAGGAACAATAGCCAGTTAATGGTGACGTTAATTCGATTCTTATCCATTAAATCTGCAGTGACGCTGGGGATGAGTTCATCTCTGATTGAGTTATAAAACGATCACTCCGAGTATGGCAGCGGATTTATTTTGCGTGTTGTCCTTCAATAGGAACAACACTGCTGGCGTGGAAGCCTTTGGGGCCTTGCTCAACTTCATAGGCGACTTGTTGCCCCGCTTTTAGTGTGCGGTAGCCATCCATTTTAATCGTTGAATAATGGGTGAAAATGTCTTCATTTCCACCGTCTGGACAAATGAAACCGAACCCTTTGGCATTATTGAACCACTTTACTGTACCTGTAGCCATGCTATACATCCCTCATGCATTTGTAACTGATAGTGTTGACAGAAATACTCGCTCCTCTGATTCCATAAACGAGCGTTTCTGGTGTGAATGCTGGTTTAGCCGCTGCCAAATCTTTACTCACTAATTGACCAATGTAGTCAATGATAGAGCACAGTCAATAGGGGAGCGGTATAAAGATAGTCACTTTTATAAGTAAATCACTTTAAGGGGTCAGCGCATTGAGTTTTTTGTCTAAAAGAGGTGCTGCTTGAGTGATGAAGGATGGAAAAATGCAATGAAATTTGCAAATAGCAATGCATATTGTGAATTTAAGTGCATATTTAGCTGTTTTTTTGAACGGTTACAACCGTAACCGATAAGGAATCGTCATGTTTTATTTGCAGCGGTACCATTGCTGGATTAGTCTCTAGGTAAGGGTTGTTTTTCACCTGAACAGACAGCAAGTTAAGTGAATAAACCGCGCTGATGGATAGGATGACAATGGGTAATAATTTGAGAAACACTCTGATCTATGGCCGTCATGAGTAGAAACTTTGAATGGGTAACTCCAGGCTCAGATTTACTGGAGAAAGAAAAGACCGAGGTAAGCCCCCCGGCAATGTATCACGTAGTACTCAATAATGATGATTATACCCCGATGGACTTTGTGATTGAGATTCTTGAGCGTTTTTTCTCAATGGACATCGAAAGAGCAACACAAGTCATGCTTAGGGTACATTATGAAGGAAAAGCCATTTGTGGCACATATACTGCAGAGGTTGCAGAGACAAAGGTAGCGCAAGTGACCATGTACTCAAGGGAAAATGAGCATCCACTACTGTGTACTATGGAGCAAGCTTAGGCTTGTCAGACAATGTGGTTGTTCCTTAAGGAGGCCTTATGCTTAATAAAGAACTAGAGTCTAGTCTAAATGGCGCGTTCGCTCGAGCGCGAGACAAACGACATGAATTTATGACCGTCGAGCACCTCCTACTGGCATTGTTGGAAAACGATGCAGCGAAGGATGCATTATTGGCCTGTCAAGCTGATATTGACACATTACGACAAGAGCTGGATCAATTTATTGATCAAACCACGCCTCTTATCCCTGCGAATGATGACATGCGTGAAACTCAGCCAACTCTCAGCTTCCAACGAGTGCTACAACGCGCTGTTTTTCATGTTCAGTCTTCTGGACGTAATGAAGTCACAGGCGCGAATGTTCTCGTGGCTATTTTTAGTGAACAAGAGTCCCACGCGGCGTACTTACTGAAAAAAAATGATATTAGTCGACTTGATATCGTGAACTTCATTTCTCACGGGATTACTAAAATTTCCGGCGCGAGTGATGATCCTGCTGCTGACGCTTTTAGTCCTGGGAATTTAGATGACACCAATGGCGATGAGCGATTAGAAAGCTTTGCTAGCAACCTTAATCAACTCGCGAAACAAGGACAGATTGATCCTCTTATTGGTCGAGATAAAGAGCTTGAGCGTACGATTCAAGTATTATGCCGCCGTCGTAAAAATAATCCGCTCTTAGTGGGTGAGGCTGGGGTCGGTAAAACGGCAATTGCTGAAGGTCTAGCTTGGCGGATTGTGGAAGGGCAAGTTCCTGACGTCATTCAAAACAGTGTCATCTACTCATTAGATATTGGTTCGTTACTTGCTGGAACCAAGTATCGTGGTGATTTTGAAAAACGTTTTAAAACGATTCTTAAACAATTAGAGAAAGAACAAGACGCGATTCTTTTTATTGATGAGATTCATACGATTATTGGTGCTGGTGCAGCATCGGGTGGGCAAGTGGATGCCGCGAATCTGATTAAACCATTATTAAGCAGTGGCAAATTACGTTGTATAGGTTCAACCACCTATCAAGAATACAGCACGATATTTGAAAAAGAGCGCGCGTTATCACGTCGTTTTCAGAAAATTGATGTATTAGAACCGTCATTGGATGATACCACCAAGATTTTAATGGGGTTAAAGCCTAAATATGAAGCACACCATGATGTACGCTATACCCATAAAGCATTACGGGCCGCAGTAGAGTTATCAGCAAAATATATTAATGAGCGCCATTTGCCGGATAAAGCGATTGATGTGATCGACGAAGCCGGTGCAAGAGTCCGACTGATGCCTGCTAGCCGGCGTAAAAAAACCGTTGGGGTTGCTGAAATCGAAGCTATGGTAGCAAAAATGGCACGAATTCCAGAAAAATCGGTCTCTTCATCCGATAAAGATATTTTGAAAAATCTTGATAAGAAGATGAAAATGTTAGTCTTTGGCCAAGATCAAGCGATAGAAGTGCTGAGTGAATCGATCAAACTCACTCGCGCAGGTCTCGGCTCAGATAATCGGCCGGTTGGCTCGTTCCTTTTTGCAGGGCCAACTGGGGTTGGTAAAACGGAAGTTACCGTCCAATTATCCAAGTTATTGGGGATCGAGCTGCTACGCTTTGATATGTCGGAATATGGTGAACGTCATTCGGTTAGCCGCTTAATTGGAGCGCCTCCTGGCTATGTTGGTTACGATCAAGGTGGCTTGTTGACCGATGCTGTGATTAAGCACCCTCATGCGGTCGTTTTGCTTGATGAAATTGAAAAAGCCCATCCAGATGTCTTTAACCTCCTGTTGCAAGTGATGGACAATGGCACATTAACGGATAATAACGGTCGAAAAGCGGATTTCCGTAATGTAATTTTAGTGATGACGACCAATGCGGGTGTGGCTGAAACGGTAAAACAATCGATTGGTATGATTCAACAAGATCATAGTCATGATGCAATGGCGGAGATTAAAAAAGTCTTTACTCCAGAGTTTCGTAATCGCTTAGATCATATCATTTGGTTTAATAGCTTAGATGAACGAGTCATTCATCAAGTAGTTGATAAATTTATTGTTGAGTTACAAGCTCAACTGGATGCAAGAGGCGTGTCACTTGAGGTCTCTGAAGATGCAAGGCATTGGCTTGCTATCAAAGGGTATGATCGAGATATGGGCGCTCGTCCAATGGGGCGAGTCATTCAAGATCAATTGAAAAAACCACTTGCTAATGAATTATTATTTGGCGCTTTGGTTGATGGTGGTACGGTCAAAGTTGAGCTTGCCGATGATCAACTCACCTTTAAATGCTTAGGTTCTCGGGAAGAAGTTGTGAATTAAGAAATATATACCTAACCAATGTGAAGTTGCAGGTAGGCGACAAGCGGGTGATAAATTTGTCTGGAACAAATTTGAATAGCCGTAGGCTGGCCTTATAAATAATAAACGCACCGTAAATATGGTGCGTTTTTATAATCGAGTGTTAAGTGTTAGTCTTATGCAACAAAAACGGAGCGATAGGCTCCGTTTTTGTTGCATTCGGCAATCAGAGATTAACGAGCGCGGAAGACGATGCGACCTTTAGATAGATCGTATGGAGTCATCTCTACAGTAACTTTGTCACCAGTAAGAATACGAATATAGTTTTTGCGCATTTTACCAGAGATGTGAGCTGTCACGATGTGACCATTTTCTAGCTCAACACGGAACATTGTGTTTGGAAGAGTATCAAGGACAGTACCTTGCATCTCAATTACGTCTTCTTTAGCCATTTAATCCTCTTTAGAAATTTGGCGAAAATAATCAACGGCGCATTCTGCCGTTAAAACAACAATATGTAAAGTTGGGGCGTATTCTACCCTTGCCAACGCTGTTTGACTAGCTTTTGATTCGGTTGAAAGCGTACTTTATAATTCATCGCAGGGCATTCATCAATTTGATAGCCTAAATAGAGCCACCCTTTATTCATTTGTTTGCATAGTTCGATTTGGACGAGAACCGCTAAAGTGCCTAAAGAGAGTGAGTGCTCTGGTTCAAAGAAGGTATAAAAAGCGCTGGCGCTATTGGGTAAAATGTCGGTAATGGCAATCGCGACAAGGTGGCCGCAGATATAAAGATGTAAGTATTGTGTTTGTAGCCAGTTTGAGCATGCAAACTTATCAAATTCATCTTTGCGCGGAGGATACATGCTTCCTTGCTGATGACGCGCTTCAATATAACGAGCATAGAGTGGGAACCAATCTTTATCCATCGTTGGTTTCAACTGCCATTGAACCGTTTTTGCTTTATTTAATAAGCGTTTTTGACTTTTTGAGGGCCGAAAATCATTGACAGAAACGCGTAATGCCTGACAAGCGGAGCAATAATCGCAATACGGTTGATAAATTACATCCCCGCTACGGCGAAAACCATTCGCAAGAAGCAACTCATAATGTTCACTCGTCCTCATTGATGGATCAAGGGCGATCGCAACCCGTTCCATCCGTTCAGGCAGATAACTGCATGAATGATTTTCGGTTAGGCCAACTCTAATCTGTTGCGGTTCTGCACTCATCCTTTTCCTCTATCGAATTCGTTAAGGGGCAAGGTAACCATTGTGGCTGAAAACAAGAGTGAGAGACAGATACCTCTTTTAACCTTAGCAATGATTGCATAAACTCGCTCCGTGATAATTCAGCCGCCCCTAATGACCTAAGATGCGGATTCATGACTTGGCAATCAATTAATTTACCTTGGTGATGCGAAAAATGCTGACAAAAAGCCCAAAGTGCAATTTTAGAAGCATTGGTCGCAAGGCTAAACATGGATTCGCCACAAAACAGCTGTCCGACTTCAATCCCATATAGCCCTCCAACCAATGTTTCATTTTCCCAAACTTCAACGGAATGACAAGCCCCTTGTTTTGCCAAGTGCTGGTAAGCGTTGCGCATCTCATGATTTAACCATGTTTCATTTGCCGGCCGCACGGCTGCACATAACTCAATAACACGGTCAGTCGCATGATTTAGGCTCATTCGATAAGCGTGTTTTTTTTGAAATTTTTTTACACTTTTGGCGGGTTTAAATGTCTTAGGATTAAAGACCCCACGAGGGGCGGGGCTCCACCAGAGGATCGGTTCTCCTGGTCCGTACCAAGGAAATATACCATGATGGTAAGCGGACAATATACGCATAGGGCGCAAATCGCCACCGTAGGCGAGCAAACCATTTGGTTCGGTTAACGCCATATCGGGAGAGGGGAAGGTAAAATGGTCCGCAGCCAACTCGGTCAGATAAATTGTCATCACTTAGTCACTTATTTTAATCGGAGCACAAGATGAAACGATGGATTTTGATCTTATTGATTTTTCCTCTATTTGCCAATGCCACTTATCAACGGAATCAAGCTCGTCCAGTAAATGATGTTGTTTTTGGTCAGGTGGAAACCGTCCGCTATATCTCTCAGCAAGAGATTTTTCAATCAAAAACGCAAGGCTGGGAAACACTACTTGGTGCAGTGGTGGGTGGATTAGTAGGGCACCAATTGGGTGATGGAAGAGGCAAGCAAGTGGCAACTGCGGTTGGGGTATTGGCTGGCGCGAGTATTTCTCAACACCAAGGAAAACAAGCTGTTCAGGTTGACTATCATTTGGTCGAAATATTAATTCGCACTTCAACGGGTAAGCTTGTTGATGTGATTCAAGATGTCGACAGCCATATGCTATTTCATACCGGTAATCGGGTGCGTATTTTATATTTTGATGAAGGCGTACGTGTGGATAAAGAAAGGTAGTAAACGCTATCCTTGGCAAAGGTCGATTAACACTGGCGATTTTAGGTTATTTTGGGTAGTCTGCTAGTACCAAGAATTTTACTGCGCTAGATAAAAATAGGCATAGTGGCAGTGCAAGGAAACACAACTTTAATGGAAAGCCTTACGTTAAAATCAATTACCAAAATTAATGGTGAAGTGAACCTTCCCGGTTCAAAAAGCGTGTCGAACCGAGCGCTTCTTTTAGCAGCATTAGCCCGTGGTACCACTCGCTTGACCAATTTACTCGATAGTGACGACATTCGCCATATGCTGAATGCACTAAATCAGCTAGGTGTTGTGTACCGTCTTTCGGAAGATAAAACAGAATGTGAAATAGAAGGGTTAGGACAACCGTTTGAGCATTCACAACCGTTAGAGCTTTTTTTAGGTAATGCTGGCACAGCAATGCGCCCGCTAGCGGCTGCACTTTGTCTAGGGCGAGGAGCGTTTACTTTGACAGGTGAACCCAGAATGAAGGAGCGTCCGATTGGTCATTTAGTCCATGCCTTACGTCAAGCGGGGGCTCAGATTGACTATTTGGAAAATGAACAATATCCTCCCCTGCGTATTCGTGGCACCGGCTTAAATGCTGGAGCGGTATCGATTGACGGATCCATTTCTAGCCAATTTTTGACGGCATTTTTAATGTCAGCTCCCTTAGCTGACGGAGAGGTTATTATTAATATTGAAGGTGAGCTAGTTTCTAAACCTTATATTGATATTACCTTACACATCATGCAGCAATTTGGTGTCCAAGTGATCAACCACGATTACCGACAATTTGTGATCCCAGCAGGTCAATCTTATGTTTCCCCAGGGCATTTTTTGGTTGAAGGTGATGCCTCTTCGGCTTCTTATTTTTTAGCGGCCGCTGCGATTAAAGGCGGTGAAGTTAAAGTGACGGGGATTGGTAAAAATAGCATCCAAGGTGATGTTCATTTTGCTGACGCCTTAGAAAAAATGGGGGCGGAGATTGAATGGGGGGACGATTATGTGATCGCTCGCCGAAAAGAGCTCAACGGTGTTGATCTTGATTTTAACGCGATTCCCGATGCAGCAATGACCATCGCTACGACGGCGTTATTTGCCAAAGGTACAACAGCCATTCGTAATGTTTATAACTGGCGAGTGAAAGAAACGGATCGCTTAACGGCGATGGCGACAGAGCTGCGTAAAGTCGGGGCAACTGTGGAAGAGGGTGAGGATTACATCATCATTACACCGCCTACAGCATTTCGCCATGCAATGATTGATACTTACGATGATCATCGCATCGCGATGTGTTTTTCATTAGTTGCTTTGAGTGATAGTTCGGTGACGATTAATGATCCCAAATGCACCTCGAAAACCTTCCCTGATTATTTCGAAAAATTTTCCCAGATCAGTCATTGAGTTGAAAATTAAAGCCTCGTCTGAGGCTTTGATTATTTTTGTAACGAAAACTCTTTAGAAAGATGATGAGCTAAATATTTAAACATATTAAATACCGCCGTTGTTTTCTCAGTAGGTAGTCCGTCGTCATTCAAAAAATAAGGGCCTTTAAAAACCAAAACCTGATCTTTTTCTTCCACGCTTTCTGCGCGCATTCCTTCGATATACTGTTCGTGTTCTTGAATAAGCTGATTGGCAATCAGCAATAAATCAAATTGACTAATGGATTTTTTATCGCTCATGTTTTATTCCCATGATGTTTTGGACATAGTGTATGATTGTGACACGTAAAAGCCATGATCAAAAACAGGAAAACTAAGATTCTGTAATCATACTATTTTGTGATTTGCTCCATGTTTTGCTTTTTTTCTGTCGCATCTAGATCAGACTCTGATTAGTATGTGCGGTTTTCAAGCTCGGAACGAGTTTTCGTCGATTTGTCGAGCAAATAAGTGCTTTTTTATAAAAACAAGTTGATCTTCTGCTTGTCTGGCTCGATAGTAAAAAAAGAAGCAATATTTTAGAACATCATGCGATTTATTTTTCGCATCGTGATTAAGGGCATTTGAGTCAATTATGGGTAAATCACTTGTTATAGTGGAGTCACCAGCCAAGGCTAAAACCATCAATAAATACCTTGGTAAAGACTTTATCGTAAAGTCTAGTGTCGGTCATGTACGCGATCTGCCTACTGCTGGTCAAAGTAGTACCGGGACCAAAAAGACTCCATCTACAGCGAATAAACAACTGACTGTAGAAGAAAAAGAACGCTTAAAAAAAGAGAAAGAGCGTAACGCCCTAATAAAAAAAATGGGTATTGATCCTTTTCATGGCTGGGAAGCCAATTATCAAATTCTTCCTGGCAAAGAAAAAGTGGTAAATGAACTGCAAAAGCTCGCCAAAGACGCCGATTGCGTATATCTCGCAACCGATTTGGATCGCGAGGGAGAAGCCATCGCTTGGCACCTTCGTGAGATCATCGGTGGCGATGAAAAGCGGTATAAACGGGTAGTTTTTAACGAAATCACTAAAAATGCCATTCAGCAAGCTTTCCAACAACCCGGTGAGCTGAACATGGATGGGGTTAATGCGCAACAAGCACGTCGATTTATGGATCGAGTCGTCGGTTTTATGGTTTCTCCTCTACTGTGGAAAAAAGTGGCACGAGGGCTCTCTGCTGGACGAGTTCAGTCCGTTGCGGTGAAACTGTTGGTTGAACGTGAACGAGAAATTAAGGCATTTGTGCCTGAAGAATTTTGGGATATTCACGCAGAGACAAAAACACAATCGCAAGCTGATTTTCGTTTGTTGGTCGCACAAAAAGAAGGTGTGCCCTTTAAGCCAACCAATGAGCAAGAAGCACAAGCTGCAGTTTCCATCCTGCAAAAAGCGGCTTATGAAGTCTGTAAACGTGAAGATAAACCCACCAGTAGTAAACCGAGTGCACCATTTATTACGTCCACGCTACAGCAAGCGGCCAGTACTCGTTTAGGATACGGCGTAAAAAAAACCATGATGTTAGCTCAGCGCTTATATGAAGCTGGGTACATTACCTATATGCGTACCGATTCAACAAACTTAAGTGCTGAAGCGGTAGACAATGTTCGTCAGTATATTGATCAACAGTTTGGTCATGCCTATTTGCCGGATAGCCCAAATGTGTATGGAAGCAAGCAAGGAGCACAAGAAGCGCATGAAGCAATTCGTCCTTCCAGTGTCGAAATTAAAGCGGATGATTTGGAAGGGATGGAAGCGGATGCACACAAATTGTACGCCTTGATTTGGAACCAATTTGTGGCTTGTCAAATGACGCCCGCTCAATATGATTCCACCACGATCAGTGTTAAAGCGGCAGAGTTTACCTTAAAAGCGAAAGGGCGAATTCTTAAATTTGATGGTTGGACTCGGGTTCAACGTCCATTAGGTAAAAATGAAGACCAAATCTTACCAACAGTACAAGTGGGTGATAGGTTATCGCTTGAAAAGCTAGATCCCAAGCAGCACTTTACCAAGCCGCCGGCACGTTATACCGAAGCTGCGTTGGTCAAAGAGTTGGAAAAACGGGGAATTGGTCGCCCTTCAACGTATGCTTCGATCATCTCAACAATTCAAGATCGTGGTTACGTTAAAGTAGAGCAACGCCGTTTTTATGCTGAAAAAATGGGTGAAATTGTTACGGATCGGCTTGATGGTAGTTTTGCTGATTTAATGAATTATGATTTCACCGCACGAATGGAAGAAAAACTCGATCAAATCGCAGAAGGGGATGCCAACTGGAAAAAAGTATTGGATGCTTTTTTTGCTGATTTTAGCGGTGATCTTGAGCAAGCAGAACAAGATGAGTCGGTTGGTGGAATGAAACCGAACCATATTGTGATGACTAATATTCTTTGCCCGACTTGTGATCGTCCTATGGGAATAAGAACTGCATCGACCGGCGTTTTCCTTGGCTGTTCCGGTTATGCTTTACCCCCTAAAGAGCGGTGTAAAACCACCATTAATTTGGGCGATGAAGAGGGCATTATTAATGTTCTTGAAGAGGATGTCGAAACGGCTGCATTGCGTGCCAAAAAACGCTGTCCTATCTGTGAAACGGCAATGGATGCGTACCTGATTGATGGTAAGCGTAAGTTGCATGTTTGTGGTAACAACCCGAACTGCGAAGGTTATATCGTGGAAGAGGGCGAGTTTAAGGTCAAAGGTTACGACGGCCCCGTTGTTGAATGTGATAAGTGTGGCTCTGATATGGTGCTGAAAACAGGGCGTTTCGGTAAATATATGGACTGCACGAGTGACAACTGTAAGAACACTCGAAAAATACTTAAAAATGGTGAAGTTGCGCCACCGAAGGAAGATCCGGTTCATTTCCCAGAATTACCTTGTGAAAACTCGGATGCTTACTTTGTTTTGAGAGATGGAGCTTCTGGTCTATTTTTCGCTGCCAGTAACTTCCCTAAATCACGAGAAACTCGTGCGCCTTTAGTCGAAGAATTAGTCCGTTTTAAAGAAAGGTTGTCTGAAAAATATCAATATTTAGCCTCAGCGCCAGTGGCTGATCCTGACGGCCGCCCTACGGTTGTTCGTTTTAGCCGTAAAAGTAAAGAACACTATGTTCGAACTGAAATTGATGGAAAACCGTCGGGTTGGACGGCGCTTTATCACGAAGGGCAATGGGATATTACGGACAAACGTAAGAAAACCAAATAATGAAATCATTCATTGTAAAAAAGCAGCCTATGGCTGCTTTTTTTACTGTTCTCAATATACCTTCCCTACTCGAAGCGGAAGCGGTGTTGGCTACGTTCCGTTCACCTTAATGGCGTCTATCTATGCGCATAGGAACTTATTTACTTGCCGCCTACCTGCAACTGCCAGTTGTTGGGATATAGAGCAAATTTAAAGGAAGGGAATGGCTATTAATTGTACACTATTGATAGTTAAATCGAGTTTTTAGCGATGATATTCTACCTTTGTAGCGTTTTTTCTTATTTATCTCCTTTAATATATCTATATCAACTGTCACATTTTTCTATTATTTTTGTGTGAGTATTTTTTATTTTGGGATGGAAATCGTGAAATAAATGTTAGAGTTTATGGTGTTAAGCCGCCTCATTTTGTGAACAAGGCGAAGTGTTGAACATATCGGACTTACTTGCTGCACAAAATCTGTATTCGGGGTTTGTATTCCAACATAAATTCGATAAAGTAATAAACAACTGATTGCATTTTATACTTCCCTGAAGTTCGGTTAACAAATGTAATCAGTGACTAAGGAAAGCGTCGTCATTCCCCCCCTAATTTGACATGACGGCAAACCAATGGAAAATGATGGAGAAGAATATGAGTGGTGTATTAGGAATGATTTTGGCCGGCGGTGAAGGTTCGCGTTTGATGCCGTTGACTGAATCCCGTACAAAACCTGCCGTTCCGTTTGGTGGAAGCTATCGATTGATAGACTTTGCGCTTAATAATTTCGTTAATGCCGATTTAATGCGAGTTTATGTGTTAACACAATTTAAATCTCAATCACTCTATTTACACATGAAAAAAGGATGGAATGTTTCCAGTATACGAGATCGTTTTATTGATTCCATTCCAGCTCAAATGCGTGATGGTAAACGTTGGTATGAAGGTACAGCGGACGCTATCTATCAAAACCTTCGTTTTGTCGAAATCTCTGAAGCTGATGATGTTTGCATTTTCGGTTCCGATCATATTTATAAGATGGATATCCGGCAAATGCTTGAGTTCCATCGCCGTGTAGAAGCAAAACTGACCGTTTCCGCCCTACGCATGCCATTGTCTCAAGCGTCACAATTTGGTGTGATTGAAGTCGATACGAATGGGAAAATGATAGGCTTTGAAGAAAAGCCTAAACAGCCCAAATCGATTCCAGGGGCTCCAGAATGGGCTCTGGTTTCAATGGGAAATTACATCTTTGAAACGGAAACGCTATGTAAAGAACTGCGTGAAGATGCCACCAATGAACAATCGAGTCATGACTTTGGCAAGGACATCATCCCCAAAATGTTTCCTCAAGGTGACGTTTATGTGTATGACTTCTCAACTAATACTATCAAAGGGGAAAAGGGAATAACCTACTGGCGTGATGTCGGTACCATAGAGTCTTACTGGTCTGCTCATATGGATTTATTACAAAAAGATGCGCCATTCTCGTTATATAACCGTAGTTGGCCATTACACACTTACTATCCTCCATTACCACCTGCCACGTTCGTTGATATGGATGAGAAAAAAGTGGAGATTACAGATAGCTTAATTTCCGGAGGAAGTTATGTACAAGGGTCGACAATCTATAAATCTGTACTTGGCTTCAGAACCAACATTGCCCATGGATCGTTGATCAGTGAATCGGTGATTTTAGGTGATGTTAAAATTGGTGCAGGGTGTACGATTAAACGCACGATCATTGATAAAAATGTAGAAATCGCCCCTGGTACCGTTATTGGTGAAGATTTAGAACTGGATAGACAACGGTTCCATGTTTCTGACGAAGGAATTGTTGTGATAGCAAAAGGGACAAAAGTTGGATTCTAATCATGAGAAAATGAACATTTGGTTCGCTGTTTCAGAAGCTGAAGGACTAGTGAAAAGTGGCGGCTTAGCCGATGTGGCGAAGGCACTGCCAAAGGCTTTAATGGATCTTGGTCATCAGGTAGCCATTGTGCTACCTGGTTATCGCACCATTGATGAAAAACAAAATTTACCGGTTATTCTTGAAACAGAATTATTGCATTGGCCACATACTCGTTATCAAGTTCGTTTGACTGAACTCGACAAGGTGCCTGTCTATTTGATTGATTGTGAAGAATATTTTGATCGACCAGACTTATATGCAGAGCAGAACCATGCCTATGTCGATAATGGCGAGCGTTTTGGCTTTTTTTCCGCCGCTTGTTTAGATATTTTACCTAAATTAGCCATTCACCCGGATATTATTCACGCGAATGATTGGCACACGGCATTAATCCCTTTCTTATTAAAAACGCGTTATCGTGATGATGGTTATTACAGCGGCATAAAAACCATATTAACTGTCCATAATGCTATTTTTAAAGGTATTTTTTCTTATCATCAGTTGGAAATTATCCCTGAATTGAATCTATCGGGAATGGAATTTTTACAGTATGGCCATGATCATGTGAGTACTTTAAGAGCAGGAATTGCCTTTGCTGATAAAATTAATGCGGTTAGTCCTAACTATGCTTCCGAGTTGTTAACACCATTAGGTTCACACGGTTTGGTCGACGATTTTGTTCGCCGTGCGCGCGATCTACATGGAATCATCAATGGGTGTGATTACTCTGAGTGGAGTCCAGCAACGGATCGTTATCTACCACAAACTTACCATGCAGAAGAGAATGCTTTAAAATCAGGGAAGGCAAGCAGTAAGCAAGCGCTCCAGCAAGAGCTAGCATTACCACAAGTTGCGATACCTATGTTCGGCATGGTGTGTCGATTAACCCACCAAAAAGGATTCCATTATTTACTACCGATTCTCGATCAGTTTTTGCGCAATGAAGTGCAGCTGGTGATCGTAGGGACGGGAGAATCTCAAATCGCTGAAAAATTACATAAGATTGCAGCTACCCATCCTAACAAATTTGTTTTTATTGAAGCTTATAGTAATCGTCTTGCTCACTTGGTTGAAGCCGGCTCAGACTTTTTTATTATGCCATCGGAATTTGAAGCGTGTGGGCTAAACCAAATATACAGTATGGCTTATGGAACTCTGCCTATCATTCGAGAGGTTGGTGGGCTGAAAGACACCGTTCAAGACTATGATAAGTACCCTCAGCAAGCAACAGGGTTTGGTTTTCAGGATCCAACGCCGGCAGCCTTGTTGATTACGATGCAAAGAGCCTTGTTATTTTATTTGCAAAATCCGGATGAAATGCTAAAGGTTCAATTAAGAGCGATGCAGAAAGACTTTAGTTGGCTTGATTCAGCGCAGGAATACTTAAAGATGTATCGTTCGGCAATTTTCGATTACTAATGAAGGGAGGCTGAGCGTAGTCGTGATTGATGCGCTCTGTGCTTTGTCAGTGAGCCAATATCGGCATGTTTTATACATGATTTTTTACAACTCTGAGCAAATGTACAAGGTAAATTATGCTAATCTTCTCTACTAAGTAAGTTGAGTTTATGTGGTGTTCATGCCCCAAGGTTTGTTGTTTCATAAAATTTATCCCCATCCAACCAGTAAAGACTGGGTTGTTTTTGTTCATGGTGCAGGAGGAAGCTCTTCTATCTGGTTTAAGCAGATAAAAGACTATAAACAGCATTTTAATTTGCTCTTGGTTGATTTACGTGGGCACGGTAAGTCGAATCAATTGTTAAAAGATTTATTGGCTCAGCGCTATACTTTCAAGTCTGTAACGCAGGATGTTTTGCGTGTTCTTGATCATCTCAAAATCCAGTCCGCTCACTTTGTTGGTATGTCACTGGGAACGATTATTGTTAGAAATATGGCAGAGTTGGCTGGCGAGCGTGTCAAGAGTATGGTACTCGGCGGAGCGGTTACTCGATTAAATATTCGTTCACAAGTCTTGGTGACACTTGGCCACTTGAGTAAACATATCATGCCTTATATGTGGCTTTACCGCTTATTTGCATACGTTGTCATGCCGCAATCAAGCCAAAAAGAATCTAGACACTTATTTGTCAGAGAGGCCCAGAAGCTTTGTCAAAAAGAGTTTAAACGCTGGTTTACCTTGACGGCTGAAGTGAATCCATTAATGCGTTATTTTAAAGAAAGAGCGTTACCGATTCCTACGTTATATGTAATGGGGGCGTGTGATTATATGTTTCTTCATCCCGTTAGAGAGATGGTTGCAGCACATCAGCAGAGTGAATTAGTAGAAATTCCTGATTGCGGCCATGTCTGTAACGTTGAGCAGCCGCGTTTGTTTAATCAAGTCTCTATCGATTTTATTTACCAGCAAAGCAATTAATGGTGCTTTGTCCGCTGATAGCGTAATCGTTTAATTAGCCATTTGGCCAGCAATGGAAAAAGGCCAAGTAATACAAAAGAAAATAACACAGAAGGGGATATGATCCCCGAGAGCTGATCTATTTCACTCAACTGAGTTCCCGCATTAATATACACTGCCGTTCCAGGTAGCATACCTAATTGGCTGACCCAGTAATAGCGCCAAGTCGTTATCGAGGTGAGCCCCATTAATAAGTTAATCAGAAAAAAAGGCAAAATAGGCATCAGTCTTAACGAAAATAGGTATAAGGCACCATCTTGACTGATTCCATGATTGAGTGTAATCAACTTATCAGAGAAGCGGCGGTATACCCATTCTTTGAGCAAATAGCGGCTAATCAAAAAGGCGATCGTTGCTCCCAGTGTACTGGCAAAAGACACTAAAAATAAACTGATCCAAAAACCAAATAAGGCCGCACCAAGAAGAGTAAATACAGCCGCGCCAGGAACGGAAAAGGCGGTTAATAAGACATAAAAAACAAAATAGAGCAGAGCTGCGATGGCAAAATGTTCATCAATCCATAGAGATAGTTGAGTGTGGTGCTGTTTGATCGAGCTTAGATTGAGATATTGTTGTAAATTGACAGTGAGCAAGATCACTATCGCAAGTAGTATCAATCCAACCAGCATTTTTCGGGTCATTGAGCGGCCTATACTATAGTGGAAAAATTTAATTAGTGGCAAAATTTAGCGTTATCCAATGGATACAGAATAGAACATATTTGGGTATCGTGTGATTTAGGTTAAACCATGACAATAATTAGCCCTACGCAAGTTGGTTGGGTATACAACTCGCTGAGGGACTAATTATTGTTTGAGTGCTGAAAAGCATGAAGAGAGTGTTTTTAAGATAAACGCTTAATAAGTTCCTCGCGTCGCGAAAGCGGAATGACTGACCAGTGCTTTCTTTCAATTGCGCCTTCTAATGCCCACAATAGCTCTAGGCTAACTTCGCTGGAATGGCTTTGTTGTATCGCTTGATAAGCAGCTAGTGCGCCTTGTTGATGCAGTTGTTCAACGGAGTTGATGCCGGCTTTTTTCAACATGCGCTCAGTGGCTAGTCGTAAATTTGGTAAATCTTTCAGCCGTTCTGGTTTTGATTGCTCTTGGTTGTCTCGTTCAAGTTGAGCAATTTTTAAAGCGGATTGTGCCTCAGATAAGATGAATTGCGGATCTGACCAGCTCGTTTCAGGAAAAGCATAATATTTGGTCACAACGGGGAACCCTTTTTTTGTATACACATAGGGTTGATAACCTTGTTGTTTAAATTTGGCGGCTAATTTATCGTTTGCTCGTATATGCAGTTGGTTATTAACCACTAACGCAAACATCGTGTCATTAGTAAAAATGCCAAAACCACCAAACATTGAACGCGATTTGATACGGCCAAGTGGCTCAAAAAGTCGCATTGAGTCTTTTAATACGGGTTTATCCATGTTGTAAATCTCGGTGTATTAACTAATTCGCCACCAAATCAGGTCCGAGAGACTAGCAAAAAACTGCTAAAAGATGTCAATAAGAAGTTAACTTCCTGTCTATGCAGTTTAGCCATCGGCAACCCCGCTACCTACCACATTCGGGTTTAGGCCGGAGGCTTTGCGTCCCACCCTTTCAGATGGTTTGCCCTGTGCGTGACATACTGTATTCCGAGTATTACCTCAGAATACGGATGATAAAGTCATTAAAACTGAACCGTTGTCACTTTTCATTTTTTTGAAAATGTGACTCTGGTTCGATTTTTAGTGATTTTAATCGGTTTAGTTACGCTTATCCATCATTTTTTGGTTAAGTCTCGTACCGTATCGCGTTCAACAATTTCTGGATGCATTTCAAATGTACGGCGTTCGTGTTCTTTATCTTTAATTCGTTCCAGCAGTATTTCAAAGGCATTTTTACCGACTCGGCGTTTGGGCTGGTGAATGGTAGTTAATGGTGGCGAAAAATATTCAGCAAGTTCAATATTATCGTATCCGATAATGGACATGTCGTCAGGAACTCTAACTCCACGTTGTTGTAAACGGCTGATTAAGCCAAGTGCCATCGTATCATTAAAACAAAATACAGCGGTTGGGCGAGTATCCATGGCGAGAATTTTATCGGCCGCTAAAACGGCGGTATCACATTCAAAGTTACCTTCTAAAATCCAATCATCATTAACGGGAAGGTTCGCTTCGGCCATGGCACGACGAAATCCAGTAATCCGTTCTTGGCAAGCGGCTTTGACAAAATGACCACTAAGACAAGCGATAGCTTTATGCCCTTTCTCAATCAGATACTTCGTTGCGAGATAACCCCCTTCTTCTGAGTTATCAATGATCTTATCCGCTTGAGATGTTTCTGGCCCCCAATCCATAATGACTTTAGGAATGTCTGGGTGGCTTTCGAGCATTTCCAGTAACTCTTCTGTTAAGTCAGAGCACATGACCAACATGCCATCGACACGTTTTTCTGCCAACATGCGAATGTAGTCACGTTGTTTTTCATAAATCCCACCGGTATTACATAAAATCAATGTATACCCTTGGCGGTAGCAATAACTTTCAACCCCATCAATCACTTCAGAAAAGAAAAGATTGGTTGATTGCGTGACGAGCATACCAATTGTACGTGTTGTGTTGCATTTTAAGCTCCTTGCCACCGCGCTTGGTGCGTAGTTCAGTTGCTTAACTGCTTCGAGTACTTTTTCTTGTGTCGTTTCTGCAACAAAACGGGTTTTGTTGATCACATGAGATACGGTCGTTGTGGATACACCCGCTAAGCGTGCAACGTCTTTAATCGTAGCCATAAATTTATCCTATCAATGACTGCTGGAGCCGGCATAGGCTTTCACTTCATTGAGTGCAGCAGTAGTTATACCCAGGCTTCCCTCTGATAGGGGCATTCGGCGTTATGATGCGATAGGCGATGTTGATTTTATGATACTGGCTGAGAAAAATAGCCATTTTGCCTGTTGCTTGACGATAACGCTTCATGATTTGGGCACCGGCTTTAATTAGCCTAAAAGTAATAAAAAAACAAAAACCGCTGTTAAATAGCGGCTTGATTTTTACATTCATCTTGTCAGTAGCGAGCAAGATTTTAGACTGCAACGACTCAACCCGCAATGAAATTTAGCTTAAATATGCATTATAACCATACAAAATTGTCAGTAAACGTAGCAATTTGTGAGCAAGAGCCGTGTATCTTGATTTGCTGGTTTATTGGTTATTGAGTATCACTGAGTTCAGCGTTGTTATGCTGACTGACCCAATCTCGCATTGATTGCCACATCAGTCCCATCGTTTCAAACCAATAGCGCTCTGTTTGTTCTAGATATTTGGCTTTGGGAATGTATTTATCCCAAGCTTGACTCACCTTCGTTTGGGCTAGGTAGTTGGTCGGAGCAGGGATAGGCGTGAGTCCAACAGAGTGAAATTCATTCATCGCTCGTGCCATATGACTTGCAGAAGTGACAAGAACCAGTTTTTTATGCTGAACAAAAGCAGCAGCTTGCCGCGCTTCTTCCCAAGTATCTTGTGCGGTTTCCAGTAAAATAATATCAGATTTTGACACACCAAGCGCGAGAGCCACCTTGGCGAGCATTCTCGCATGGCTAAATTCAGTACCACCGGCATAGCCTGATAAAATCAGCTTAGCGCCAGGGTACATGTGTAAAATACGGATGCCTTCCGTTAAGCGCATCAATGCCGTTCGAGTTAACTCCGAGGTGGGTGGAATCGTACCATCCACAACATGGCCATTGCCAAGCACCATCACATAATCAACGGAACCGTCGACGGGCAGAAACGCGCTGTATTGACGCTCTAAAGGCATTAAGAGGCGGCTAGAAAGGGGTTGAAAGGCAATTAAAAACAGACCGCTCAATGCAAAGAGCACCACAAGACAGCCTGTTTTACGTTTGGCGGTAAACATGATTAACATTAAACCGACAAAACCAATGATCAGCAGTGCTGGCAAAGGCATCAGAAGCGAGGAAACGATTTTTTTCAGCTCAAACATAAACAAAATAGTCCGAAAAAACAGCACTTGATAGTAAAATCAGCGAAAGATTCTTTATTCCTGCCATTCCTATGACAGAATAGCAGCACGATTGATTATCATAGCTCAAGCCACAGTGACAGAAGACCGTAATTTCGACGATATTGCCCACAAATTTGCAAAAAACATTTATGGTTCTGACAAAGGTGAGATTCGCCAAGTAATTGTTTGGCAAGACCTCATGAGTCTACTTACCCATTTCGATGAAGCACAAGCTCCGTTGCACATTTTAGACGCGGGCGGTGGTTTGGCACAGATGTCACAAAGATTAGCGAAATTTGGTCACAATGTCACTCTATGCGATCTTTCTTCTGAAATGTTGCATTTGGCAAAACAGGCGGTTATTCAGAACGGTTTACTTGAACGGTATTGCTTTGTACATACCCCTGTCCAAGCGATCGATAAACATTTACCAGCACCTGTCGACATCGTGATGTTCCATGCAGTCATGGAATGGTTGGCAGATCCTCAACAGGCATTGCACCATTTGTTGAACCAAGTGCGAGTGGGTGGAATGGCATCGATTATGTTTTATAACCAACATGGCTTGGTGTACAAAAATGCAGTGTGTGGCAATATTCCTCATATTCTAGCGGGAATGCCCCACCGCAAACGTTTTAAACTTCAGCCTCAACAAGGTTTATTGCCGACCGACGTTTATCAGTGGATTGAACAAGCCGGATTTGAAATTTGTGGAAAATCCGGTATTCGCTGTTTTAGTGACTATATTGGTAACATGCAAAATATGGGTGAATATCAATATGAAGATCTTTTGGCTCTGGAACGACATTATTGCCGTCAAGAACCTTATCTATCATTAGGTCGCTATATCCATGTTTGGGCTAAGAAAAAAGAACAGGTATAACATGAGTGAATTAACTCAAAACGCTGCAGAGCAGCCCATTGATGAATTGGTGAGTTGGGTTAAGCAGCATGATTTCTCCTTGAACCTCAGTGCAGAGCGGTTAGCTTTTTTAATTGCCATTGCCGTGTTGAGCCATGAACGGTTTGATGAAGAGCTTGGTGAAGGCGAGTTGCATGATGCTTTTGCCATTGTAACTCGACTATTTACGGATACGGGGGAGCCTTCGGCTTTTCGAGCAAATAATGCCATTAATGAATTAGTCAAACAGCGCTTGATCAGTCGATTTACTAGCGAAGTGACAGAAGGAATGAGTATCTATCGTCTTTCACCACTTGCAATGGGGATCACTGACTACTACCTTCGTCATCGTGAGTTTTCCAAATTAAAGCTCTCGATTCAGCTTTCGATGGTCGCCGATGAAATGGCGAAAGCGGCTGAATCTGCTCAGAAGGGCGGTACAACAGAGCACTGGAAAAAAAACGTGTATGGCGTACTGAAATACTCTGTCGGAGAGATTTTTGATCGCATTGATCTTAACCAACGCGTTTTGGATGAACAGCAGCAATCGGTAAAACAGCAAATTGCTGACCTGCTCAATCAAGATTGGCGAGACGCCATTCAACAGTGTGAACGTTTATTATCAGAAACCTCATCGACACTGCGAGAACTGCAAGATACCTTGCAGGCTGCAGGAGATGAACTGCAAACCCAGATTCTCGATATTCAAGAAAAAATTTATGGCGATCCTGAACTTGAATTTATTGAAGAAGTGCTATTTTCACTGCAAATGAAGTTGGATCGCATCATCAATTGGGGCCAACAAGCGATTGATTTATGGATAGGTTATGACCGACATGTGCATAAATTTATCCGAACGGCCATTGATATGGATCAAAATCGAGCCTTCAGTCAACGTCTTCGTCAGTCAATGAATGATTATTTTACCCAGCCATGGTTATTAACATTTGCAGAGGCAGAACGCTTATCCGATCTGCGTGATGAAGCATTAGTGCTCCGAGATGATGAGGTGACAGGGCAGCGGCCAATGGACGTGGAATATGAAGAGTTTCAGCAAGTGCACGACGCAATTTCAGAGCGTATTGGCCATATGCTTAAAGCTCATAAAGAACAGCAGTTACCCATCGATTTAGGTATCGTGTTACGTGATTACCTCGCTTCACATCCGCGTACACAGCACTTTGATCTGGCTAGAATCGTCGTCGATCAAGCCGTGCGTCTCGGTTATTCTGAATCGGATTACCGAGCCGTTCAACCAAACTGGCAAGCCATTAACGAATTTGGGGCAAAGGTACAAGCAAATGTCATCGACCGATATTAATGAATATATGCCAGAGCAACTGGCCAAAGCGATAGTGAATCCGCTTTTCCCGGCTTTAGATAGCCAATTGCGCGCAGGGCGGCATGTGTCTAGTGATGATCTAGATAACCATGCTTTCTTATCCGATTTTGAACCTGAGTTGGCATTATTTTACCAACGTTATAATACGGAGTTAGTTCGTGCGCCAGAAGGTTTTTTCTATCTTCGGCCGCGTTCAACCTCCTTGATTAACCGCAGCGTGCTATCTGAACTGGATATGCTGGTGGGTAAAGTCCTTTGTTTTCTCTATTTAAGCCCTGAGCGGTTGGCGCACGAAGGCATTTTTACCAACCAAGAGTTGTATGAAGAACTGCTCTCATTAGTTGATGAGAAAAAACTGATGAAATTGGTCACTCACCGTGCCACAGGTTCAGATTTAGATAAAGAAAAATTGTTTGAAAAAGTTCGCTCTTCGTTACGTCGATTACGTCGTTTGGGTATGCTTATTCATATCGGCGAGACAACCAAGTTTCGTATTACCGAGGCGGTTTTCCGTTTTGGGGCCGATGTGCGAGTAGGGGATGATATGCGTCAAGCACAATTACGTTTGATCCGCGATGGTGAGGCGGTCGTCCATAACCAAGAGCCTAACCAACCAAGCTTATTAACTGATGAAGTTGAATTGCAACCACAACATGAACAAGATGAAGTATGGGAAGATGAAGCATGATTGAAAGAGGTAAATATCAATCACTCACCATGATCAACTGGAATGGCTTCTTTGCCCGAACTTTTGATATCGATAATTTAGTGACCACATTATCTGGTGGTAATGGCGCAGGCAAATCGACCACAATGGCGGCGTTTATCACCGCATTAATTCCTGACCAAAGCTTACTGCACTTTCGTAATACAACGGAAGCGGGGAGCTCACAAGCCTCTCGTGATAAAGGACTGTATGGTAAATTGCAGCCGGGAGCTTGTTATGCGGCACTTGATGTGGTGAATTCACGTCATCAACGTTTCTTGTTTGCGGTCAAACTTCAGCAAGTGGCTGGGCGAGATAAGAAAGTTGATATTAAACCCTTTGTTATTCAAGGCCTACCTAGCCATATCAAACCGACGGATATTTTGGTAGAAAGTGTTTCAGATCATCATGCTCGTGTTCGTCAGCTCAATGAAGTGAAAGAAGCCCTGAGTCGTATCGAAGGGGCACATTTCAAACCATTTGCTTCGATTGTGGATTACCACAGTCAGATGTTTGAATCAGGCGTGGTGCCTAAAAAACTGCGAAATAGCAGTGACCGTTCCAAATTTTACCGCTTGATTGAAGCCTCGTTATATGGCGGTATTTCCAGCGCGATTACCCGCTCATTGCGTGATTATTTATTGCCACAAAATGGCGGAGTGAAAAAAGCGTTCCAAGATATGGAATCGGCATTGCGTGAAAATCGCATGACTTTAGAAGCCATTAAAAACACGCAAGCAGATCGAGATCTGTTCAAACATCTAATTGCTGAGTCAACCCAATATGTTGCTGCTGACTATATGCGCCACGCGAATGAGCGTCGTATTAACGTTGAGCAAACCTTGTCGCTGCGCCAAGAGCTTTTTACCGCTCGTGAAACCTTAATTGAGCAAAACCAGTTACTTAATCGTGTTCATGAAGAGTTAGAAATGCTGGCTGAACAAGAGTCTGCACTAGAGCAAGATTACCAAGGCGCTTCTGATCATTTACAACTGATGCAAAATGCCCTGCGACAGCAAGAAAAAATTGCTCGTTATCAAGAGGATTTAGAAGAGCTCAGTATTCGTCTTGAAGAGCAGTTAATGGTGGTCGAAGAAGCGCAAGAACGTGTCATGTTGGCGGAAGAACAAGCGACGATGGCCGAGGAAGAAGTCGATAGCCTGAAAACGCAATTGGCTGATTATCAACAAGCGCTTGATGTACAACAGACCCGCGCTTTGCAATACCAACAAGCGTTACAAGCCCTCGACAAAGCTCGCCAGCAGCTTAATGATCCCACTCTCTCCGCAGAAGTTGCTCATGCGCGAATCAGTGAGCTGAATGCCCAGCAAGAGCAAAAAACCAGCGAGCTATTATCAGTAAAACACAAATTGGATATGTCATCAGCGGCGGCTGAGCAGTTTGAACGAGCGCTGAGTTTAGTGAAAAGCGTGGTGGGAGACGTCGACCGTAGCCAAGCGGCTGAACATGCGAAAACTATTTTACGTCAAGCACAAGATGCTCAACAGGTAGTACAAAATGAACAGTCGTGGTTGGAGCAACAGCGAGATCTGCACCATCGAATTGAACAGCAAAACCTTGTACAGCAGCAAGTCAATGACTATTACAAGCACCATCAGGTTCTTCTGAGTGAAGAAGATAGCCTTGAGTTAGAGCGTGAACGCCACCAAGCGTTGTTAGAGAGTTTGGAGCAGAGCCAAGAAACGCTACGTGAGCAGAGAAGTCAGCAACGTCGCCTTGAGCAAGAACTACACTCTGATATTGCCCGTTGTGAAAGCATTGCTCCAGCATGGATTCAAGCCAATGATGCTTTAGCAATTTTACGCGAACAAAGTGGTGCTGAGTTAAATGACCGCCAGTCTGTCATGCGGGAGATGCAATCGCTGCTAGAGCGTGAAAAAGTACAATCGCTGGAGAAGGACAAACTGGCTCAGCGTCGAGCCTTACTTGATAGCGAAATTGAGCGGCTTGCTTCACCGGGCGGTTCAAACGATCCTCGTTTGAAAGGGTTGGCCGATACACTAGGTGGCGTTTTATTGTCTGAAATTTATGATGATATTACTCTGGAGGATGCGCCTTATTTTAGTGCGATGTATGGCCCTGCTCGGCATGCGATCGTGGTCTCTGATTTATCTGGCATAAAAGAGAAGTTGGTTGAGCTGGATGATTGTCCTGAAGATCTCTATTTAATCGAAGGGGATATCGATGCCTTTGATGACAGTTCGATTGATGTTGAAGAGTTAGCCGGGGCGGTTTGTGTTCAGTTAAATGATCGACAAATGCGCTATTCTCGTTTTCCAGAGATCCCTTTATTTGGGCGAGCTGCTCGTGAGCAACGTTTAGAGCAACTTCGTTTAGAACGAGAAGAGATTGTTGAAGTGCATGCCAAATCGGCTTTTGATTCGCAAAAACTGCAACGTTTATACAGCAGTTTTAACCTTTTTGTGGCTGAGCATTTACAGTGCGCATTTGAAGATGATCCTGAGCAAGCATTATTGATGGCACGTGAAAAACGCAATCAGGTACTTCGTCAGCTAACTGAGCTGGAAAATCAAGAGCTGCAACAACGCAGCCAACGCCAATTGAGTAAACAAGCCTTATCGACACTCGATAGTATTGCTCCGAATTGGCGTCTGCTGGCTGAAAATACCTTGCAGGAGCGCTTAACTGTACTGAATGATAAATTGGAGCATCTGAGCCAAGCGAAGGTCTTTCTTGCTCAGCATCGTCAAACGGTTGAACAGTTACAGGCGCTGGCTTCTGCTCTAGAGCTGGATCCAGAGCAGTTTGATGCACTCGAGCAGCAATATCAACAAGCGGATCAGGTGCTGCAAAGCTTAAAAAGTCAGATCTTTGCTCTGTCTGATCTCTATGAGCGTCGCCAGCATTTTTCTTACTCTGACTCTGTTCATCTACTTAGCCAGAGTAGTGAGTTAAGTGAGCAGTTAAAAGGGAAACTCATACAAGCGGAAAGCATTCGAAACCGTCGTCGCGATGAATTAAAGCAAGCACAAACTCAGTTGAGTCAGTATCATCAAGTCTTGGCGTCTTTAAAAAGCTCTCATCAAGCCAAGCTGGAAACAGTACAGGAATTTAAGCAAGAGCTACAAGAATTTGGGGTTCAGGCCGATGAGAGCGCATTAAGTCGTGCTTTGCAACGTCGTGATGATCTGCATGAACGTTTACATAGCTCTCGTGGTCGTCGGAGTGAATATGAGCGAACGATCACCTCGACCGAAATGGAAATGAAGTCGTTAGTTAAGCGACTGAAAAAATTGGAAAAAGAATATCGAGACCTGCGTACCTTGGTGGTGAATGCAAAAGCGGGTTGGTGTTCAGTATTGCGCCTGGCGCGTGAAAATGATGTCGAACGTCGTTTACATAAGCGTGAACTGGCGTATTTATCAGCCAGTGAACTCCGTTCGATGTCGGATAAGTCACTAGGGGCTTTGCGTTTAGCGGTTGCTAATAATGAAGAATTACGCGATGCGTTACGCTTATCAGAAGATAATGCACATCCTGAACGTAAGGTGCTGTTTTATATTGCTGTTTATCAGCATCTACGGGAACGTATTCGTCAAGATATCATTCGAACAGATGATCCAGTTGAAGCGATTGAGGAAATGGAGGTTGAGCTTGCTCGTCTAACAGAAGAACTGACTCAGCGAGAAAATCGCTTGGCGATCAGCTCTGATTCTGTTGCTAGTATTATCCGTAAGACGATTCAACGTGAGCAAAATCGTATTCGCATGCTTAACCAAGGGCTATCGAATATTGCCTTTGGTCAAGTGAAAGGCGTTCGTCTTAACGTCAAAGTGCGTGAAAGTCATGAAATTTTGCTCAGTGGGCTAGCTGAGCAACAAACGCAGCATAAAGACCTGTTTGAAAGCACTCGTTATACTTTCTCTGAAGCAATGGCGAAACTGTTCCAACGAGTCAACCCACACATTGATATGGGACAGCGTTCACCTCAGGTGCTGGGGGAGGAGCTGCTGGATTATCGTAATTATCTTGAGCTAAGTGTTGAAGTGAACCGTGGCTCCGATGGTTGGCTACAAGCCGAGTCTGGCGCATTGTCTACTGGTGAAGCTATTGGTACGGGGCAATCGATCCTGCTGATGGTGATACAAAGCTGGGAAGAAGAATCTCGTCGTTTACGCAGTAAAGATATTGTTCCCTGTCGCTTGCTTTTCTTAGATGAAGCAGCACGTTTGGATGCAAAGTCAATCGCTACCTTATTTGAGCTTTGTGAGCGTTTGGATATGCAATTGTTGATCGCCGCGCCGGAAAATATTAGCCCAGAGAAGGGCACAACTTACAAGCTTGTTCGTAAAGTCTTTAAAGATCACGAACATGTCCATGTGGTAGGTTTACGTGGTTTTGCAAATCAAGAGCAAGTAAAAAGTGAAGCGCAACAATTGGCTGAAGCGTTAAATTAACGGTTCGCTTTGATCATAAAACGCCTTCGATATGAAGGCGTTTTTGTATCGGCAGAAATAGATTAGCGGTTTGGTCACTTATTTTTCTGGGTTACCAAACTGTTTTGCCGCATAAGCTACCCGTTCAGCTGGGGTCGGATAAATCAATGATGAACCTAAATTTTCAATATGTTGGAGACGAGGAAGCAAACCAGCACCATTGGCGGTTTGAATGGCTAGCCCCGGACGAGCATTGAGTTCGAGCACCATGGGGCCTTCTTCTTTGTCGAGTACCATATCTGTCCCTAAGTAACCAAGCCCGGTCATTTCCCATGCACTGGACGCTAAGGTTAAAAGCCGTTCCCAATGTGGTACGGTCAGGGTTGAAAGATCTTTGCCGGTATCCGGATGATGGGTGACTGGACGGTTAAACTGAACGGCACGCACAGCCTTACCGGTAGCGATATCCATTCCAACCCCGACCGCTCCTTGGTGCAGGTTTGCTTTTCCATCGGAGGCTGAAGTCGATAAACGCATCATCGCCATAACGGGATAACCTTTAAAAACGATAATTCGTACATCAGGTACGCCTTCATAGCTAAAGCCATCAAAGCAATCGTCAAACTTGATTAGGTTTTCTATCACGGCAACGTCATTTTTACCGCCTAATGAGAATAATCCAGCTAAAGCGTTGCTGATGTGCCTTTCAACATCTTCTTTAGTAATGGTTGAACCGGATGGTTTGGTATATAGCCCATTTTGATGAGAACTAATGACTAAAATTCCCTTTCCCCCACTACCACGAGCTGGCTTAATAACAAAACCAGGCCAGTGCTCAACCATGCTATGAATTCGTTTTACATCACCTTGGTTGCTGATCACACCAATTAATTTAGGCACCGTACAGCCTGCTCGTTGAGCAATTAATTTTGTTTGCAGTTTATCGTCAACCAAGGGGTATTTAGAGCGGTCATTATAACGGCCGATATAACTGTGGTTACGTTTGTTCATCCCCATGATCCCTTTGCGGCGCAATTTGAAAGGGGAGGTGTACTCAGAAAGAGAGAGAAACATCTTAATCTCCATCCACCAAAGGTTTAAAGCGACGCAACTCAGTGATACGGTAACCGGTATAGGTTCCGAGCAATAAGATAGCGGCTAACACAACCAGCTGTAAGCCAATAAAGTTGAAGGTAAGATGCTGGACATAACTATTTGTCATCGCTAAATAGATCAGCACGGCAGTTAATAGTGAACCGCCACCTTGTAGAATGACTTCTTTTGCTCCTTCTTCTTCCCAGAGAATGGACATACGTTCAATGGTCCATGACAAGATGATCATCGGGAAGAATGTGATGGTTAAACCTTCGGTTAACCCAATTTTGAACGCCACCACGGTAAAGACAGAAATAATTAAAATAACCGAGATAATGACGGCCGATATACGAGCAACTAGTAATAAATTGAGTTTCGATAAATAACTGCGGATAATCAGACCGGTACCGACAATCAGTAGGAAACCCACAATGCCAGTGGTCAGTTGTGTTTGTACAAAGGCCACGGCAATCAGTACTGGCATAAAAGTACCAGAGGTTTTCAAACCGATGATGATACGTAAAAATACCACGATCAGAGCACCAATAGGAATAAGCATAATCGTTTTAAACATTGCTTGCTCTTCCAAAGGCAAGCTATGAATCGAGAGGTTGAGTAAACCATCTGCTTCCACTTTACTGGTCGTGGCTTGCTGGGGAGAAACCTCTTGCGCAATCATGGTAAAATGAACTTGGCTATTTTGGCCGCCGATCACATCCAGTAGCGAAATATTCGATTCATCCCATACTAAAAGGTTAGGTTGAGTGGGTTGAATCCCCGTTTCTGGATTGAATAGAACCCATTTTCCCCCATCCCAGACTTGATTCATATGTTGAATGGACTGACGACGACGACCATCTTCTAGCTTAATCACGCCGACTACTTTATTAGCAATATGCTGGTAAGAGAGTAATTTTTGTGCCGCGTCGACTTTACTCATTTTATTCAAAAGTAAAGCGGCATTTTGGTTTTCGCTGTCATTGAGCGTTTTTATTAGCTCACGAGTAAAAGTAACTTCATCGGCAGAATGACGATTTGCCTGCTCAATGAGCGCAATCGCTGCGATTTCTTCTGGCCCATCAAAGGTGGGTTTGTTGAGCGTTTGAACCGGAGGAATCGGCGTACTTTTCGCTTGCGGGTCGACTAAAAATTGTGCCTTATAGTAAATGGTTTGTGGCCCACTGGCTTGACGGATAGACCACTCGGCACGTCGCCCGCTATCGGTGCTAATGTAAGAAATACCATAACCGGGCGAGGAAGCATTTTCGCCCACTAAGGTAAAACCATCTTGTGTATGAGGCGCGGCTAGGGAAACTTTAACTTCTTTTCCTTGGGCATTAAACTCAATACGCGCTTCAATATCCCATACTTGGCGGGTTTCTCCCGGTGTCCAAGGTACGCCATAACTTTGGTGGCGTATCATACTTAAGGTAATACCGACCGCAACCAGCAAGAAAATGGATAAATAGAATGGAACTCGTGATGTCATAACTGACCTTATGTATTTTATTTTGTTTCTGTCTGAATGTATTTCCGACTCACATCCACGACTGCAATGTCACGGATAAACTCTCTACCGAGTAGAATTGGATGGCTCATTTGCGAACGGTCAGCCAGTGTAAATTGTGCTTTTTCATGAATTGCACCCAGTTTTACCCATAATTCAACGACGGGACGACGCTCCGTTTGTTCGGCGGTTGATTGACGAATACGCACAAACCGTACGATAGGCGCTTCTATCCAATTTGTTTCATCTTTGACACTGTCATCACCACCGAGGTGGAAACGTACCCAGTTTTTCCCGTTACGCTCAAATTCTTCAACATCAATGGCATTTAAAGAGGACGTTGCAGCGCCTGTATCGACTCGGGCATCAAAGGTTTGTTCGATAGCATCAAGGGTCACTTTCTCAATTTCACCCAAAACCACATCATGACGCGGCACGCTTGGTGTGGTGTTACTGGCGACCGACGAGTTTGGAGTTTGAGAGACTTCTTTGGTCACAATGACAGGACGATCGGCTAAGGTTTTTAGTGCTTTGAGCTGGTCTTTGAGTTCGACAAGCTGGGTTTCGAGGCTGTCGATATAATCCATTTGGTTACTAATATGCAGCTCTAAATTTGTCATTTTGTTGGAGATATTGGATTCGGAGCGATGAATGGCAGCCAGCGTCGCTTGATGGTATTCGTCGCCTTTTAAAAGTGTGCAACCAGAGAGCAGGCTAAGTGCGACAAGAGGGACTATTCGCTTAAACATTTGCGACCTTATTTTTATTGGTAGTTTGTTTCATTAATTATAGCAAAAGATGCGCAGCACATCCTTTGCTAGGGTAGACTTATACGCCAATGAGCGGGTTAAAACTGTGTCAATTATGGTTTTTTGGCAATTAAAATTGCCCGTCTTGGCGCTGGGTATCCTTCAACCGTTTTACTTGCATCATCAGCATCAATGTAGTCGGGGAGAGAATTATGCGTCATCCATTCTGTGGTTCTTTGCTCCTCGAATGAAGTGGTATTTTCATCAACGATACGGACATCGACAAACCCGACTTTTTCTAACCAACCTTTGAGCGCTTTGGCGGAAGGAAAAAAGTAAACGTTACGCATTTGAGCATAGCGATCAAACGGCACTAATACTGCATTTTCATCCCCTTCAATCACTAAGGTTTCTAGAACCAATTCTCCGCCTTCGACCAATTGACTTTTTAGTTGCATCAGGTGATCTAGCGGCGAGCGTCGGTGATATAAGACGCCCATACTAAATACCGTATCAAAGGCTTGTAACATCGGGAGTTGTTCAATGCCTAATGGAACGAGATGGACGCGCTGATCGTTCCCCATTAACTTGCGAACCGCTTCAAATTGAATGAGAAACAGTTCTGATGGGTCAATGCCGATCACTTGGTATGCGCCTTCACCGAGCATACGCCACATATGGTAGCCGTTGCCACAACCGACATCCAATACTGAGCGACCTTTTAACGGTGAAATATGTGGCAGAAGGCGATCCCATTTCCAATCACTTCGCCACTCGGTATCAATATGAATACCATGAAGAAAATAGGGGCCCTTGCGCCATGGATGAAACGTTTTTAGCAAGTTTTCTAACTTCTTCTGCTCTCCGGTCGTCAGTGGCTGGTGGTTGTAGACATTCACTGCTGTTTTTAAATCAACGGTATCCGGTGGAGTATCAGAAATTTTATGTAAAGCACGTAACCAGCGATCCAGATCGCCATGAGGTTTTTCTTGCCAATCAGACAGTTGCTTAGGCAGAACGTCTAACCAAGGCTGTAGACGAGTATCTTGAGCAAGGCGTTGATAAAGTGGACCAAAATTAAACATGGAATGTGTTCCTAAATCGTGCACAAACCCGATGTCCAAACAAAAGTGATGTGTGATTGGCCATGGGGTCGATAGAATTATTTTATGGCGAACATAGAGCCGAAATTAAAGCATTGAAACCAGACTTCGTAGCTTGAAAAACCCAACTGTTTAAAGCGTTTTTTATGGCTCTCTACCGAATCAGGACGCATGACGTTTTCGATAGCACTGCGTTTTTGACTAATTTCTAACTCGCTATAGCCATTAGCGCGTTTAAAGTCATGGTGTAAATCGATCAATAGCTCATGAGCGCTCTCATCAGGGAAGATAAATTTCTCTGAGATAATTAAAATTCCGCCCGGACGCAAGCCTGCATAGACTTTTTCAAGCAGTGTATAGCGATCGTTAGGCGATAAAAACTGTAAAGTAAAATTAAGTACCACTACCGATGCATTCTCAATCGTCACATCACGAATGTCGGCTTCAATGATTTCGACCGGGGTATCAGAACGGTAAGCATTCACGTGTAGTTTACAGCGTTCAACCATCGCCGATGAATTGTCTACCCCAATGATTTTACAGCCTTCTTGCTTAATGTGGCGACGCATAGAAAGTGTGGCCGCCCCTAAGGAGCAACCTAAGTCATATAAATGGCTATGCGGTTTTGCAAAGCGTTCAGCAAGCATGCCAATCGCCGATATAATATTACTGTAGCCTGGCACTGAGCGCTGAATCATATCGGGGAAGACTTCGACCACCCGTTCATCGAAGGTAAAATCACCGATTTTTTCTATTGGGGCTGAGAATATAGTGTCTTTTGAGCTCATAGGAGCACCTTATGCCGGTATCAATTGAACTAAATGTATCGCTCAAAGATGGAAAAGGGGCACATTTTATGAAAATTTTCAGTTTCTGTCATTAGGGTCTGTGGTGGGAACGTGGTTTGTTCGGTTACTTCTACGGGGAGCCCCAACATGCCTACTCAATAAAACGAGGACGCGTTTCTTTGAAGAAGACGCTATTTTAGCGCTATAATCAGCGCCAATTTTTCCATTGCTGGTGCTTTAATCAAAATCTGATTGATTATTAAGCAAAGTAAAGCGTGCGGAATAAAACACAGTAAAATTATATTCTGGAAGGTCGATCTTCACCCGCTTTCAGCGTATAAATGGAATCATGTGTCGTAGGGATAATCGTAGTATCTGCGGCTTGAAAATTAGATGATAAATATAGAGGTTGGGAATTTCATTATGCGTAGCCATTATTGTGGTCACCTGAACAAGTCCCTTGCAGGACAAACCGTAGAATTATGCGGTTGGGTTAATCGCCGTCGTGACTTAGGCGGTCTTATTTTTATTGATATGCGAGATCGTGAAGGTATCGTTCAGGTTGTGGTTGATCCCGATATGGCCGATGTATTTTCTGTCGCCAACCAACTTCGTAATGAGTTTTGCATTCAACTCACCGGTGAAGTCCGCGCTCGTCCAGATAGCCAAGTTAACCAAAGTATGGCAACCGGTGAAGTGGAAGTTTTGGCCTCAGCATTGCAGATTATTAATCGTTCTGATGTATTACCACTCGACTTTAACCAGAAAAATTCAGAAGAACAGCGTTTAAAATATCGTTACCTTGATTTACGTCGTCCAGAAATGAGTGACCGTATTAAGTTACGCGCTAAGGCCTCAAGTTTTGTTCGTCGCTTCCTTGATAATCAAGGTTTTTTAGATATTGAAACCCCAGTACTGACCAAAGCAACACCAGAAGGTGCTCGTGATTATCTTGTGCCTAGCCGAGTTCATAAAGGGAGTTTTTACGCGCTGCCTCAGTCTCCTCAGTTGTTTAAACAACTATTAATGATGTCTGGTTTTGATCGCTACTACCAAATCGTAAAATGTTTCCGTGATGAAGATTTACGTGCCGATCGTCAACCAGAATTTACCCAGATCGATATTGAAACTTCATTTATGACAGCGGATCAGGTGCGTGAGGTGACCGAGCAAATGATTCGTGAGATGTGGCATGAGTTACTCGATGTTGATTTGGGGCCGTTCCCTGTCATGTCATACAGTGAAGCCATGCGCCGCTTTGGTAGCGATAAGCCCGATTTACGTAACCCGATGGAGCTTATCGACGTCGCAGATTTACTCAAGGCGGTTGACTTCAAAGTGTTCTCAGCACCTGCCAATGATGAGAAAGGTCGAGTTGCCGCACTTCGCGTGCCGGGTGGCGCAGCGTTATCTCGTAAACAGCTTGATGAATATACGACATTTGTTGCTATTTATGGTGCGAAAGGCTTGGCATGGTTAAAAGTTAATGATGTGAATGCCGGTATCGATGGCATCCAGTCACCTGTGGCTAAGTTTCTCAATGAAGCCATCGTAAATGCTATTATTGAGCGTACTCAAGCCCAAGATGGCGATATTATTTTGTTTGGTGCAGATAAAGCCAATGTTGTAGCGGAAGCGATGGGAGCTTTGCGTCTTAAAGTTGGCAAAGATCTTAACATTACCAATGGAATGGCTTGGGCTCCTCTTTGGGTGATCGATTTCCCCATGTTTGAAGCGGATGAAGAAGGCAATATTGCCGCCATGCACCATCCATTTACTTCACCATTGAATATGACCGCCGAACAACTAAAAGCAAACCCAAGCGAAGCACTATCAAATGCTTATGATATGGTACTCAATGGGTATGAAGTCGGCGGTGGCTCGGTTCGTATTCATGATGCAACCATGCAAGCGGCGGTGTTTGATATTTTAGGAATTGATGAGCACGAACAACGCTTGAAATTTGGTTTCTTACTTGACGCGCTTAAATTTGGCACACCACCACATGCTGGATTAGCCTTTGGCTTAGACCGCCTTGTGATGTTGTTGTGTGGTACAGAAAACATTCGTGATGTGATTGCGTTCCCGAAAACGACGGCAGCCGCATGTCTATTGACCGATGCGCCTAGCATGGCTAATCCTGCCGCTTTGGACGAGTTAGCTATTGCGGTTAATCTGGCTCAAGCAAAAGCAGAATAACCAAGATTCTTTTACTTTAGGGTGGCAATGCCACCCTTTTTTATCGCCATATTGTCAGTCAGATAAATCCACAGCTTATAAATATTTGCTACAATAATGCGCTTTTTATGTTTTTAAAGGAAAACTTTCCGTTGGCTCAGATGTATTTTTATTACTCAGCAATGAATGCGGGTAAATCGACCACTTTATTGCAATCTTCCTTCAATTATCAAGAACGGGGAATGACTCCGGTTATCTTTACCGCCGCGATAGACGATCGTTTCGGGGTCGGTAAAGTGTGTTCTCGTATCGGTCTGGAAGCGGATGCTCACCTTTTTCAACAAGAAACTGATTTACTCGAAGCCATCACGGTTCTCAACCGTGAGCAAAAACGCCATTGTGTTTTAGTCGATGAATGCCAGTTTCTGACTCGTCAACAAGTCTACCAGTTAACAGAAGTGGTCGATAGACTAGGTATTCCGGTCTTATGTTATGGGTTACGGACTGATTTTTTAGGTGAACTGTTTGAAGGTAGTAAATATTTGCTGTCGTGGGCAGATAAATTGATCGAGTTGAAGACCATTTGCCACTGCGGACGAAAAGCCAACATGGTAATTCGTACCGATAAAAATGGTCAAGCAATCTCTGAAGGTGATCAAGTCGATATTGGTGGTAATGATCGATATGTTTCAGTGTGTCGTCAGCACTATAAAGAAGCATTAGGACGATAAAGTTTGAGATTAAATCAGGATGGGAAACCCATCCTGATCGAGTCAAATCGTAAGTGGTTTGAGGGCTTGGTGAGCAAGCAACACATCATCTGGAATCATTTGTTCTATTTGAAAACCTTGCGCAGGATAATGCTGAATACGTTCAAAATCTTCGACTAAAGCTTGAATGATAAAATCTAAGGTTAAGTCTTCAGTGAGGTAATCAAATAGTGTGTCCGAAGAAGAAGTCACTTGGAGTAATTTTAGTTGTTCAGGCCACTGTTTCATAAACGTCGCATAAGCTCTGCGTTCCATATACGGCTTATGAGCAACCAAAATACGCTCTGTTTTTATTCCCTTTTCTTTTAGTAATTGATAACTCAACAAGACATTTTCACCACTATGGGTGGCCTGAGGCTCAATTAAAATAGCGTCACTTGGTAAACCGCATTCTTTTGCGATCTGTGCAAAGGTTTCTGCTTCACTTTGATCAAATAACCCTTGGGTAAATCGTCCAACATTACCAGAAAAAAGCACCCATGGTGCTAACCCTTGTTGATAGAGATGGCAGGCCACTTCGGCGACCCGAGTGTCATTACTCCCAGGCACAATAATAACATCGGCAGGCTGAAGCACATGACCCATTTGCATAAATTGCCACAGTGTTTCTAAATGTTGATAAAGATGGTTACTCATGGTGATCTAATGCCTTTAGCGTATCAGAATAATGAAAAGAAAAACCGGCATCGAGCAGCTTGTTGCAAAGGATACGTTTATCGGCAAGATGCACGATAGGGGGCAGTGGGGTCTCAGCGTTGACTGACTCAAGTGCCGCTTGATAAAACACAGCTTTACTCACGGTATTAGGCGTCGTGACGTTGACCACTTGGTGGCTTAGGTGTTGGAGAGAAAAATCAATGGCACGAATGGCATCGATTAAATGCAGCATGTTCGCGGGCGCTAAATCACTGACTTGAGAAAGTCGTGCGGCAAATCGGGCTGGATGTCGATTGGGGCCGATAAGCCCACTACATCGTAGTAAGGTATAATCAATCCCACTGTCAATCACAGATTGCTCAGCGGCTAATAAAATGTTGGCTTTTTCTGAAAAAAGATCATTATGCTTAGCAAGCGACAATGAAGCATCTGATTCCAACATCTCTTTTGCTTGGTTTGGATAGACGCTGGTTGAGCTGATCATAATGATTTTTTTTACTTGTGCGCGTTTAGCTTGGGCGACCAACGTTTGCCAGCTTGCCATGTACTGTGTCTCTTGCCGCACGCGAAAGCCAGGAGGAAAGCAACCGATCAACGTGTCACAGCGATTATGGATTAATGTCTCCGCTAATGCCTCAGCTTGGGGTAATTGGCAAACAAAACCAGTAATGCCTTTTGCTTCTAATTCTATCAGCCTTTGTTGGCTGGTACGACTAGCACAAACCCAATGACCGGCTTGCTGTAAATGCAGTGCAAGAGGTAGGCCCAACCAGCCCGCTCCTATGATGGCGATCCGTTGCATGTGATGACTTCTGTGAGTAAACGTACTGTCTATACTAAGGGGTGCTGATTAGAAATACCAGAACCCTAAGTCATGGTCGGTGACTTAGGGAGCCGTCATTAAGGGTGGGAGAGAACTTGTAAAATGCGATCCGCTTGCTCAGCCATGACAATGCCTTCATGAGTAAGGTACCCACCGTCTGGTAAAGTACATAGCCCTTTATCATACAGGCGTTGAACGGCATTTTTGATTGTTTCTGCCGCATCAGTGTGGACTTTGATTCCGGTTGCTGCACTGCTGACATCAAACTGAAGTAGCAGGTTTAATTCATCAAGGTGATGGGGTGAAAACTTCATCGCAAACCCTCTATGGTTAATTTCTTTTTACCATAAAGGGCGACGCTGGAAGACGCAATTATTATGCGGTAGAACTGTTATCTTGAACCATTATGTGTTTTTTTTGCGCATTTATCTGGTCAGGGAAAGTGCTATCTTTGTGCTAAGAATCACGTTTAAAACATTTTTAGTAAACCTGAACAATAACTCTTGAATAATCGTAGAAATAGAGCGATTATCCGCCATTCTTTTGTGTGTATCAAAATGTAACATTATTTATGGATCTGAACCAATTTGACTCTCTTCTTCCACCACAAATGGCTGAACGTGCGGCGGTAACAGGGGAAAGTAAAGCAACCAAGCCTATCTACAAATCATTTTTATTAGCCATTTCTGCGGGTATACATATCGGCATTGCTTTTATTTTTTATACGGTGGTCACGACCGGAGCCCAAGATATTCCTTATGGTATTACTAAATTAATCGGTGGCTTAGCTTTTAGTTTAGGCCTTATTCTAGTTGTGATTACTGGTGGTGAATTATTTACCAGTTCAGTATTAACTTTGGTAGCCAAAGCCAGTGGAAAAATCTCGTGGCCTCAATTAGTAAAAAACTGGATCGTGGTTTATTTTGGTAATTTATGCGGTTCTGTTTTGCTTGTGGCTATTATGCTTTCGACTCGGCAATTTATGGAGGATGGCGGTCAGTTGGGGTTGAATGCGATGGCTATTGCTGAACATAAGCTGCACCATGGATTCTTCCAAGCTTTTTCGCTCGGGTTAATGTGTAATATCTTGGTCTGTCTGGCCGTATGGATGACATTCAGTGCGCGTTCATTAACGGATAAAGTTATGGTATTGATCTTACCGGTGGCGATGTTTGTTTCGTCAGGCTTTGAACACTGTATTGCGAATATGTACCAAGTTCCGATGGCTATTGGCATTAAGTATGTCGCGCCTGAAAGCTTTTGGCAATTGACAGGGGCAGATATAACTCAATATGCAGATCTAACCATGGTTAACTTTATCATGAATAATCTGATTCCTGTAACATTAGGTAATATTGTCGGCGGTGGTGTGTTCGTTGGTATATGGTATTGGTTGATATACCTTAAAGATTAATCAATTTGGGATAAAATCGTCATAAGTGGGCGATTTTATCACTTTGTTATCCACATTTTCTGTGGATAAGTTGCTTTAAAGCCCGTGAGTAACCTTAACTCTCTGATTTGTTAAATTAATATTTCATTTATTTTATTTCATTAGGCGTTTATTGCTGGTGATGATTTGAGCAGTGTTACAGCCTTTTATCGTATTACAAGCAATAAAAACCTTATTTTTCTTTTTAAAATACCTTCTATTGATAATAAAAAGATACAAATGCTTATTTTGTTAACTTTTCGTCTATTCTCTGCTTTTCACTTATCAGTAATGTTGTTTTAACATCAATAAATAACTGCCATGGCTAAATAATCACCACATATCAGTGTGCTTATCTTTTACTTGTGTTAAAGAGATGAAAGCGGGCAACAAATAGTGGAGAAATTGCATTTTTCTTGATGTAGCACCAAGTATGTATCATGAAATTTTGTACATTGAGTTTCCGGATAGATAACCCATTTTTAAGACAAATTCAGTAGGAAAAGCAATGATTTTAGTGGTAGGTCATAAAAATCCAGACAGTGATAGTATTTGTAGTGCGTTAGTTGCAGCAGAACTACTCAATGCTCGTGGTGTAAAAGTCAAAGCCATCCGTCAGGGTGAAATAAGCCGAGAAACTCAACATATTTTAAATCAAGCAGGAGTGGCTGCTCCTGAACTTCGCACCTCGGTGGCGGGTGAGAAAGTCTGGTTGGTGGATTATAGCGATATGGCACAAGCGCCGGATGATCTGAGCCAAGCTGAAATTCTGGGCATTGTCGATCACCATCGTTTAGGTGATGTGATGACAATTAATCCGCTTGAAGCCTGGATTTGGCCTGTGGGGTGTACTTGCACCATCTTATTTAACTTATGCAAGATGGAAGGGCTTCCTATCACTCGGCCATTAGCAATTTTAATGATGTCTGCTATTTTGTCTGATACGGTCGGTTTTGCTTCTCCAACCTGTACTGAAAAAGATAAACAAGCGGTGACTGAATTGGCCAGCTTAGCTCAAGTAGAGGATTTAGGTGCATTTACACAACAGTTATTAATTGCAAAAACGGATATTGAAGGCTTAAGTGCTGCTCAGTTAGTAGAAAAAGATCTGAAAGCTTATCCTCTTGATGGACGCAATGTGATTGTGGGACAAGTCGAGTTAGCGACCTTAGAGCAGGTCGGCGATCTGATTGACGACTTAGAAATGGATTTACAACGTCGTTGTGAGGAAGATAATTTAGCGTTAGCCGCTTTGATGTTAACGGATATTACCACCGCTCAAACGCGTTTGCTCTTTAAAGGTGAATGGTCAACCAAATTAGAGAAACATGCGCAAGATGGTGTACTGATGATGCATAATACCCTCAGTCGTAAGAAACAAGGTTGGCCTTGGTTACAAACGGAACTAGCGTAATCATTCAATTAAGGTATTATCTCAGCACGAAAAACAGTGGGAGTAAACCATGGTAGATTCACTGAACGCAGAGCAAATTTCATCGCTTAATCAGTATGATTCAGATCAGCGGATGAAATACTCGCTCAAGCAGATCATTGAGCATCAACAGGTGTGGATTTTAACGGATCAACACGGATGTGTAATGCTAAATACAGAAGATGACGACTGTGTTCCGGTCTGGCCTCACCAAGAGTTGGCTCAGGCTTGGGCGACGGGTGAGTGGGCTGATTGCCAGGCCCAAGCCATTCCTCTTCATCAATGGCGTAGCCGTTGGACTCCTGGGTTAAGTGACGATCAATTGTCGGTTGTTGTTTTTCCAAATGATAAAGAAGAGGGCGTGGTTTTATTTCCTGATGAGTTCGACTTCGAGCTGAATAAACAACAAAAAGCGCGCTAGAAGCGCATTTGTGTTCTTGTATAACAAAAGGCCCACATTAGTATGTGGGCCTTTTGTTATGTTGCACGGATATTATTTGAAACTCGGTGCTTTTTGAAAATGGCTTTCGATCATCCGCTGGGTGATTGGATGCTGAGGTTCAGAGAGCACTTGCAAGGTATCTCCGAATTCAACCACTTCACCTTCATGCATGACCATCACTTTATCAGTGATATGTTTGACGATACCAATATGTTGGGAAACATAAATAAACGAGACGCCCATCTCTTCTTGTAGTTCAAGAAAAAGATTGATGATCTGTGAACGCATGGCCATGTCTAAACCATTTAAAGCTTCATCAGCAATAATGATTGAAGGTTGCAAAATGAGCGCACGAGCTAAACAGACCCGTTGCTTTTGCCCCGTTGCTAGCATTTGTGGATAGAAATAAGCATGCTCAGGCAGTAACCCTACCCGAAGTAAGGTGTCTTTGACTCGCTTTAGTCGTGCTTCAGGCGTCATATTGGTATTACGCTTGAGTGGACCTTCTAAAATTCGACCAATTTGCAGTCGAGGATTGAGTGATGTGTTAGGATCTTGAAAAATCATCCGGATTAACTTACAACGTGTTGAGTAATCTTGGTGTTCAAGTCGCTCGCCATTCACTAAAATTTCGCCACAGGTTGGCTCGACCATACCTGCTAGCATCCGAGCTAAAGTTGACTTTCCTGAGCCATTTTGGCCAATAAAACCGATAGTTTGCCCAGCTTCTAAACAAAAACTAACGGGTTTTACCGCCTGTTGAATTTTTTTACGGAATAAGCCAGAGCGAGTGATAAAGTCTTTAGATAGCTGGTTGACTTCTAATAATGATGCACTCATGGCTAGGGCTCCATGTTGAGTGGGAAATGACAGGCAAATTTATGATTTTTAACCCAACGAGTCGCAGGCACTTCAACGCATTGGCGTTGTGCGTAAGGGCAGCGAGGGCCGAGCCGACAACCGATAGGCAAGTGCTGAAGTGGAGGAATAGATCCCGGTAAAGATTGTAATTTTTGTTTATGAGGAATCCAGTCGCTAAAATCAGGCATGGCTTTAAGTAGTGCAACCGTATAAGGGTGCTTTGGTTCGGTCATGATTTTTTGTGTATCAGCAGATTCAACAGATTGGCCGCAATACATAACGGTGATTCGGTTTGCCCACTGGGTAATGGTCGTTAAGTCATGTCCAATCAGTAAAATAGAGGTGTTATTGACCTGATTCATTCTACTGAGTAAGCGCAAAATTTGCGATTGAGTGATCGGGTCTAAGTCATTGGTTGGCTCATCTGCAATTAATAACTTAGGTTTTGCCGCAATCGCCATGGCGATCATTACTTTTTGGCATTCGCCATCCGTCATTTCGTAAGGATAGCTGCTCATAATACGTCGATGATCTTTAATACCGACTTTATGCAATAAAGCAATTGCTTGTTTTTTTCGCCAAGTAAAGCGTTGCCACCAACGCCCCTCAAAGGTTCGGGAAGGAATCGATTCGATTAATTGTTCACCGATTTTTTCAGAAGGATCGAGACAGGTAGATGGCTCTTGAAAAATCATTGCAATGTCACGAGCGATCACTCGCCGACGCTCACGAGGGGTGAGTTGTAATAAGTCTACATTTCCCAGTCTTAATCGATCAGCGCTGATGCGCCAGTTTTCTTTACTCACCCCAACAATTGCTTTCGCAACTAAACTTTTTCCTGAGCCAGACTCACCAACCAAACCACGAATTTCACCTTCATTCATGGTTAAACTCATCCGATCAACGGCTTTAACAATACCTTGTGGGGTATCAATTTCAATCGTGAGATGACGGATATCAAGTAATGGCATTATTCAACTCCCGCATTGAGCGCTTGGCGAACCCCTTCACCAACGAGGTTGATCATAACAACAGTAAACATAATGGCGATACCCGGTAATGTGACCGTCCAGGGGGCAAGGTAAATTAGTTCAACGGCATCACCTAACATGGCTCCCCACTCAGTACTTGGTGATTGCGCCCCCAGACCTAAAAAGCCTAATGCTGAAATATCTAAAATTGCAATCGATAATGCCATGGTTACTTCTGCGGTTATCACGGGTAAAATATTAGGTAAGATGGAATACCAAAGTAAATAGACATCGCTAGCTCCATCTAAGCGAGCGGCTAGAATGTAGTCTTTTTCTACTTCACTATGCACAGTAATATAGACGGAACGAATAAACCGAGGGATCAATGCTAAACAGATAGCGAGCATAATATTGAACTCTCCGACCCCTAAAAATGCCACGAAAATAATCGCTAGAAGTAGCGAGGGGATCGACATGACGGTATCAAGTAAATGATTCAAGGTGCTAGATAGTAGCCCTTTAGTCATGCCCGCCAATGTTCCGATCACACAACCAATCAGCGTGGCAATTAGTGTGATCAATAACGCAGCACCAAAGGTAATTCGTGAGCCATCTATTAAGCGAGATAAAATATCGCGTCCAAAATCATCAGTACCCAAAAAAAATTGCACGGTTCCTGAAGGATCCCACGACGGTGGCATTAATAATTCCCCAGAAGCGATATGAGGATCATGAGGTATGATCCAATGTGAAGATAATGTAAGAATGAAGATAATTCCTAGACACCATAAACCAAACATCGCCAGCTTATTCGCTTTGTAACTACGCCAAAAACGTTCAAATTGGCTTGGAATATGCTCTTCTTGGTAAACATTATTGGTTAGCATACCATTCCTTCCTTACTAAAGGATTCACCAGAGTGCCGATTAAATCAGAGAGAATACTGGCCGTTAACACCAGAGTGCCTACCACAATGACCCCGGCTTGAATGGAAACATAATCTTTATTGGCCAGCGCATCGAGTAACCAGCGGCCAATTCCTGGCCAATTAAAGATCGATTCGGTAATAATGGCCAGTGTCAACATACTTGAGAGCTGCACACCAAACTTAGGAATAATAGGCGGGATTGCGTTTCGTAACACATGTTGAGTGACAATCCGATAATAGGAGAGTCCCTTGATGCGAGCGGCACGAATATAATTTTCACTCATCACATTAGCAACGGAGGCGCGCATTAATCCAGTGATCTGAGTCGTCGGTGCCAAAGCTAGCACCAAGCAAGGCAGCACCATATGCTCAATGACGCTTGCTAGAGCATGGCTACGATAAGGCCCTTGGGCAAGAAAAGCATCAATCAAGGCAAATCCGGTTACGGGCTTAATTTGATAGAGTAGGTCATAGCGTCCCGCCACGGGAAAAACTTCATACTGAAGCGAGAAAATCATGATCATCATTAAAGCGACCCAGAAAATCGGAGCTGAATAACCTGACATCGAAGTAAATGAAATAATCGTATCCAGCCATTTGCCTTGTTTCATACCAGCTAATGTGCCTAGTGGAATGCCAATCAATAAGGATAATATGAAGGCGACGAAACAAAGCTCTAGTGTGGCAGGAAAAACAAAAAGTAGTTCTTCAAAAATAGCCACCCCGCCTTTACTGATCCCGAAGTTTAAGTTGACGAGTTGCTTAAGATAAACCCACCAACCGAACCAAAACTCTTGATGAGCCATAGGCGATGTGGGTTCAAGGCGTAGGAGTGAATAACCGACCATGGTTAAAATCAGCAAGGTAATAACAAAGAGGTTTAATCGGCGCAGTGTGTAACTAAACATTATTCACTTATTCTCTCAATGGTATGAAAAGGCTGAGTACTAAATGGGCTCAGATAAAATCCGGTAAGTGATTTGTGGTAAGCTTTAAACTGTTTACCATGTGTTAATGGGATCACGGGAAAGGCTTGATTTAAGATATTCTGTGCCTGAGTATAGAGGTTTAATCGATAGCGTGGTCGGTTAGTTTCTAACGCTAAATCCAATAGGAAATCAAACTCACGATCACACCATTGAGCAACATTTACGCCTGCCTGATTGGCATTACATGAGAGTAATGAGCGTAGAAAATGATCTGGGTTACTGGTTGCGCCTGCCCAGCCAGTTAAAGATAAATCAACCTCGTCACGTGCTGAGAACTCATTTCGTTCTGAACGCTCTTCCCAGATTAGATGTAAATCTACCCCAACATCTGCCAAGTTAGCTTGAATTAATTCTGCGGTCTTTCTTGGACTAGGATTATACGCTCTAGGTTCAATCGGGACAGACATTGTCAGTTTAAGTCCAGAGCTAAATCCAGCCTCTTTGAGTAGGGCGAGGGCATAGTGTCGGTCATAACGGACTTGAACGCTATCTTGTTGATAAGCCCAAGAGGAAGGCGGAAGAATGCTATAAGCAACACTGCCGGTGTCGTAATAAACTGAATCTA
This sequence comes from Vibrio sp. V30_P3S12P165, assembly GCF_009904905.1. Lineage (NCBI taxonomy): Bacteria > Pseudomonadati > Pseudomonadota > Gammaproteobacteria > Vibrionales > Vibrionaceae > Vibrio > Vibrio sp. V30_P3S12P165. The sequence goes on along the minus strand of NZ_WXWH01000030.1, from coordinate 166,587 downwards.
AAATTTTATTTCGATTAATAGCAAAATTCAGTGCTTGACGGACGCGCACATCTTGCAAAATAGGACGTTGGGTATTTACCGCAATAAAGGCGACATTCATGGCTGACGTCGTATCAAGAACGAGATCTGATTGCGCTTTGATGGTCGGAATCTGACTGGCTATCGGAGAAACCAATACATCACATTCATGGCGCAATAATTTGGCTAATGTGCCAGTTCCTCGTTGCGAAATATCAAACACCACTTGGCTCATCTGTGCTGGGCCATTCCAATAGTTAGAGTGACGCCGTAACCGAATAAAGTCTCTTGGCTGATACTGCTCCAAATAAAAAGGCCCAGTACCAACGGGATGGCTATCTAACATTGCGCGTTGATGGTTTAATTCCAACTGTTGAGCATATTCGGCAGAAAGGATAACCGCATAAGTTGTTGCAATATTAGTAAGAAAAGTATTGTCTGGGTGATTGAGAGTAAATTTTACCGTTTGCGGATCAATCGCTTTGATGTCTTGGACCAGTCCCGCAAAGTCTAAGCTGCTAAACCAAGGATAAGTCGCGTGGTTTATGGCATGAAAAGGATGAGAGGTATCAATGATTCGGCGGAAGCTGAAAACAACATCTTCGGCGTTCAGTGGACGACTTGGAGTAAACCAAGCGGTTGATTGAAACTGAACGTCTTGACGCAGGGTAAAAAAGTACTCTAGCCCTTGATTTTTAACGACCCACTGGGTTGCTAAACTGGGCTGTGGAAGGTGTGTTTCTGGATTTAAGGTTAACAGCGTATCATATATTTGCGGGCTTAGCGTTTCAGAGGTAATACCACTATCTACCAATTGTGGATTAAAGGTAGTCGGGGTACTTTGACCGCAATATACAAAGCCAGACTGGCGAATATTGTTATGATCAATACTTTCGCCGCAGCCTGTAAGTACGGTGAGAGCGCATAATCCGAGAGTCAGTCTTAATAAAGAGTTCATAGTGAAGTATTTCTGTGAGCAACAAGGCTAAGCGAGATAGCTTGTGCCTCAAAATCCAGTTAATTTACCATTCTTTACTGAACAAGGCCAAATGAAAAGGTCAGCTTATCGATCATTTGTCGGTTCTCCAAAGGTTAATGATGATTTTCTGATGAAAGTAACTGAAACTATCGCACCATGCCACGAAATGAAGCATAGCTCAATCTTAATCTCCATCATAATGCGGCGTGATGCTGGATGAATAGAGCACGGTTAACAACCAGCTTCAGCAATGATTTACTGTGTTCGGTTTGTCATTATTTATGGTTAAGGGGTAGTCTGTCATTGGTGTTAACTATCCGTGGTCTTGCTTGTTAAACGAATCGAATTTAATCGATAAAAATAGAGTATTTATTATGAATGAACCGATAGTCTGTGCGTGGGAAATGACACACCCTCTCGAGCGACATTATCACGCCACCGAGTGGGGGAAACCGGTTTATGATGATCAGGTTTTATTTGAATTTTTAACGCTGGAAGGCGCACAAGCCGGACTCAGTTGGCTGACTATCCTTAAGAAACGAGAAGGATATCGGCAAGCATTTTCGAATTATGATCTTACGGTTTTGGCCAGTCATGATGACTCTAAGATTGATGCTATTATTGCTCAGTTTGATGTGGTCAAGCACCGAGGGAAAATTGGCTCGGTTTTTTCTAATGCGAGAGCTGCGTTGGTATTACAAGCAGAATATGGCTCTTTAAGTCAGCTGCTTTGGTCGTTTGTGGGGGGAATACCCATCCTCAATCAGTGGCAGGATAGGAAACAAATTCCGAGTACTAGCCGCGAGTCTCATGCGATGAGCCAATGCTTAAAACAACATGGGTTTAAGTTCGTCGGCCCAACGATTTGCTATGCGTTTATGCAGGCGGTGGGGATGGTCAATGATCACTTGCTGCATTGCCCACACCGCTAGATAAATTAGAGCGCCATGACGCTCTAATCGAGTAAAAACCGCTTGTGATTTTCGATAGCATTCAAAACGCATTATCAACCGATTGATTTGCTGCCTGATTGAACAACGCTCAGTGATCCATTTTTTCGGCTAACATTGTTTGATAACGAACGAACCCTTGTGCCAGATCCGCGATCAAGTCATCGACGTCTTCTAACCCAATATGCAAACGAATCAGTGTGCCAGTAAAATGGGGGTTAGCCACGGTACGTAAACTGTCAAAGCTGTTTGGTTCATTCGCTAAAATCAGGCTTTCAAAGCCACCCCATGAATAACCCATACTAAAGTGCTGCATGCCATCGAGCAAAGCGGTGGTTGCTTGTGGATAGCTAGTTTTTAACACCACAGAAAATAAACCATTACCTCCGGTAAAATCTCGCTGAAAAACCGGATGGCCAGGACAACTCTCTAGTGCAGGGTGACGAACATGATCAACCAACGGATGCTGCGCTAACCACTGTGCCACTTTTAGACTACTTTGGGCATGTTGGCGTAATCGGACATCTAACGTTCTTAATCCGCGTAGGCCAAGATAGGCATCATCAGGCGAAATGCATTGACCCATTAAATAACTCTGTTCGCGCAGTTGATCCCAAAATGGTGCTTTAGCCACTGCGGTACCCAACATCACATCGGAGTGTCCGACGATGTATTTTGTCGCAGCTTGAATAGAAATATCCACCCCATAGTCTAACGCTGAAAAGTTGACTCCAGCAGACCAAGTGTTGTCCATCATAACAATAATGCCATGGTCATGAGCGATTCGTGCTAGGGTTGGAATGTCTTGCACTTCCATTGTGATTGAACCGGGAGATTCGGTAAATAACACCTTAGTGTTGGGCTGGATTAGGGTATGAATCTCTTCGCCAATCATGGGGTCATAATAGGTGGTTTCTACCCCAAATCTCTTCAAGACGGTATTGCAGAAATCTCGAGTTGGTTCATAACAGGTGTCGACCATTAATAGGTGATCGCCAGACTGAACAAACGCAAGAATGGTATTACTGATGGCGGCGGCCCCACAAGGATAAAGTGCACAACCAGCACCGCCCTCAATATTGCTCATCGCTTCTTGAAACGCGAAGTGGGTCGTGGTTCCACGACGACCGTAAAATAACGTTTTATTGGCTCGGTTAATGGTCGCGTGACGCTTTTCGGTTACACTATCAAATATAATGGTTGAAGCGCGTTGTACGGGCGGGTTAACGGCACCTTGCGTCCATTTTTTATTGCGTCCAGCGGTCACAAGCTGAGTCTTTTTGCCTTCTGACATGAATTGTCCTTTTCTCAATGGTGAATAGGGTATTTAAAACATGAAGGCGCGGTTGAATGCAAGCCCGAAGGCCTGTTTTATGTAAGCAGGCCTTCGGGTGCTAGAAGTTTAAAGCAAGGGATTGAAGAGATAAAATAACCGTTCTAAAAAACGATGGCCTAGTGAGCGCTCTTCCCATAGTGAATCGCTAACGGCTTGGGACTGGTTAATATAGTTTTCTTGTTGCCAATAGAGTTGCTGGGTAAATTCTTCATCATCAACCGCTAACGTCACCTCAAAGTTAAGCCATAAGCTACGCATATCTAAATTTACGGTGCCGACTAAGCAGAACTGTCGATCGATGACCACCGATTTAGTGTGTAATAAACCGCCATAAAACTCGTGGATAATAACTCCAGCTTGGAGCAATTCGCCATAAAAAGCCCGCGAAGCCCACTGCACCATAAATGAATCATTTTTTTGAGGGATGATTAATTCAACCTTTACACCACGTTGTGCGGTCATTTTTAAGGTTGCTAGTAGATCGGCACTAGGGACAAAGTAGGGAGTGGTAATCCGAACCGACTCATTCGCCTGATTGATCGCCAATGTCAATACTTGAGAAATCAAATTTTCAGGCATTCCAGGTCCCGAGGGAACAACCTGTATCGGATGCTGTGGAATATTCACATCAAGTTGGCATTCTGGAATCTTAGGTAGCATACGAGAGCCAGTTTCTACCTCCCAATCCCAACAATGAATGGCTGATAAGACATTTACGGTCGGGCCGGTAATTCGAACCATAATATCAACCCACTGACCCACTCCAGAATCTTGTTTAAAAAAAGCAGGATCCACCATATTCATTGAGCCAGTATAAGCAATGCTGTCGTCTATCACGATGATTTTTCTATGCTGGCGTAAGTCGAGTCGACGTAAAAATATCCGCCAAGGGCTGACTTCTAAAGCTTGTACCACATGGATACCCGCTGTACGCATCATTTTATACCAGTGACTACGGAAAAACCGTGGGCTACCAGCAGAGTCAAGTAACAGTTTTACATCCACGCCTCGTTTAGCGGCTTGAATTAATGCGGATCCAACAGCATCGGCTAAACCTCCCGGATGCCAAATGTAAAACTCCATACGGATATTGTGCTGAGCTTGTTCGATGTCTTCAATAATTGAATGCAAGATCTCGTTTGGTGAGTTTTGCAACGATAAGCTATTACCACTTAAGGCGGGAATGCCCATTCGATGGTTACAGAGTTTATCGATTTTATAGATAGGGGCTCCCATGGTTTCTGGTAAATGAGCTTGACAGTCATTTAGGTTTAAAAACCATTCGCCAAAAGGTTTAAACATTTCTTTGGCCCGTTCGGCACGTTTACGCCCTAGATTTAGCTCACCAAACAGGAAATAGCATATAATTCCAACAATAGGGAGTATATAAATCACCATTAACCAAGCAAGAGAGACACTGACAGCTCTACGTTTTAGTACGACACGCAGAGTAATACCGGCAATTAATAGCCAATAGATTGCGATGCCAGCAAGCATTAAAAAGTGATAAATCTTATCCATACTGATTTGATACCTATAATTACCAATCTGGATAGTAAAGGGAAAGTATCAGATAAGGAAGAGGGAGAATGGGATATGAAATAGAAACCGCATAAAAGGAGTATGATTTTTACAATAGGCACAGAGTATAAATTAAATGCGTCGAAAAAATCATCAAATATTAAATAAAAAATGCGGTTTAACTAGAATTTATAAAGTTCGGACTTCCAATTTTATGCTTAAACTGTTCTACTTACTACCCTTCTGGGTGTGACTTAATTTTTTATTGCTGTACACATATGTGTACACTTAAGTTGGCATCGTAAGTATCAATACAATCTAGTGGTATAAAGATAATGGCGAGTAGTTCTCGAGGCCAATTCTCTTCACGATTTGGTTTTATCATGGCGGCTGCGGGCTCCGCAGTTGGACTTGGCAATGTATGGGGGTTCCCCACTCAAGCGGCCAGTAATGGTGGCGCGGTATTTTTGATTGTCTACTTGCTGATGGTCTTCTTACTGGCTTTTCCTATGCTCGTTGCTGAGCTGACGATTGGTCGCTATGGTCAATCTAATCCTATTCGTTCGTTCCGAGCGGCTTGGCCACAAGGTAAAGCAGGGGCGATACTTTTGGGTATCGTCGGTATGATTGTAGTGTCATTAATTTTGAGTTTTTACGCTATTGTTGCGGGTTGGTTAGTGGGTTCATTGTTTGGAAGTGGTTTTGATTTAATTGGGATGCCAACCATGAGCCACTGGTTAATTAGTTTTACCACCGAGCGTAATTTAGTTTTGATGGTGGCCTTTATGATCTTGACCATGGTCGTCGTCCGGAATGGGGTGGCTAATGGTATTGAAAAGTGGTCAACGCGTTTAATGCCACTGTTATTTGCCTTATTTGCTTTATTAACGGTCTATATCTTTACTCAGGATGGAGCATGGGAAGGTTTGAAAATGTACTTGGTTCCTGATATTTCTCACCTCACTCCTAAGTTAGTGGTTAGCGCCATGGGGCAAGCTTTCTTTTCACTTTCGTTAGGTGTGTGTGTCATGACCACCTATGGCTCTTATCTTAAAAAAGAAGCGAACTTACCAAAAACAGCGGCACAAGTGGCGCTGTTGGATACTGGGGTGGCATTTATTGCTGGACTGATGGTTTTACCTGCGATGTTTGTTGCTAAACATAACGGCGTTGAAATTTTCTCGTCATCGGGTGAACTACTGAATTCTGATACCTTAGTTTTTACGGTATTGCCCGCCATGTTTGAAACCATGGGAACCGTTGGTGCATTAATTGGTTTGGTCTTCTTTTTATTAATGATTATTGCAGCATTGACCTCTTCTATCTCGATGCTGGAGGTTCCTGTGGCTTGTGCTATCGAAGAATTACAACAAAAACGGACAACGGCAGTGTTGTGGATAGGCGGGCTAGTAACATTAATTTCTAGTATTGTTGTGTTTAATTTCTCCCGTCTATTTGGATTAGTGATTGAAATTACCACGGTTTATTCTCAACCGATTATCGCTTTATTAATCACGCTGATTGTAGGGTGGATCTGGAATCGTAATCAGATTCTAACGGAGTTAAAACAAGGTTATCCAGAAATTGAACATAGCTGGTTTTGGAAAATCTGGCCGTTGTATGTTCGTATTGTGTGCCCGATTTTAATGTTGATGGTCTTTTTCGCGTAACTTGAACTATTGCCGTAAAAAACAGTAAAACCGCCTTTGAGGGCGGTTTTACTGTTTTTTGCCACTCTTTAGTAACGACGGAGCGTCAGGTTTCTGTATAATGCGGCGTATTTGAGAGCGGTGCTATGTTTGACATTCTCTATACTCATCAGGATTTTTTAGTAATTATTAAGCATCCTAATGTCTCAGTTCATAAAGATGATGGTGAAGTCATGTTGTTGCAAGAAATTGCAAAAAAAACCGGTGATCACCAACTCTATTTAGTTCATCGGCTTGATAAAATGACATCAGGGCTTTTGTTATTGGCTCGCAGCTCTGGGGCGGCTCGATTACTCTCGCTTGCTTTTGCACAGCGAGCCGTTGAAAAGTTTTATTTAGCAATTGGTAACCGTAAACCGAAAAAAAAACAGGGATTGATCAGCGGTGATATGCAACGCTCACGCCGGGCGAGTTGGAAGTTATTAACTTCACAGGAAAATCCAGCTCGTACACAGTTTTTTTCTTTGCCAGCTGAACCCGGTGAGCGACTATTTTTATGTAAGCCGCATACGGGAAAAACTCACCAAATACGAGTGGCTCTAAAGTCGATTGGATCAGCGATTATTGGTGATCCGATTTATAACTCAAGCAGTGTGTCAGATAGAGGTTATCTGCATGCATTCGGCTTGTGTTTTGTTTATCAAAATCAGCGTTTTGAATTTATCAGTGATCCCAGAAAAAATGCTCATCTTGGTGATAAATGGAATCACCCTACCGTCTGTCAAGGAATTGATACTTGGCTGACTCCTTGGTTATTAAGTTGGCCCTCACTCTCTAATGAATAATTTATGAATATCACAGCATTAAACCAATTTTTTACAGAATTACATCAACAGCTTGAAAACGCGCCTAATGAAGTTCGTCGCTTATTTCATGGTCGTGGTCGAAAATGGCTAGGATTGGAACAGCTGACCGCAGACTGGTTACAAGGCCAATTGGTCGTGACGTTATACAAAGAGGTCGATGCCAAATATCTGCAAGTTTTAACACAAGGTTTAATGGCATTAGCCAATTCAACCTTGTGGCAAACGAAAGCGGGACAGTGCATTTTATTACAGTATCGGTATGCTAATGGTGCCCCTTCACAGGTGATCGTCGGGGAGTTAAATACCCATCCTATCGTGCAAGAAAACGGTTTATCCTATCAGTTAACCGTTGGCACGAATCAAAATATGGGGTTGTTTTTAGATATGCGTTTGGGCCGAGAGTGGGTGCGTTCCCAATCTGAGCATAAAACGGTACTCAATCTTTTTGCTTATACGTGTGGTTTTTCAGTCGCGGCAATTGCTGGCGGGGCGGATAAAGTTGTCAATGTTGATATGGCAAGAGGTTCGTTAGCCAAAGGTCGGGAAAATCATAACTTAAATGGGCACTCTCTCAATCAAGTCAATTTCTTGGGGTACGATATTTTTAAATCATGGCGGAAAATTACCCATTCAGGCCCTTATGATTTGATCATTATCGATCCACCTTCGTTTCAAAAGGGCAGTTTTGCGCTAACAAAAGATTATCAGCGTATATTACGCCGTTTGCCTGAGCTGTTGGCGGAGCAAGGGCAAGTTCTTGCATGTGTTAATTCACCAATGGTCAGTAGTAATTTTTTAATTGATGGCATGAAACAAGAAGCGCCACAACTGAATTTTCAATATCGATTAGAGAACCCGCCAGAGTTTGCAGATATTGATCATGAGGCCTCATTAAAAGCCCTTGTCTTTCGTTGATCTTTTACTCCTGTTGATGGCTGGAGGGGTGACGCAGAGTATGGTAGCCCGAATACAGTCGAGTCAAGGTGGTTAGCCAACAAGCAGCGCCAAATAAATAGGCAATTAAAGAAAAACTGTTAGGAAACAAGCAAAACAGTACAAAGCAGGCGATGGTTTCCGTTCCTTCGGTTAGTCCCCCCATATAATAGAGCGATTTATGGGGGTAGCTTGGGTTGATAATATCTCGTTTGCTAGCCATGATAGCAAAAGAAAGGAAGCTACTGCCTGTACCAATAAATGAAAAAATCAAAAATGCTCCAGCAACCGCATTCGCTTCTGGGTTTGCGAGGACGAATCCAAAAGGAATTAATGCATAAAAGAGGAAGTCGAGGCTAATATCGAGAAATCCTCCCGCATCCGTTAAGCCTTGTATACGAGCAACGGCACCATCTAGTCCATCACAAATACGATTGATTAAAATTAATAATAATGCCAACAAATACTGTTCAAATAATAATGCAGGTAAGCTTAAACTCCCCAAGAGAAAACCAAATACGGTGATTTGATTCGCAGTAATATTCACCGAGTCAAGAATGTGTGCGAGTTTAGAGAGAGGCCACCGAACAGCAGGAACGGTATAGCGATCAAGCATGAGTTATCTCCTTTGGCCAGTGAATGATGCGATCACAATGAAGCACATCCTCAGCATCATGTGTCACCATTAAGGTTGGAATTTGCCAGTGACGCAGTTGCTCGAATACCCAGTCACGAAATTGATCGCGGAGGGCTTTATCTAGCTTGCTAAATGGTTCATCAAGTAAAGCGAGTTTAGGTTTTGCTAGTAGCATACGCAGTAAACTGATCCTAGCTTTTTGGCCGCCCGAGATCTGTTGAGGGAAAGCGTCGGCTAAAGAGGTTAACGAAACGTCTGCTAATGTATACAATGCTATTTCTTTTCTTTGTTGGCCTTTTATCGTGTTAGGGAGTGCAAAAGCCAAATTTTCCCATACACGTAGATGAGGAAATAGTAAGTCGTCTTGAAATAATAGACCAACGTTGCGTTGATAAGGCGGTTGTGAATTTAATCGGCATCCATCAAGTATGATCTCCCCTGAAAAAGTGAAGGCCGGATCAATGTGACCTGCAATGAGGCTGAGTAAGGTCGATTTTCCACAACCACTTGGCCCCATTAAGCTGACTATTTCACCAGTGATTATGCTGAGATTAAATGATTCTAACAGGATTCTGCCAGCACGATGTTGGAGGGATAAATCATGCAAATAAAAACTCATAACATTTTACTTCTGTGATGCTTTATATGTCGTTGGTATGAATAACCCCGGCTGACTATAATGGCAAGTAAGAAAAAGAAGAAGGGTAGTAGCGTTTGCCATAATGCGTAAATGGCTATCACGCGGCGATCAAAACCACTGGAGAGCGTAACGGCTTCAGTTGTAATGGTTGTAATTCGCCCAGCACCTAACATTAATGTTGGTAAATATTGAGCCAAACTGACACTCACACCAACAGCCCAAGCATAACCGATGGCAGGAATGAGAAGTGGAATTTTGATGCGCCAAAAGATATGCCAAGGTGTTTTACCCAAGCTTGCGGCTATTTTGTTGTAGTCGAGTGGATAGCTTTTCCAAGGCCCAGCTAACGCCAGATAGACAAAGGGAAAAGCAAAAAATAGATGTCCCCAGATGACCCACAGCCGATAACTGTGTGCGGAAAAGAGCAAGGTGATGATTTGTAAACCAAATAATAATGAAATGGGGGGGATTAATAATGATAATACCAAGATATAGGTCGGTATTGAAGACTTGGCCTTTAAGTGATATTCATGAGTAATAAGCGCAAAAACAAGCGCTAAACTACCACTGATAAAAGCTATTTCAATACTGTTATAAAGGATAGGCACTAGAGTAGACCACTCTAATTGCCAAAATTGTAAACTCAGTTGCTGTGGCCAGAGTGCTGGGAATGGCCAGCGTTGGGTCAAGCTCCAGATCAGCATGATGGGAATCATTAGCAAGAAGGTATTCGCTAATATAATCAGTAGTGGTTGACCAGCAATCCAGTGTTTATGCCGTCCTGACCACATCCATCGTCGGTAACGCTTTAAAAGAAAGTACTCGATTAGCGTAACGACACCTAGCATTGCTATCGCAGTAAACATCAACAGCATGGCACCGGCAGCGGCGCGTGGTAGTCTTTGTAAATCAGGATCAGAAAACCACTGCCATACTAATACGGCGAATGTTGGTGGCGTATTAGGCCCCAAAATTAAGCTCATATCGACAACAGATATGCCATAGCAAATCACCGCAAAAAGAGGAAAACGCATTTTGCTTAGCCATAGAGGGAAGATGAGCTTTTGCCAAGTTTGAGGTGGTGAATAGCCTAAAGAGGCTCCCGTCGAAAGTAAAGATGATACGTTGAGTTGCTGTAAAATGGGTAGGCTCATGAAAAGCAAAAACGGCACTTCTTTAAAAGTTAACGCAAGCGTTAGCCCTAATGCATGAGGATCATGCACTAACCATGTGCTATTTTGTGTACTCATTAAATCATTTGTTATTAAGTGCAGAAGTCGTGCAACCATCCCGGTGGGTGAAAACAGAAAAGCAAAACCAATCGCGAATGCGACATGAGGAAACGCGAGTAAAATCGAGAGTAAGTTTTCAATTCGGTACCAACGTTTTTGATTCCAGAAGGTTGATAAAATAGCAAAGCTAACGGCTAATGCGAGGTAGGTGCTTATTAATGCAGAGCTGATCGATAATCCTAATGAGTGGGAAAGACCAGCCCACTGTGTTAGTTCAATAAACCCGGTAAGATTGATTTGATTAAGTCCTAATGCAGGAATGAAAGAAAACGCCGAACTCACCAGCCCCAGAACTCCCGGAACAATAGGCGCAATGCAAATAAAAATCGCCGAACAATAACCAAATCGTAACATCATGAATAATGGCTACTTGGCTTGGCCATAGCGTTTTTGCCACGCTTGAGCGAGTGCGGTTTGCCAACTGGGATGAGGCTCAGCGATAGATGGATAACGAATTGAATTGTATGGTGTTGTCTTTAAGTACTGAGCTTGAATAACACTGGGATCGCCCCAGATCGTTAAGTCGCCTTTATGAGATTGAGCTTCGGCACTGAGTAAAAAATTGATCGTGACCAGTGCGCCAGGTTTAGCCGTGGCATTCCAAGGTATCGCTAAAAAATGGATATTGGTCAGTGCTCCCATATCCATCGCATAACTGGCCGTGTTTTTTGATAATTTTCCAGATGCCTGTGCGGCATAAACTGCATTCGGATTAAATGTGACAGCGAGATCAATCTGTTTATCATCTAAGAGTTGAATCATTTCTGCAGAACCTGAGGGAAATTGTTTACCACTTCGCCATGCGACAGCGTGAAGATTATCTAGGTAATTCCATAATGGAGCGGTAATAAGAGGAAATGAAGCATCATCAACCGGCAGAGCCAGCGATGGATCATGATGGGTTAATTCAATCAGTAATGCTTTTAGAAAGCTGACACCGTGGAATTCAGGAGGGCGAGGGTAAGTAATGCGATAAGGGAAGGCTTGTGCATAACTTAACAACTCTGCAAAACTTTGTGGTGGATTATTCAATCTGTGACGATCGTAAATAAAAACTAGCTGCCCAACGCCCCATGGCGCTTCTAAACCTTCGGTCGGTTCTGAAAAATCTTCATTAACGGGTAGTGACTGATCAACCAACTGCCAGTTTGGAAGCTGTTGAACAAAAGGGCCGTATAATAGGTGGTTAGATTTCATCGACTTAAAATTAGCCCCATTAATCCAGACTAAATCGACACTTCCTAACTTATTTTGTCCTGCGGTTTTTTCTGCGATTAATCGACTAGTCGTTTCTGCAATATCGGTGACTTTAACGTGGACAAGCTTTACCCCATATTGAGTTTTGAGTTGTTGAGCCGCCCAGCGAAGGTATTGATTGACTTCTTGGCTTCCACCCCAAGCATGAAAATAGACGGTTTGTCCTTTTGCGTCTTCAACCACCTCAGACCAAGATTGTGCTTGAGCAAAAAAAGAGAGCAGGCAAGCGAGGCAAAATGAAAGCAGCTTTCTCATAGTTATCCTAATTAACGTAATGATTTATCACTTATTATGGATGAAAAATGAGAAAAAATCTTATCGATGATGCATCTGATACTTAAAAACTGAATCATGCAGCGATCGATAAGGTAGAGCTTATGAAGATGGCAGCATGGAGCTGCCATCCTTTATGCTATTGAACCCAATTATGTTATTGAACCCAATCGCGTAGAGTAAACGTTAAGGTATGAGCATCATTTTTTAGAATTAATGTATTATCAGAAAGGGTAACATGGCTCCAATCTGAGAGTGATTGAGAAACGGTTTGTTCCGTATCCATCGCGTCACCAATACACATTTTCATGGTCATGCCCATTTTTTCAATACGGAACTGATTGTTTTTTAACTCAGCTTGGCCAAAGAAATTATTGCAACCTGCATTTCCACTTGCCATCATGTTTTCGCCAATTTCAAGACGTGGTATCTCATTATGCTCATTCTTAACCCACTGTTGGCCATCAATATGGGTTAGTTGCCAATTATGATGCTGTAGATCATCTACGGTTATTTGTGCTTGGTCAACATTACTTACGCACGCAGTAACCAAAACAGGTAGAGCCATTGCAACCAATAAAGTTTTTGCGCTAAGCTTCATTTATCAACACTCCCAATATGAAAAACTTGGTTAGTATAGTTAATCAAACGTGGTTTCTGTCAAAATAAAGTCATTGGTTGGTCAATAGGAAATGATAAAGGAGCCTCTATGGAGCAATTAGAGTTTTTCCAAATTCCTAGTCCGTGTATTGGCGTATGTGTTGTTGATGATAAGGGATATTGTCAAGGGTGTATGCGTAAGAGAGAAGAACGCTTTACTTGGTTAGAGATGACCCCAGCTCAACAACTACACATTATCCATCTTTGTTGTCAGCGTTATCAGCGGAAAAAACGTGCCAGTGATGTTAAACATTCACTTCAGGTTGAAATGGATAACCCACAGCATGAATTGTTTTGAATGAGTCATTAAACGCTATGACATTCATGCTCATAAACCGCTAGATGGCAACTATTTCGTTACCCAACGGTCACTGACCCAACCACCTGCATGTTCGTCAAAATGAAGACCAGAAAAAATCCGTTTTTTTTCTGGCTTTTGGGTTGGATGGGCATTTTTTTTATTAAGAAGGGTTTGAATATAGTCGGCCATTGGATCAGTGGTAGTTGATTGATGACGATTAGCGACTTCTTTTATCATTTGAAGACGATAACTTGGGCTGGTGCGTTTCATTGGTGGTCCTCCGAATGTGATCAAGACTACATAATAAGGTAGAACTTGGTTAATTCTTAGTCAACACAGTCTATGCCATATATTTTCTAATCCAATTCAAATAACTTATCTTTCCTTCTATTTTCATTGATAAATCTGTTCTTTAGTGTGGGGAAATTAATTGAGCCATCGAAAGAGCAGGGCGGAAACGGCCAATACGCCACTGACAAAAATAAAATAGGTACTGAAGCTTTTTTTATAAGCCTGTAAAAATGGCACTTTGTACACGGCAACCATTGGCATAATAAAAAGAATAATAGCAATGACTGGGCCAGATAATGCTTCCATCATGCCCAAAATGCTCGGATTCAGAATGGCGGTTATCCAAATAGTGAGAAAGAGAAAAATAATACCGACCTTATCGGCAATCGAATAAGAAAGACGGGTATGTTTGGTTATGAGTCCATTGAGGCTTTCTCTTGCACCAAGAAAATGTCCTAAGAAGGAAGACGTAATGGCAATAAAAGCAATAAATGGCCCAAATGCTCCAATCAGTGGGTTATGCGTTACGTTAGCAAGGTAGGAAAGTATAGAGAGATTTTGTTTTTTAGCTTCTAACAATTGATCGGGTGAAAGGGTTAAAATACAAGAGAATACAAACAATAAGACAAAAGCAATCAGTAATAAACTGGTACGTTTGAGGATTTGCTCTGATTTGAGTAATGCGTTTTGTTGATAATGGCGACGCTGGATATGAGCAAAACTTGATATGGCTGCTGCATGGCTAAAGGAAAAAATAACCACAGGAATTGCTAACCATAAAGTTTGGGTAAATTCAGTGAGATTAGGAAGCGTGAGTGAAGGCATATTCCAACGTGGTATGAGATACAGTGATAACGTGAGTAATATTGCGGCTAAGGGGTAAACCATCACAGCAAACGCACGTAGCATCACTTTTTCTCCACCTAACATAATTGAAAAGAGGATCAACACTAGAAAGCCGGAAAGTAATACTCGAGGTGGCGGAGTGACGGCTGCTTGGTGAACAAGAAAGCTCTCAACGGTATTCGTTAAGCCAACCCCATAAATTAGTAAAATAGGAAAAATAGATAAAAAATAGAGCCAAGAAATAGTACGACCAACTTTCACGCCAAAATGTTCTTGAATTACATCAGTAAAATCTCCCTGATTTTGTTGGGAAGAAAGTACAAAGCGAGCTAAGCCACGATGAGACAAATAAGTCATAGGGTAAGCGAGCAAGGCTAAGATCACTAAAGGCCAAAATCCTCCCAATCCTAAATTGATCGGTAAGAATAAAATTCCAGCGCCGACAGCGGTACCAAATAGGCTCAGTAACCAATACGTATCGTGTGTATTCCATTCGGGATTATTATTTGTAGTGCTGAAATTTAGAGTTTTGGCAGATTCTTTCACTGAATGTAAAACCATATTCAAATCTTAATTCTAATTACGTTACCATAAATAGATAATATGGTCATTTTGGCTTGGTAGTTAAATACACTATTTTATTGCTGATTTTAAATTCAATGAAACCGGGTTAATGTCTTTTTCATAGTTTTTTGTCTTGTTTTTATGGTTTATTATTGGTTTTATATTCTTATTTTTGTTGTTTTTTTAGATGACGTAATGTGTTATGCGGTTGTGAGTTATTTAATTGGCTTGAGAGGAGCGTTAAAATATCGCACAATCGATTTCTTTCACTCCGAAAGGCTCAGACCCTAAATTATGTTTGCTAACTTCCGCTCTGAACTGATTTTGATCATCACAACCATGCTTGCTGCTGCTGGGTGGGTGTTTTCCAAGCAGGCAATCGAAGGTTTACCGCCATTTGGCTTTATTGGATTACGCTTTGTGACCGCGTCGTGTATTTTAGCCCCTTTTTGCTTTTCTGCATTCAAACAGGCAACCCGTCAGGATTGTTTTAAAGCAATGGGGGTGGGGCTGTTTTTGGGCGGCTCAATTTTTTGCTGGATATATGCGATTTCAATCAGTCCCACACTGGGTGAAGGCGCATTTATTATGAGTTTATCCATGTTATTTGTACCACTCCTAGCATGGCCTTTGTTTGGCCTTAAACCAAACCGAGCGTTTTGGCTTTCATTACCGGTTGCTGTGCTTGGACTTTTTTTGCTTTCTTGGAACGGCGCATGGCACATAGCACCTAACCAACTATGGTTTCTTATCGCTGCATTTGGCTTGGCTTTGCATTTTAATTTTAATAGCCAATGCTCAGCGAAGTTACCTCCCATGCTATTGACCACATTACAGTTGTTTACTGCCGGTATGGTGGGTTTATTATTATCGTTTTTCTTGGAAGCTTGGCCGCAGACGATAAGCTTAGGAACTTGGAAATGGTTTACACTAAGCGTGTTGTTAGCGACCAGTTTACGTTATTTAATGCAGACAATCGGACAAAAAAAAGCACATCCCGCGAATGCAGCGTTGTTGATGCTGTTAGAGCCCGTGTGGACCTTATTACTCAGCGTTTGGTTTTATCATGAAAGCCTGCCGTTTAATAAAATTGTTGGATGCAGTTTATTACTTGCAGCGCTACTGCTTTACCGGATACCTTGGATACAACGCTAATTAGCTTACTACTTTGCACGGAGTGAGTAGAGGACGGGCTAGATAGGGGATTTTTTAGTGTGTAAGATACGACTTATCGATAAAAACGTTTAATTATGCTATTTGGCGCGGATACAGACTTTTTGATGTTTTATCGATTTATTTAGAAGTAAGGACGACCTTACCGCTCTATTGTCATTCAAGGGACGGCCCTATTGATAACAGAGGTCGAATTATGGCTTGGTTGATACTTTTTATTGCAGGTTTGAGTGAAGTGGCTTGGGCTGCAGGCCTTAAATATACCGAAGGGTTTAGTAAGCCTGTCGCTTCAATACTTACTTTGGCTTGTTTAGTGTTAAGTTTTGTTTTGTTGGGTTTATCATTAAAAACCTTACCGTTAGGGGTAGCCTACAGTGTGTGGGTTGGTATCGGTGTTGTAGGAACGGCTATCGTAGGTCTGGTCTTTTGGGGAGAGCCCGTTAGCATGGTAAAAATTGCAAGCTTAGGATTGATTGTGCTAGGTATTATTGGAATGAAATTTGCGTCTTAACGTTTTGTTGAACCAAATAAAACGCAGTGCTGAGGCACTGCGTTTTGCAATTATAATAGCAATATAGACTTACAGAGCGGTTACTTGAGTCGCTTGTGGGCCCTTTTTGCCTTCTTCAACGTTGAAGCTCACTTTTTGGCCTTCAGCTAAAGTTTTGAAGCCATCAGAAACGATAGAATTAAAGTGTACGAATACATCTTTACCGCCGTTATCTTGAGAAATAAAACCAAAACCTTTAGTTTCGTTGAACCATTTTACTGTACCAGTCGTATTACCAGACATAGTCACCTCTATATATCTTAAGTGTTAATTGAATTAGTTTTTGGCTGAGACAAGCTATTGAATGGTCGATCTAGGTGCAGTTGACACAGGTATAACGAAAGGTTTCGCGACTTGTATAACACTAAACTTACACTGAATTTACATTAACAACTCTTCTTTAAGAGCCGAGTGATACTATACACGGAGTAATTTAAATAGCTAGCACTATTTTTTTATTATTTGAATTTATACATCTCAATGATTATGGATGAGAGCGAAATATGGTACGCATTAGAAGTAGCAATAGACAGTGAATGTTACAGGACGAGATCTTCTCGTCCTGCTCAATTGTTAATCCGCTTTTTTTACCCGAATTTTACTTTTAGCGAATAACGTTAAGTTAAGTGCGCTGATGGCTGATTTTGCTTCATCATCATTTGGCATCGTTACAAAGGCAAAACCTTTTGATAGACCAGTTTCTTGGTCAAGGACTAAAGTACACTCGGTCACTTGTCCAAAATCGGTGAAGAGTACTCTTAACTCATGCTCAGTCGTGGTACGAGCAAGGTTTCTAACTAACAGTTTCATGATAATTGATCTTGTATGGATTGACATACCATTGTCGCAGCTAATGGTTCAGAAACCAAGACAATCCCAGTAAATGTTATTTGGCACGTTCTGCTTTTTACTTTAAGTTTCTGCTTTATTACTTTAAATAGTGTTCAACATCAGGGCAAGAACAGATAAGGTTACGGTCACCATAGACATTATCAACCCGGTTAACGGTTGGCCAATATTTGTTGGCTTTAACATGGGAAGATGGAAAACACGCTTGTGTTCTTGAGTAAGGATGTGACCATTTGTCTTGTGCTAAATCAATCAATGTGTGTGGGGCATTGACCAATGGATTATCTGTGATCGACCAATGGCCGAGTTCGATCTGCTTAATTTCTTCGCGAATCGCTATCATCGCCTCACAAAAGCGGTCCAGTTCGGCAAGACTTTCTGATTCTGTTGGTTCAACCATGAGAGTGCCTGCGACGGGAAAAGACATCGTTGGTGCGTGAAATCCGTAGTCCATCAGGCGTTTCGCAATATCTTCCTCGCTAATCCCAGTTTGCTCTTTAATGGGGCGGATATCAATAATACATTCATGAGCGACTCGTCCATGTACCCCTCGATAAAGAATAAGGTAATAAGGCCGTAAACGTTCCATGATGTAATTTGCATTCAATATCGCCAATCGAGTCGCTTGTTCAAGGCCTTGTGCTCCCATCATGGTAATATAAGCCCAAGAGATAGGGAGCAGGGAGGCACTGCCTAAATGTGCAGCCGATACTGAAAAATGCTCGCCATCCCCGCCTTGTTGAATATGACCCGGAAGGAAAGGCGCTAAGTGGGATTTTACCCCAATCGGTCCAACACCTGGGCCGCCACCGCCATGAGGAATGCAGAACGTTTTGTGCAAGTTCAGATGAGAAACATCAGAGCCAATAAAACCCGGCGACGTTAAGCCAACTTGCGCATTCATATTCGCCCCATCCAGATAGACTTGCCCACCGGCAGCATGAACCTGTTCACAGACTTGGCGGACCTGTTCTTCATAGACGCCATGTGTAGACGGGTAAGTAATCATAATGGCAGAAAGGTGGTCGCGGTATATGTTAATCTTTTCTGAAAGATCGCTCAGATCAATGTTACCAAGACGGTCACAGCGCACGACAACAACCTTCATAGATAGCATGGATGCTGTCGCAGGGTTTGTACCGTGAGCTGAACTGGGAATTAAACAAACATTGCGATGTCCCTCGCCACGGCTTTGATGATAACGTTGGATCGCAATTAGCCCCGTATATTCACCCGATGCGCCTGAATTGGGCTGTAAAGAAAAGGCATCATAACCGGTGATTTCACACAATTTATGTTTTAGGTCATCAGCTAACGCAGCATATCCAGCAGCTTGTTCTTTAGGTGCAAATGGATGTAACGACGCGAATTCGGGCCAAGAGATAGGGATCATTTCTGCTGCCGCGTTTAATTTCATGGTGCAGCTACCCAGTGGAATCATGCCATGTGTCAAAGAAAAATCTTTGTTCTCTAATTGTTTTAGATAGCGCATCATCTGCGTTTCAGTATGGTAGGTATTAAATACTGGATGCATCAGATAGTTGGATCGTCTCTGACATGAGTGAGGAATGGCGGCGAATTCATTTTCGGCAATTTTAGTCGATAGGTCATCAATCGATGCTTCGACCTCAAAAAGAGCAAATAAGGTTTTAATGTCGGCTAAGGTCGTTGTTTCATCAAAACTGATCCCTAACTGATGCGGCCATTTTCGCAAATTGATATTGGCCTCCAAAGCTAATTGGTAGTATTTTTCTGTTGCATCGCCGGTCTGGAGCGTCAAGGTGTCAAAAAAAGTATGCTGAGCCAATTCGTATCCGGCTTTTGTCAGTCCTGCCGCAAGGATGGCAGTATAATGATGAGTTCGACGAGCAATTTTTTTAAGCCCATCTGGACCATGATAGACCGCATATAACCCAGCCATATTGGCTAATAGAGCTTGTGCGGTACAAATGTTGGAGGTGGCTTTTTCTCGTCGAATATGTTGCTCTCGGGTTTGCATCGCCATGCGCAGTGCTTGATTGCCTTTGCTATCAATAGAGACTCCAATTACTCGCCCAGGCATGGTACGTTTATAGGTTTCACGTGTAGCCATAAAAGCTGCATGAGGGCCGCCATAACCGATGGGGACACCGAATCGTTGCGCGGAGCCAATTACCACATCAGCCCCCATTTCTCCGGCCGGTTTAATCACGGTGCAAGCAAGTAAATCGGTGACGACGGTGACTAGGGTATTTTGAGCGTGGGCTTTGTTGATAATTGCAGTTAAATCACGCACTTCTCCTGTCGTGCTGGGGTTTTGTAACAGAGCGGCAAAAGCTGGTTGCTGGGTCAAGCTATCAAGCGGGCCGATTTGCACATGAAATCCAAGAAAAGCGGCTCGTGTTTTTACTACCTCAATGGTTTGAGGATGGACATCATCGGCGACAAAAAAAGTGTTGTGTTTACTTTTCCCAGCTCGGTGACAAAGCGTCATCGCCTCTGCTGCTGCTGTTGCTTCATCGAGTAACGAAGCATTAGCAATCTCCATCCCTGTTAAATCAATGATCATTTGTTGGAAGTTAAGCAGCGAGGCTAATCGACCCTGAGATATTTCTGGTTGATAGGGGGTGTAAGCGGTATACCAGCCAGGATTTTCCAAAACATTGCGTAAAATGACACTGGGTGTGAAGGTATTGTAATACCCTTGACCAATAAAAGTTCGCTTAAGCTGGTTTTGTTGAGCAAAACGTTGGAGATGGGCGAGCATTTCTGCTTCACTTTCTGGCTCTGAAAGTGTGAGTGGTGCCGTTAAGCGAATATTTTTAGGAATGGTTTGCGCTATTAATTCTTCAAGGTTTTTCGCTTGAACCACATCGAGCATGCTGGCTTGTTCTGCTGTATTCGGCCCGTTATGACGAGCGATGAATTCATTCTTGGGTTGTAAGCTGTCAAGCAGTGTGGTCATTTTTCTTTACCTTTTAAAATCGCAACAAGTGAAGTTCGTTGAATCAGCGCCGATACCTCAAGTCCACAATCAACAAAGCCACCCATGGACAAAGGTCGCTTTATCGTTGATCTATCATAAGTTAATTATTCTTCTTTATTCTTCTTCGATGGTGAGGAGATATTCATCCGCATCTTTAAGATCGTCGAGTTCTGCGGGGTCTGATAGCTTAATTTTAGCAATCCAGCCTGTATCATAAGGAGATTCATTGATGAGCTCCGGGCTATCAGAAAGTTCATCATTGACTTCAATAACGATACCAGAGACCGGAGCGTATATATCGGAAGCGGCTTTGACTGATTCAACTAAAGAAAAGCCATCACCTGCATCACATTCACTGTCTATGTCAGGTAATTCAACAAAAACTACATCACCGAGCATTTCTTGCGCATGTTCAGAAATACCGACCGTTACTGTCCCATCACCGTTATCACGAACCCACTCGTGGCTATCGGTAAATTTAAGCGTTTTATCCATTTGTGTTGTCTCCTGTATACGGTTAAATACTCAACGGATAGAGAGTCATAACGTTCTCTATTTTCTTGCGTGATTGGCTGTTAAACCAACCCCAAGTTTGCAACAGCTAGGTGAGAACTTTTGCGCTATCGATCACCGAATCGATAGGAATTTTATCTACTAACAAATTAATAACATACTATTTCATAAATAGGCGTTCAATTTAAAAATTTTTTATAAGAAATCTCAGGCTGTTTTTTGTTACAGAAAGCACATTTTAACGACATAACAAGGCGTTATTTGAATTCCGGATGCCCCATGTACAACCAGTTCCCTTGTTTAATGTTGTTTTGTTTGATGTTGTTATCAACGGGTGAGTAAAATGTATTGAGTGTCTAATCATAAATATTTTATGGTGTTTAAGTTGGTTATCGATTGAAAAATAAGGCTTCTTAGTTCAGTGAATTCAGTTAAATGTGATCTTGGTGTTAAATGTAATGCATATTTATGAGTAAAGGTTGTTGGCCATGAACAATCAGCGCATTCTATTTATGATTGAAAATGTTGACTTGATCGCGCTTTTTGCGCGTTGATTTTTGAATTAAACGTCATGGAGATAGCAATGGCTCTGCAGACTTTTCACGATCTTTGCGTGACTCCTTTACACGCTATGCATTTAGCAATGGGCGCTAAAATGGTTCCTTTTGCCGGTTACGCTATGCCCGTTCAGTATGCTTTAGGCGTTAAGAAAGAGCATTTACATACACGACAAGCGGCTGGATTATTTGATGTTTCTCACATGGGGCAATTACGCCTATCTGGCTCAAATGCTGCAAAAGCGTTAGAAGCATTAGTTCCGGTTGATGTGATAGATCTCTCCATCGGCAAACAGCGTTATGCTTTATTCACCAATGAACAAGGAGGCGTTTTAGATGACTTTATGATTGCCAACTTAGGTGATCATCTGTTTTTAGTGGTTAATGCTGCCTGCAAACAACAAGACATTGATCATATACGCACTCATTTACCCAGTGATGTCATCGTTGATGTCGTCGATGATCGTGCATTATTGGCACTGCAAGGCCCGGCTGCGGCAAATGTATTGGCTCGTTGGCAACCTAAAGTACATGAATTACATTTTATGGATATTCAGCAAATGGAAATCAACGGCATTGATTGCATTGTTAGCCGTAGTGGTTATACCGGAGAAGACGGCTTTGAAATTTCTTTACCTGCTGAACAAGCGGTTACCTTTGCCTCAACATTAATGAATGCCGATGAGGTTGAATGGATAGGGCTTGGCGCTCGAGACTCACTTCGTCTCGAGTGTGGATTGTGTTTATACGGGCATGATTTGGATCAAACGACCACCCCGGTTGAAGCCGGTTTAATGTGGGCGATTTCTCCAGCACGCCGTCATGGTGGAGCAAGGGAAGGTGGTTTCCCTGGCGCAGAGGTGATTTTGCATCAAATTGAAAGCCAAAGGGTGACTCGTAAACGGGTCGGATTAGTGGGAGTAACGAAAGTCCCCGTTCGAGAAGGCACGGAACTATTTGACGAAAAAGGAAATAAAATTGGTGTCGTTACCAGCGGAACGGTTGGGCCGAGTGCAGAAAAACCGATTGCCATGGCTTATGTACGCAGCGATTGGGCGGTTATTGATCAAACGATTTTTGCAGAGGTTCGTGGAAAGCGGATCGCGATGCGGGTGGTTAAAATGCCTTTTATACCACAGCGTTATTTTCGCGGTTAAGGATACCAAGCAAGGTATAACGGCTTGCTGTGACAAACGATAAAGGTTTAGCAAACCAATAGCCTTGCAGGTAATCAACTCCCATCGTTTCGAATGCTTGCTGCATGTTTGCGTTTTCTATCCCTTCAATCACGACAGCCATGCCTTTGGAATGGCACAATTGGATAATAAAACTAAGGTACTGTTCTGAGACTGGATTGATCAGCGTTTTTAAAGCCATCGTACGATCAATTTTAATTTGGTCGAGTGGCAAATCGAAAAAGCTATAGATTGAACTTAAACCAGCACCAAAATCGTCTAATGAGAGTTGAAATCCCATCTCATTCAGTGTGTTTAACTGGCGGATTGCATGACGATTACCATCTAAAATGACAGTTTCGGTCAGTTCTAACACAATTAACGACGGAGCAACACCGGCCGCATCAGCCATCATTTTGATATTGACAGGGAAGTTACTGTTTAATAACTGTAAAACAGAGACGTTAATATTGATCCGAGTGCTGACGCCATGGACAGCATGATACTGGCTGATAAATCGACAAGCTTGTTCAAACACTTGGTAACCTAACTCGGTAATCAACCCTTTTTTTTCAGCTAAAGGGATAAACTCATCAGGATAAATTTCACCGAACGCCAGCGAACTAACGCTTCAAAGCTGGCTACCTTGCCGGTCTTGGCCTCAATGATCGGTTGAAATTTCACCGAAAGCGAATGTTGGAATAATGCTTCTTTTAGCCCTCGCTCAATATAAAAAAATCGATCAACGGCTTGTTGCGTTTGACCGCTATAAATTTCAATTCGAGAATCACTCTTTTCTTCCGCATATTGGCAGGTTCGAGAGGCAATATTAAGAATTTGTGCGGCATCGTGTTCAAGAGAGAAATTGGGATAAACCCCAATATTCATTTTATCTCCCAAAAGGTGCCCTTGTTCTTGAGCAGACTGAGCATAGCGTTCAAGAATGGTATGGCATAGCGCTTGAA
This sequence comes from Vibrio sp. V30_P3S12P165, assembly GCF_009904905.1. Lineage (NCBI taxonomy): Bacteria > Pseudomonadati > Pseudomonadota > Gammaproteobacteria > Vibrionales > Vibrionaceae > Vibrio > Vibrio sp. V30_P3S12P165. The sequence continues at coordinate 142,827 of NZ_WXWH01000030.1, read as the reverse complement.
GCTGGGTTTGATTCTTTGATGAGCGGAGCAAAATAGCAAAATCATCAGTGCGCACTCGATAAAGAGTTGCGTCGTAATGTATTAACGTGCTGAGCGCTCGATTCATATGGTGAAGTATATGTTGGATAACATCGGAACCATAGTGGTTAAGGTAGGATTTGATATCTTCAACTTGAATATAAATCAAGGTTGCTTGAGGTGAGGTGGCATGGCATTTAATGTCATTAATATCACGCAGTAGTTTGGTTGTGTTGGCCATTCCAGATGCTGAATCATAAAAGGCGGCTTGATGTAAAAAAGAGTTCAGCTTTTTTTGATCAGAAATATCACGGTGGCTACCGACCATAAATCGCTCCCCTTGATCGGTCTTGGTGACTGCAGTACCGAGAATCCAGCAATATTGGCCATTTTTTCGCTTGACTCGATACTCTGTGGTAACTCGTGATTCTTGTTCTAAATGCTGCTTTACGCGTTGTTCAAGTTTTGTTCGGTCAATTGGATGAACGATGGATAGCCAATCCTGATAAGAAATTGTGGAATGATAAAACCCAAATTGGTCATAAAATTGGGGGTTATAAACGGTCATGCTTCCATCAACCCCCATGTGAAAAACTCCTTCACTGAATAGGTCAAAAATATGAATTAGACGATGTTGTTGATACTTAAGAAAGGTGTGCTGGTTTTTGGTTGAAGAGCCTTCTGTTAACAACATATTAATACACCGAGGGGTTTGACCATTGTAGGTAACCTACTATAACGCCAAGTAAAATTAGGCTCAATGAATCAATTTTAAACAACATCCTCGTTTATGGCATGCGTTACTTTAGCTTTGAGGTACAGTGGCTTCATTGCGATAAGCTTGTGTTCCCCAGAGTGGCACGGTTGATAAACTATGCTTGAAGCTCCCTGATGTTTCTTTGGTTGAATAGGATAGATAAAGCAGCGTTTGATTTTCTGAGTCATAGATACGGCGGACTTTCATTGATTTAAAGAAAATGCTTTTGGATTGCTTAAAGACCACGTCACCGGATTTACTTTTATCAATTTTGGCGATCATCTCAGGCGTGATTTCGCCGGTTTGACGACATGAGATAGAACTGTCACTCGGGTCTGCAAGGCTTAAGTTAGCTTCAATCGAGGCAATATGGCAGGTAACCCCAGTCACAATTGGATCATCTAACGATGCAATTTTAATATCTTTCATTGTGAATAAACCAAGCGACACATCGCCCACTTCGTTATTATCACATCCTACAAGTAATACAGATAAGCCAAGGGTTAATGCTATTTTTTTCATATTGATACTCGCTAAGAGGCTGTTCTTCGAATGGAGTGATGATAGCAGTAATGAACAAGAAAGGTAGGGGAGAATTATGCTAAGATAGCCACAATACCGCGGTTGATGTTGATAGTGAAGGGCTCATTATCGATGTCTCGCTTTCATAATAAGAAGTATCACCTTATGACCCACGTTTTTGTCGATCTTGCTATGCAAGCCATTGTGGATAAAAAAAACAACTGGCTTTGTCAGCATGTCAATGTGTTATATCCAACCCCAGAGAGTATTCAAGGACGAGATCTTTATCTATCGCTCAATAGACAGCAGCAGGTTACTCCACTGGCATTCAATACTCAGCATGGTATTCATCTAAATAATATTTATTTAGTTGATTTTCATCGCTTGACGATTATGTTTGCATTACTTCAGGCATCACGTTGTCCACAAGAAGAGCAACGGGCATTGCTGGTGGAATTTTTTACGCAAATCATTTATTCGTCACCTTGTTCTCTATTTTTAGGATTTGTGGATACACAACCAGTAGCGGCTGCCTTGTTAACCGAATGCGAACAAAGTGTATTGATCTCCGATATCGTCATTCATAATCAGAAGGTTTTGGGAACACCGAATGATTTTGCTTGTGCCGTGTTCGAAAAATGGCTCGAAGGTCGTCCATTTAGTGGCCGTCTATATATTGAATCAGAGTTGCCAACGAGTGGGCAAGAAGAGTGACATAGCTTGAAGATATAAGCATCGGTTGGGTCATCTTACTTGATTCTGTTAACTGTATCATTTTGTTATGCATCTATCCGTATACACTTTTGAGTAACAGGAGGTGTAATATGGAAAAAGCAAAGTTTCGCTGCGTGATATTTGATTGCGAAGGAACCTTAGTTGATAGTGAACGTTTATGCTGCATGGCTTTAGTTAAAGTGTTTAATGCATTAGGTGCGCAATTAACGTTCCAGGATGTGGCTCAGCATTTTTCTGGAGGGAAAATTGCCGATATTTTATCAGATACACTAGAATTAGCAGGAATGAGTGCCGATCTCGATCTGTTAGAATCCCGCTACCGACAAGAACTTGAGTCTATTTTTATGACACAACTTAAAGCGATGCCTGGTAGTGAATTTTTATTGCAACAGCTTGACAAGTATCAGATTGAATATTGTGTGGCTTCCAATGCCCCTTATGAAAAAATGGTCAGTTGTCTCTCTCGGGCCGGATTGGCAGAGCGCTTTGATGGTAAAATCTTTTCAGCTTTCGAGGCAAACAGTTGGAAACCTGAGCCCGATCTTATTCGCTATTGCGCCATGAATATGGGGTTTTCTCTTGATGAGTGCGTTTATGTGGATGATACAGCAAAAGGCGTGAAAGCGGGAGTCAGTGCAGGTGTTGCCACATTTCAGCTTCAGCCACTCAGCTCATTGAACCATTTTCATCATCCTAATGTTCAATTAATAAGCCAATTGGATGAGCTGATAGAGTATCTATTCTAAGTCAAATAATGCTGAGGATGTCATGAGTAATGAAAGCTTTTGTATAGTATTAACGACCACCAACCGGCCAGAAAATGCTCAGTTGATGGTTCAATCTTTGCTCTCTAAGCACTTATCTGCTTGTATACAGACCTTACCTATTCAGAGCCATTATCGCTGGAATAATGAAATTTGTTGTGACGATGAAATTTTATTGATTATAAAAACGCGTATAGCCTGTTATCCAGCGCTAGAGGAGGAAATCATTCGTTTACACTGCTATCAAATTCCTGAAATTATACAGCTTCCAATTAGCGAAGGATTTGATCCTTATTTATCTTGGTTAAATCAACATACTCAGATCAATGAACAGTAGCATCTGCATTGTATCGACCGTTACTGGGTAAATCGATGTGGGTTTTTGTGGCACTGCCAATTCAGGATGATCAGTGCTGTGATGCCACCTAATGTATCGCAAAGCATATCTTTTTGCGCATCCCAAATATCACCTTGTGAACCTAAAAACGCTAAACCTTCCTCGCCACCCGCAAGCTCTGCATACCACCATTCAATAATTTCATATCCTGCAGCGACGCTCATAACAGAAAAAAGTGCAAATAAAGTGGCGATCATCCGGTTAGCTAACTGTCGGCGCAATAACCATTCGGCGATGGGGTAGGCATATAAACCAATCGCAAAATGTGCGACTCGATCAAACTGATTGCGAGAAGAATGAACAAGCTGATTAAACCAATCAAAAGGAACCTCAGCAAAGGTGTATTTAGCACCAATTGTATGCAATGCCAACCAGATAAAAGCAAGTAAGTAAGCTGTTTTACTTAACGTATGGTAGTACGAGAGCCACCATAAAGCCGATAGGATTAATATTGCTGGTAAAATTTCAGCAATCCATACCGCATGGGAAGTAGGAGCTATTGCCGAAAACAGGAAAATAGGTAAATAAGCTAGAGTAAATAAAGCGATGGGTTTGGATAGTATCATAACGATTTGTATTCCCTCATCAACATCAGTAATTTCCTTGTGAACAGTGTTCAATTGGTATTTTACTTCGAGTAAGTGTTAGACAGCAAGAAGGGTTTTACCTCGTTTTATTCGATAAGCGGCTAAGAAACAGAGCCGAGTTCAAAAACTGACAATCTAGATAGGATGGTACTCGACAAATCCTTTACTTTAGCTTTGAATATATAGCATACAGGCAAGGATGGGGATCGCATGTCACATACACAAGCATTGAGCACAACCTTTCAATCGTATATGGAAAATCCATTATTATGGCCCATTTTGGAAGTGCTAAAGCGCCAACCTTCGGGCTGGAAGGTGCACACCTTGGCGGCACATTTAAGCGAGCAAGGGTTAATGCCAGTTTTGGATGCGACTGGAGAGAAAGATCTTTTTAAGCGCAATTTTTTGATTATGAATGCTCTGTACCAGTTACAAGAGATGCTCTACCCCAAAAGTTGGCTTCAGGTTGAAGCGATGGACATTGCTTTACGCCCGATGTTTCGTCATGCGCAATACGTGATTGATGATCATGATCCACTACGAGACTATTACACCCACTGGGAGCACTACGAAGCAAGTGAAGGGGAAGTTAGACGTTTATTGAATGAGTTTTGGACTCGCTACCAACGTTTTGTGGGCGGGGAGAGTATTAAAACCTTAGATCGTGCTAAAGCATTGCGTTTGTTTGAATTAACAGAAGAGGCTTCCTCTTTTGAAATTCGAAAAACTTGGCGAAAACTGGCACTGCGCTGGCATCCAGATCGGGATAACGGTAACGCAGAGCGCTTTCGAATCTTATGTGCTGCATGGAACGTTTTACGCCAAGAACCAGAAGCTTAGTATTGAGCCGTCACGCATCTTTATGGTCTTATTGCCTTATTCAGAGTAGAGCTTGGCAGAATAAAGCAATAAAGATCGATGCAATAAAGAGCGGATGTTTTAGCCCTTAAATTGGGCTTTGCGTAAACGGTTTAAAGCGGCCATTGCATCAAGAATACGCGGCTTAGCGAGATCGCCTTGATTTGGCATGTTTGCATACCACTGCCCATCAAGTAGCTTTTCCATCTCCAATGCCGGGTTAGTTGACCATCCTGGCTGTTGAGCCAACTGAAACCATAACCAGCCAATGGCATTAATTTCAGAGGTGGATTCTAATTGCTCGAGTGCAGAAATATCAGTCAACTCTTTGCCAAAACGGAGTGAGCCTTTTCCTTTTGCAGAAACGCGGAATTTACCCTCAGCCAATAACTTTTGTAGTCCGCTGCGATTCAGTTGGCGCGGAGTTAATATCGTGAGTGGCGTGTCACATTCGTTACGACGTAACGTTGGGTGTTGTTCTATAACCACTTTGGCTTTTTTTGTCACATCAAGCGCTTGATAGTCATGCATTTGAATAACAGTATCTGCTACATCGAGGTAATCCCCAGACCCTCCCATAACGATCAAGGTAGAAATGCCTAATGTGTCACGCAATTGACCAATACGATCAACGAGAGGCGTGATCGGTTCATCGCCTTTGCTGACGAGGGCCTGCATTCTTTCATCACGGATCATAAAGTTAGTGGCAGAGGTATCTTCGTCAATCAACAAGGTTTTTGCGCCTGCTTCTATTGATTCTTGTAACCAAGCGGCTTGAGAGGTCGACCCAGAAGCATCTTGTGTGCTGAAGTCATGGGTATGTTTGCCCATCGGAAGGTGGTTGATATAATTAGACAAGTTAAGATGATGAACACAACGTCCTTCTTCAGCCCGAATTTTCATTGCGTGAGTATCCATGACAACACGTTCACGACCATCGCCGGGAATATGATTGTAGATAGAACGTTCTAATGCGGTTAATAAGGTCGATTTACCATGGAACCCACCACCCACAATTAACGTGATGCCTTTGGGAATCCCCATTCCGGTTATTAAGCCTTGGTTGGGCGTTGATAAGGTAACTTGTAAGCTAGAGGGGGCCTGAAAAGGAACCGCTTCTGTCATTGGAAGATCACTATCACCAGCGAGGCGAGGTAAAATACTGCCATTGGCAACAAATGCCACCAAACCGTGTTCAGTGAGCTGGTTACGCATAGCGTCTTGATCTTCAATCAGTTGGCAATGCTGAATGAAAGCTTGTTTATCTAATTCTCGCTCAAGGGTAGCACGGCGAACAAATTTAGGCAGATGAAAGGTTAAAATGTTAAGTGCTTTTTTAGCTAAAATATCGCGCCCTTCAGCTGGCAAGTTGATACGAAAGCGCAGTTCAATACCCTCATCATTAAAAATAACGGCGGTACTATCGAGCACGGTTTGTCCAGTTAAGGCGATAGATAAGCTGTTTTCTTGTTTTGCCAGTTCAGCAAAGCGCCGAGCGATAAAGTCACGTGCCGCTTGTTGATAGGCTGGCGATTGCTGTTTAACCCACTCTAAACCAGTGAGTGACCATGCACGCGTCGCACGTAATCGGGAGGCGGAAGCATAAGGATCAGGCTGAACGTGATCGATAAACAGAGTAAAGTCAGTAAAATCATACTGTCCTTTGATTTTTTGATAAAGACGGTAATTCTGTTTTTCGAGTTTTTTCAGTGTCGCTATTAGTAAATCCATCTCGAGTATCACTTATTAGGGCAAGAAAGGAGGGGGATTATAGGGAGCACCCCGCACAGAGTAAAGCATGATAAATAATCCCACCGGTTAGGAAAAGATTTATCTCGTTTGTGGCTGATAATTGATTAATGCTGAACGCACGGTATCAATATTTTTTATCTAATGCTTATGGTAATGATGAAAGCCAACGATGACTTTCATCCATATCCCTCAATTTTCTGTTGTAGCGCAGGCGAATAACAGCAACAACCAAATTCAGACTAGCGTGATGGAATAAATGAGGATAAATCAACCTCGGTTTGGTAGTCTACTTCTTGCATGCCAAACCCATTGAGTCGCAAGAAATCCTGTTTAAATCCATCATAATCGCCAATTTTTGCAAAATTATTTGCCGTCATGTGTTGTACGATCTCTTGAACACGGGTTTGAGTCTCTGGGTTTAATTCCCAGTCATCCATACGTAATAGCCTTTCACTATCTACTGGTACTGGAACGTTGGCATACAATTTATCACTAAAGAGTCGTTGCATTTGTTCAATACAGCCTTCATGAGTTCCTTTCTCTTTCATCACCCGATAAAGCGCCAGCAGATAAGGGGTAAACGCCGGAATAAAAACACTGGCTTTGGTGACTAAGGCCTTGCATACAGTCGCATAAGCGTTACCGTCAAAGTTTGCTAGTTTTAAATTCAATGAATGGCTGGTTTGGTGAAGGTCGATTTTGGCTCTGCCTAATGTTCCATCTAGGTAAATAGGGTGAGTCATTTTGGGGCCAACATAAGAAAAAGCGATGGTTTTACAACCTTGGGCGAGTGAGTCATTATTAATTAATGTGTCGATCCAGCTTTCCCAATCTTCGCCACCCATCACCTTTAAGGTATGATCAATTTCTTCTTCTGTGGCGGGCGGAAGGGTTGTTTCTAGCCATGTATCATTTTCTAGCAAAATGGTCGCACCAGAGACGGACTCTCCGATGGGTTTAATGACGGAGTGCCAAAACTGATCCGATTCAGGCTTGCGACGCTTACCACTAGCGATACTGTAGATGATTAAATCAACTTCACCTTCAAAATAAGTTTCAATGGCTTCAATAACTTGTCCTTTGATTTCTTTTGAAAACACATCGCCATTAATATTGATAGCAGTGCGTCCGGCTTTTTCTGCTTGCTGCTTAAAAAAAATATTATTGTAGAAACCCGCGCTTCCGATACGATTTTCAGAGGGGGCTCGCTCAAAGGAAACGCCTATCGTATCTGCATCAGATCCCCCAAAAGTAAGCGCAATTCGCGCAGCCAGCCCAAACCCCGAGGAAGACCCAAGGATTAAAACTCGTTTCGGCCCGTGAGAAATAGCCTTTGCTGATTTGACGTAACGAATTTGTTCGAGTACAGCTTGTTTGCATCCCAAAGGGTGGGCGGTGCGAGCAACCACACCTTGGATAATCGGCTCTATGCGCATAAAAAATTACCTATTGCTACTTGGGGAGGCTTCAACATAACGTAAAGCTAGGTAAAGTTTATTGAGCTAGACCATTAAAAAAGAGACTTTTAACCATCATTAGATGCTTGTGAAGCATGGTTCTGTCATTGGGATGACTCAACATAGAGCCAAGGAGTGAGCTGCTCTGTCATGTAGTTTGCTATCCAAGGTTGGGCATCTGAGGTTGGGTGTAGGCCATCTGCCATCATCCATTCGGGATTTATGATCACCTGTTCGAGAAAAAAAGGGATTAAAGGGAGAGAGAAGTCCTCGCTTAAGCGAGGATAAATGTTTGCAAAGGCATCACTGTAGCGACGACCATAATTCGGAGGTGTCAAGATTTGCATGATAATCGCTTGTGCATTCTTAGCTTGGATCTGTGTGATCATGGCTCGTAAATTATGTTCAATAATGTGAGGCGGAAAACCACGTAATCCATCATTAGCACCTAGCGCAATCAAAACCCATTCTGGGTGATGTTGTTCTAATAATGCCGGTAGCCGCTCTAGCCCATTTCCGGTGGTGTCACCGGAAATGCTGCCATTGACCACCGTGACGCCAGCAGAGTGTTGGGCAAGTTTATTCCCTAATAAATTGGGCCAAGCTTGTTGCAAAGGCATTTGATATCCTGCGCTTAGACTATCACCTAAGATTAATAGTGTGCTACTACTAACATTGGTAGCGAACATGATAGCGCTCGCAGGAATAAACCATATTAATAACAAGGAAAACCATTTCGCCATGCAAAGCTCCGTTATTATCTCTGTACAATCATTATCTAAACTAGTCTCCACCAAACAGGAGTCATTGACAATCCTCCGTGACATTAATCTGACGATTTATGCCGGAGAAAGTGTGGCTATTGTAGGCAGTTCTGGGGCTGGAAAGTCAACGTTGATGACACTGCTGGCGGGGTTAGATGTACCTAGTCATGGTGAAATTCATCTGCTTGGTCATCCACTAGCCACATTAGATGATGAAGCGCGAGCGGCAATTCGAAGTCGTTCAGTGGGGTTTGTGTTCCAAAGCTTCTTACTGATTCCAAGCTTGTCAGCACTTGAAAATGTGACTTTACCTTGTTTATTAAAAGGAGAGTCAGAAAATAAACCACGCGCAGAAGCACTGCTCACGTCAGTAGGCTTAGCGCATCGAATGCATCACTTACCGGCGCAGCTTTCTGGAGGTGAGCAACAACGCGTAGCGATAGCTCGAGCGTTTATGGTGGAGCCACAAATCTTATTTGCAGATGAGCCAACTGGGAATCTCGATCAAGAAACCGCAAGCAAAATTATTGATCTTTTATTTGATCTGAACCAACAACATGGAACAACCCTAGTGTTAGTGACCCATGATACTCAGTTAGCTGCGCGTTGCGATCGCTGTTTTTATATGCATTCAGGGTTATTGGAGGAGCAAAAATGAACCCTCTGTCTTCTTTGACGCTTAATTGGCGTCTTATGCGGTGGAGTTTAAATGAGATTCGCCATGGTCAGTTATGGCCGATTTCAATAGCTTTAACCTTGATTATTGCCTGTGTTTTTGCATTAACAGCGTTAGCACAACGTATGGAACAAGTTGTTGTTAAGCAAGGGAAAGAAGCCTTAACTGCTGATAGCGTTTTTGTTTCTGCCAATCCAATACCGACCACGTTATTACAGATGACGGAGCAACGTGGTTTGGCCACGTCACAAATGACTCGTTTCACGACCATGGCATTTAGTGAGCATGCTATGCAACTGGTGACGGTTAAAGCGGTTGATAGCCAATACCCTTTACGTGGCTCGCTGATATTGTCTGATGGGCAGCGTACCTTGCAACATGTATCCACCAATGAACTATGGCTTGATGAGCGTTTGTTTTCCCAGTTAGAGGTAGAGGTGGGGGATGCCATGAGCGTTGGAGACGCTGATTTTATCGTGACTGGGAAAATCATGACCCAACCCGGATTAAGCTTTAATCCATTTCAGCAAATGCCAACGGTATTGATTCATCAAATGGATATTGAAAAAACAGGCGCGATACAATTGGGTAGTCGAGTTCAGTATCGCTTATTTATTAATGCGACTGAACATGAACGATTGGCACTGCAAGACACGGTTGAATTGACCCCTAGCGACGAATGGCGAGAGACAGCAACAGCCAATCGAACCAATGAAGTGTTTGAACGTACTCAGCAATATCTATCATTGACCTTGGCATTGGTCATTATTATGGCCGCGGCAACGTTAGTGTTAACGTGTCAGCATTACGTAGCAAGCCGACAACGTACCATTGCGATGCTAAAAAGCCTTGGTGCAAACAAGAAATGGATTGCACGCTGGCTAACTATTCAGGTGCTTCTGTTGTTTGCCGTGGCGGCCGTGGCGGGCAGTGTGATTGGGGTTATATTGGAATACGCATTAAGGATTCCATTAGCGGATCTATTGCCTGATCCATTACCAGCTTATGGCACCAGGCCAATTTTAGTGGCGTTATTCTCTAGTGGCTTAATTGCCGTCCCTGCGTTAGGCATACCACTTGGAAATCTATTAAATATCAGAGCCATCAGTGTGATGCAAAGCACCAGAACATCGCCCCGTCTACTCTGGAATAGTGCACTACTGCTGGCCCCCGTATTATCGATGATTGTTGTTTACTGGCACAACTCATTGGTATGGATGGTGATTGCTGGCATACTGGGGCTGTTTGTTATTTTAGCGTTAGTGAGCTTGGCGATCACACGAGCATTACATCGATTACCGCTTACCACCTCGATGAGGTTAGCTTTGAGCCGAATGAGTCGTTCTAGTTTAGTGACAGGGCTTCAGTTTGGGGCATTATCTCTCTCTTTAATGTTGTTAGCGGTGATGTGGTTAGTTCGAACAGATTTACTGGCCGACTGGCAAAGAATATTGCCAGAGAATGCCCCTAATGCCTTTGCAATCAATATTGCGGGTTATGAGAAGGCCGCTTATTTAGCCGAACTCGATAATGCGGGGATTGAACGCTCAACTGCTTTTCCGATTATTCGAGGTCGTCTTACCGAAATCAATGGTCAGCCAGCTCAAATGCGTGTCGAAAATGGAGAGGGGCCGAATGCTTTACGACGGGAACTTAATTTAACGTGGTCAGAGGCATTGCCAAACTATAACCCGGTTGTGGCTGGGCAATGGAACCATAAAAGCGGCGTCTCGGTTGAACAAGCGCTGGCTAATGAACTTGGCATTCATCTTGGCGATAGACTCACCTTTTTGATCAGCAGTCAGCCTGTTGAAGCCGTGGTTAACTCCATTCGTGCAGTTGAATGGCGTGAGATGAAACCCAACTTCTTTTTTATTTTTACTCCTGATGTGATGGCAAATTTTTCTGGCAGCTGGATGGTCAGCTTTCGTATTAATGCCGATCATCAGTCTGTGCTGACCGTCTTATCAAGGCAGTTTCCAACCGTCACCTTGATGGACATTCGCCAGATGGGGGAAAAAATACAAATCTTGTTAACCCAAATTGTTTGGGCAATGACCATCTTAGCCGCTTTAGGTATGCTTGCTGGACTCTTGCTCATCTTTACTTTATTACGGCTAAGCTTGAGTCAAAGGCAGCAAGAACTACAACTTTACCGGACGCTGGGAGCCAGTCGTCGTCGCGTTAACAGCACGATTTGGGCAGAATTTGGTGTAATGGCATTGGTGGCTGGGTTGATCGCCAGTATGAGTGCTGAGGCAGTCGTGGCTGGTATTATGCATTGGGGATTTTCCCTGCCACCTCAAATGCATTGGGAGATGTGGTTATTGCTACCATTACTGACATGTTTTACGTTAGCCCTAGTTGTCGGAAGCTTGCTAAACAAATTATTAACACCAATAAACAAAGCCTTTGATTAGCGATTCATTGAGTAAGTTAATCACTTATCCACAAAAACGGTGGATAAAGTTTGGGATAACTTAGCATATGAATCCGCTACATTTTGCTGTTAAGCCAATAGCAATCAAGCTTACCGGAATTGGATTATTCACATGATGAAAAAAGGCAAAATTTGCCAATAATGAGTCAAGTGTTTTTTTATCTTTTCCGGCGAATTTATCCATTGTTTTATTTAATAAACCGTGAGTGAGCTGGTTTCTGTTTGCTGATGAAACTGACCCTAGCAATAACCTTGTGAAAAATGTGATTTTCATAACGCTTGACTCGTTTTACACTAGATAACGAGTCAATCACCAGCGGCAGTAAAATGATATCAATGAAATCAACACAATCGGTTCCTAGCGTGGCGATCATTGGCGGAGGCATCGCGGGGAGTACCGCAGCCATCCATCTCGGTGAACGAGGAGTGAATGTTACCTTGCTGGAAAAAAATGCGGGCTTAGTGGATGGCCCGCCGATATGCCACCTTCATGCTGGAGGTAATCTGTATCGAGAAATCTCTTTAACACAATGTATCGAGCTATTGCGTCAATCGATAGAAACCATTCGGCTTTATCCTCATACCTTAAACAAAAGACCGACCGTGATTGCCGTTCCACACTCTGATCCCGGACACCCACAAGATCTGTTGCCACGGCTTGAAGTCATTCGTACCGCTTATCAGCAGCTAGTTGCCGAGGATCCTCGTAATCAAATTCTTGGTCAACCCAAGCACTATTATCGTCTCTACCAGCAAGAAGAATTAGCACAGTTAGCCAAACTGACCCAGCCTCATTGCCCTCAAACACTCGATGAGTGGCTGATTCCATTTGCTCAACATGCGGATTTAGCGCAACTGAAATATCCGGTTATTGCGGTACAAGAGTACGGTTGGAGTGTTTTTCGTCTTGCCGCTAGTGCCACATTAACCCTAGAGCATTTAGATAACTGCCAAGTATTTACCCACAGTACGCTCATTAATTCAGCCTTCATCGATAATCAATGGCATCTTACTTATCGAGATAGTAGCGGCGAAACACATGCGTTGACCTGTGACTATTTGATTAATGCTTGCGGTTATGAAACTGGAACTGTCGATGATTTAACGGCCAATCCTCGTCAGCGGTTGGTTGAATTTAAAGCCGCTTATGTTTCTCATTGGCCGCGTTGTTACCAAGCATGGCCAGAAGTGATTTTCCATGGGCCAAGAGGCACTGCGCAAGGGATGGCTCAATTGACGCCTTACGCGGATGGTGTGTTTCAATTGCATGGTATGACTCAAGATATTACCTTGTTTAAGGATGGATTAGTTGCCTCGAGTATAGAATCATCACAACCACGCTTACCCGATTATTTGCAGCAGAAAATGACTCAAGGTTGGTCGGCAGAAGCAGTGGCTAAGCGAACACGTCGTGCGATTGATCATATGAGTCAATTCGTTCCCGAGTTCACCTTTGCTGAGGTGGCTGGAACTCCATTGTTTGGGGCGCAGCAGATTCCAGGACAAGATGCATCTTTACGTGCAGCAGACGTGACGTTTGAACCGAACCATTATGCTCGAATAGAAATAGTCAAAGGATCTTCGGCATTAGAAGCGGCGAGAAAAATTGTGACAACCTGGCAACTCGTGGCAAATTCAGTACCATGCTCGATTGAGCAGCAACATCCGATGAGTATGCGTTTAACAGAACAAGAAGTAGAGCAAAAAGCAATTCAGCTTGCGGAAAAACGCGGTTATCTGGCGGCATTAGCGAAAGTGGTCGGGCCGACATAAGTCATGTGCCGGATATACTCACCAACGCGATATAGAGATAGGCGAGTAGCTACGCTAATTGGTTGGCTACTCGCTTGATGTTCAGGGGACAGACGCTAGTTGGTTTGATAGCGGCTGAGTATTTGGCTCAAGTTTTGTGTCGCTTGAGCAATTTCCTGAATGCCTGAAGATGACTGTTCTGCCACGCGGCGGATGGTATTGGATTGGTTACGAATATCACTCAACTCAGAGGCAATATCATTAGCAACCGCACTTTGTTCTTCTGCTGACGTTGAAATTTGCACACTCATATCGTTAATCATGCGTGATGACTCTGCGATATGTTCAATATCATGACCAATTTCCGTTACCAATTGACTGCTGGTATCGGCTTGGCTAACCGTCTGATCGGTAATTTTGGCAATGTGCTGACTTTCTGTTTGGAGCTTTTCAATCATGGCTTGAATTTCGACGGTTGCAGACTGAGTTCGGCTTGCCAAGGTACGAACTTCATCCGCGACAACTGCGAATCCTCGACCTTGTTCACCGGCCCGCGCAGCTTCAATGGCGGCATTGAGTGCCAATAAATTAGTCTGTTCAGAAATGGCGTTGATCGTGGTTATCACTTCATTTATTTGAATCGCATTTTCATTTAATGTTGTCACCGATGAAGAGGTTTGAGCAATAAAGCGTGATAGTTGTTCAATTTCATTAATCGCTTGGTTGACACGTTGTTGACTGGTAGCCACTTGCTGAGAATCTTGAACCGCTTGTTGATTGGCCTGTAACGAAATAGTAGAGACTTCTTGTGCTGAGGCGGTCATTTGTTCCATCGCCGTTGCCACGGAATCAAGCGATGCATACTGATGGGAAATTTGTGTTTCACTCTCTTTCATCTCGCTAGCAAAAGAGCGTGAAGTCTCAGTGAGTGTGGTTGAGTTATCTTTTACGGTCACCACCAGATCGGTGAGAGTATCCATCGCATTATCTAATGCACAACCAATTGTACCAAATTCATCGCGCCCAGGATGGAATCCTAGCCGAGACGTTAGATCGCCTTGAGCAATTTTTTGTGTTGTGGTGTATAACACCCAAAGTGCGCCGCCAATAAAGGTTGCGACCCAATATGTAAATATTACAAAAGGGATTAGCCACAAAGAACTGAGCAATAGCGTCGTTAAAGCTCTTGTCCGCATCGCTTGCTCTTGCTGGGTAAAATCTTCAGTCAAACGATAGACTTGCCCATTACTGGCACGCCCAGTTGCCACGGCTTGACCTTGTTGATATTGAGTATCCGATAAAGTGGGGCGAGTCTCTAAACCAGGAATGCTACTGATCTCTTTTTGGCTAAGAATACCCTGTAATTTATACTCGACCGCCAATTTAGCTTGCGCTTCAAAGTCTTGAACGGTTTGCCAGTATCGGGATCCTGCCAAGGCAGTAAGTGTTAAAATAAAGAGCGCCAAAATGGCCCACATTTTATCGTTGATCGACATTTTAATAAACACACGGTCAATCATCCTGAATTGAACTTCTTTCATAGTCTCTCCGGTGCAGCTGATTTTTAGCTCAGCAAGTGTACGGCTGATAGGAATGCAAAGTTGTGTAATATCTCATAAATTGATGAAATGAATATGTATGAAAGTATTAAAAATGAGAGATAGATCGATATATAGGGGTAAAGCTCAATAGAACGAAAACGTACGCTAGGCTTCTTATCCCGCTGAACGCTCACTTGCCCACTTTTTAGCAACTCGTATTACTGTACGATCTGAGACATTGGTAATTTGATGGATTATGAGTGTCCGGAAATTGCCGAAGGGCTTCGCCGCCACGATCATCATAAACATGCAATTTTTTATCGTGCACAGTCTCATGGTGCTCACATAATCCGTATTCTTCATCAGCAAACGGAACCATGGCAGTATTGCCATTCAGATCTTTCGGCAAGTTCACTCCCCATATAAGACAAAAGAACCCAGCTGAAGTGCCACAACACTTCAGCTGGGTTGGTTAAGTCAGAGATGATTAACCTAAGGCAGGCAGAATGCCCGCCGTGATCAAAAGCTGCGCTGTCACAATGATGAAACCAACAGCACCGGTAAAGAGTAAAGCAGGTTTACCTCCAACCACTTGGTAATAGTGCACACTGGTATTTTGTTGACGGACTTTCGTTACCATAGCAATCGGTAAAAAAATGGCTAATACAGCCAGTGCAATGGCGGCGTAGCCAAGTGCCATAATAAAACCTTGCGGATAAAATAGTGCGAACACTAAAGGTGGTGTATAGGTAACAATGGAAGCGCGAAGGCGACTTTTCGGGGCACCAGGTTTACGTAGCGTATCTCCCATAAATTCAAACAGCCCTAAGCTGACGCCAAGAAAAGAGGTTAACAGTGCTAAATCTGCAAAGATACCAATCATATTACTTAAACCTGATTGATGAGCGGTTTGTGCGAGTGTTCGAATCAGTGCCGATAGCCCACTGTTTTGCACTAAATTAGCTTGGCTGACAACACCTAGCGTCGCCAGTTGCCAAAGAATATAAATAATCAAAGGAATGGCTGAGCCAATAACAATCGCTTTACGAAGCGATGGGGTATGCCCATCAAGATAATTAACAATCGCTGGAATACTGCCATGAAAACCAAAAGAGGTAAAAATAACGGGAATAGAGGCAACGACTAACCCTTGTTCTAACGGCATACTTAATAAATAAGACTCTGTGACATTGGGAGCAAGGAATGTGAGCACCATAATCATGGCAATAATTTTCCCTGCAAATAGCACGCGATTTACTTTATCGACCGTGGCAGTACCAATCGTAACAACCGTTGCAACAATAAAGGTAAACAGCAAGGTTCCCATCGAGCCAGAAACGTCAATTCCTGTTAACTCCGCTAAGCGATGAGTAAATTGAGCTCCGCCGCCTGCGATATAAGCGGCACATAGCGAATAAAAGAGGAAAAGCATCGCAAAAGTCGCAATCCATTTACCTTTATCGCCAAGAATTTCTTTCGCTAACGTGTGTAAGGTGGCGTCCTTACTGGCGTATTGGTGAATTTCAACCATCAACAAAGCCGTAAAAGCCATAAGAGCCCATAATGTGAGCATAATGATCAACGAAGTGGAAAAACCGATACCTGCGGATGCTAAAGGAAGCGCCAGCATTCCGGCTCCAATCGTGGTTCCAGCAATAATCAAACTGCTGCCTAAGAGTTTGGATTTTTTCATAATGTAAATATAAATATACGTTTGTTGTGGTTGCAAGAGGATAACAGTTGAAATGAAACGAATGTTATCCGGTCTTTTTGCTTGTTTTGGTCTATTTTGAACAAAGAATAGTAATGGGTCAATGGGGTTGTAAAAATTTAAAACCACAAATGTAAATTTAAGTGTACACATTGACTATTTGCAATGGTTAGCTTGTCATCATTTATTGATGAATATAGCCAAACAACTTGGTGTTGCTGGTAGGCCGCCAGTGAGTGAGAAATTTAAACAGCCGTAGGCTGTCTTTTGGTCTGAGCCAAAAATACCTCTCACCATGAGCATAGACCGGCGAGGTTAACTAAAGCCAAGGTTTAACAAATTTGCTATCATCCGCTCCCATTATCGGTTGGCGATCCTCAGAGCGCCTATTCGTTTTTAGGTAAATAAATATGTCTTCACATTCGGTAACTTTCCTGCAATTAGGTATTGCTCCTACTTTGGTTGAACGTTTAGCTGCACTAAACATTCATACCCCGACTGAAATTCAAAAGCAGGCCATTCCTCATATTCTAGCGGGAAAAGATTTATTGGCAGGTGCACAGACGGGAACGGGGAAAACGGCCGCATTTGGCTTACCCTTGTTACAGCGGTTAGCGCAAGAGCCAGTAACGTCCATAGCAGGGAGTAATAATATTCGGGCGTTAGTTTTGGTTCCTACTCGAGAGTTAGCCCAGCAAGTTTTTGATCATCTACAAGCTTATGCTAAGGGAAGCAATTTAAAAATTGTTGTAGCCTATGGCGGCACCAGCATGAATACGCAAAAGCAAAACTTGCAAGGCGGGGCCGATATTTTAGTGGCAACACCGGGACGCCTTCTTGATCATGTTCATGTAAAAAGTGTATACCTTGGGCAGACGCAAACACTGGTTTTGGATGAAGCCGACAGAATGCTCGACATGGGCTTTATGCCTGATATTCAACGTGTGTTAAGAAAGCTTAATCGAGCAAGACAAACGCTGTTCTTTTCTGCAACCTTTGATAATAAAGTCAAAAGTTTAGCTTATCGTTTATTACATGATCCCAAAGAAGTCCAAGTCACACCAGAGAACTCAACGGCAGAAACGGTGACACAAATGGTGTACCCCGTTGATAAAAAGCGTAAGCGTGAGTTATTAGCCTATTTGATTGGCTCACGCAATTGGCAACAAGTCTTAGTGTTTACGAAAACCAAGCAGGGCAGTGATGCCTTAGCGCAAGAATTAAAACTCGATGGTATTAAAGCCGCGTCGATCAATGGTGATAAAAGTCAGGGTGCTCGTCAGAAAGCACTTGACGATTTTAAAGCAGGAAAAATTCGAGCATTGATTGCCACCGATGTTGCGGCAAGAGGAATTGATATTTGCCAATTAGAACAAGTCATCAATTATGATATGCCTTATAAGGCAGAGGATTACGTGCACCGTATTGGGCGAACTGGGCGAGCGGGTCAAGCCGGAATGGCCATCTCTTTTATGAGCCCAGATGAAGAACCGATGCTACAAGCCATTGAACAGTTACTTGATCAACGGCTACCTCAAGAATGGCTAAAAGGGTTTGAACCATCATTGGAATACGAGGCCGCAGAGGCCCCCTCCCTCCGTCGTTTGAGTCGTTCAGCGGAAAAACGTAAACTGAAAGCTAAGTTAAAAATTCACGCTAAACGAGGAAAAAAATAACAGATCATCCTTGATAAAAATAAACAGCAATGGTTGGGACATCAGTCAGACAGGTTTTCTTCTTGCATTTTTGCACATTGCTGCTCCCAGCTATAGCCTACGTCATAAACTAACTCTTCTACACTGTTAGGACTGAGAACGTATTGGGGGGTAATTCGATATTTATGAATCATTAACTCATTAAACAGTTGCCAGTGCTTGAGTAGGCATTGCGCTAAATCTGCATTTTCGTCACGCCAGGTTTCCCTTAAAAATGGGGTTAAACTAGCGGCACTGTGGGTGTACATGATCATCTGCCATTTCACTTCCCATATTTTGATCGGATACTCTGGACATTGCTGATTATATTGCTCAGCGAAACTTTCAATAATATGTTCGATTTCACCCGATGTGTCGATAAAGTAATCAAACAAAGCGTCTTCTTGCCGTACCGCATCAGCAATCAATTGGATGGGTTGTTTAATGATTAACCCATGAGCGAGTAAACGCATCGTAAAAAGGTACAGTTTGACATTTGCGGGAGTGGTGCTGGGAATCTCATCAATGACTCGACGTAAATAATGCTCCATGTAGTCATGAATACCATCACTGATACTGTGCCAGATTTTTTCTTTACTGCCGAAGTGATGACGAATTAAGCTATGTGAAACCCCGGCTTTTTCACTGATCTGACGTAACGAAACGCGTGCATAGCCGAGTTCACAAAATAGTTTGGCCGCAATTTTAAGAATATGGCATCGAGTTTGATGGGCATCTTGAGCGCTGCGTCGCCCTTGTCTTTTTTCGTTCATTACTCTTCTTCATCAACCAAGATCACCGCTGTTTTACCAGATACCGGGGCAACTTTCACCAACAACGGCTCGCTTGAGCGATTGACTGCACAATTCATCATCTTGTGTTGCTGTTTTTCAAGAAATGGGAAGCGTTTTGTGCCGATTGAGCAATAAAAAATACCTCTTATCACATCGTTTATTTGGGCAGATAGCCACATAATTTTGCTTTACTTAGGCAAGCAATGGTTTTGGCATCACTGATTTCACCGTTTATAATTTTCTGCTCAAGTTCAGCCATTGATAAAGCCAATACTTCAATCACTTCATCATCATCGCAAACTAAACGAGTGGTCAACTTGAGTTGCTTGGCAACGAATAAGTGTTGAATTTCATCACAAAACCCGGCCATAGGGGTGACTTGCCCCAATTGAATCCATTCTTGAGCGCTGTAACCCGTTTCTTCTTCTAATTCACGTTGAGCACAGTCGAGAGTGAGTTCGTTCTCCTCAATGGTTCCGGCAGGAAGTTCTAGCAACCATTTATTTAACGAGGGTCGAAACTGATTAATCAGAATAATTTTATTATCACGGGTAAGCGGCAAAATAACTGCAGCGCCAGGATGCTTTATCGTGGTATGGGTGATCACTTTTCCTGTCGGTAAGGTCACCGACTCTTCCACTAAGCTAATTGATTTCCATTGATGTACGGTTTTACTCATGAAACGGTCTTCGTTGCAATCTGAAAGGGGCACCTTACCCTAATTACTGAGCCTATCCCAACGGCGATGGCGTTATTTTGTGGTTTACTTTAACAAATGAGGGATATTTAAATGAGAGGCAAAGCATATGGGGGGACAATCTATCATCAACAATATGGTCGTAATGGTGTATTCGATGAAATGGATTAGTGAAAACATTGATTGCACTCGCGTTCAATTGAAAGAGATCTGCTATAAAAATACGTTGAAATGAATTAGTTCATGTAACAAAATTATAACCAATGTATAAACTGATTGATAACCACTCATTTTCCCCTCAGCGGAGCCATTCATGATCAATTCTCCTTCTTATGCTCAAAAAGCATTACTGGCAGAGCGAATCAATAAATTAACTCAAGCCCTTTCAGATGGCGTCTATGAACGAGAAAGTACTATTAAACTTTGTTTGCTAGCGGCGTTGACCGGCGAAAGTGTCTTTTTGCTTGGCCCCCCCGGAATTGCCAAAAGTTTAATTGCCAAAAGATTGATTCAAGCGTTTGATAATAGTAGCTATTTTGAATACCTGATGACTCGTTTCTCAACGCCAGAAGAAGTGTTTGGCCCTTTGAGTATTCAAGAACTGAAAGATAACGGACGCTATGTGCGTTTGACAGAGGGGTATCTACCAACTGCTCAAGTGGTTTTTCTCGATGAAATTTGGAAAGCAGGCCCTGCGATTTTAAATACGCTCCTTACAGTGGTTAATGAAAAAACGTTTAAAAATGGGAGTGATATTGAACGAGTCCCTATGCGGGTGTTGATTTCTGCATCGAATGAACTCCCAGATGAAGAGAGTGGGTTAGACGCATTGTATGACCGGATTTTAGTGCGTATTTTTGTCAATCGAATCCAGAATAAACAAAACTTTAAATCGATGCTGACAGTAGGAACGGAACAAGAAGCCCAAATACCTGCAGGCTTAGCAATAACCGATGCCGAATATCATCAATGGCAGTCTCAATTAAATAAATTAACGTTAACCAATGATGTCTTTGAAAAACTGTACCAATTGAAAAGTATGTTAGAACAAGCAGCGGCAGAGAGCGGCTTGCCAATTGAAGACGTGTATGTGTCAGATCGGCGCTGGAAAAAAGCAGTAAAGCTACTTAAAGCCAGTGCATTTTTTAATGGTCGTGACCACATTAGCCCGCTGGACTTGTTATTACTGCAAGATTGCCTATGGAATAGTCCCGAATCAAGAGAGTTGGTGTATCGTATCATTCGTGAATTTGCGCTGCGAGAAGCTTTTGATCAATCTCAAGTAGAGCTGCAATGTGATACTTGTCGAATTACAATTGCCACGGTTCAAGAAGAAATCGAAGCTGATTTATCGATTACGTTATCGCTGGAAACTTCAAATGGATTAAGAAAAAAACAGATTTATCAGTATGATTTTAGCCAAGCGAAAACGTACCAAATTGGACAGGCAAAAAATTTGATTAAATTGGTCTTATTGCAAAGTAATATGTCTGTTGCTGAAGGGGAAAAAGGAGATAGCCGTTGGGTATATGTCACACAGGCAGATATGGAGCGCTTGATCAAAGAAGGACAAGGCGATATTTATGGCTACGTCAATCACAACCCTAATTTATGTCGTTTATGCTTTGAACGCGATGCAAATAATCACTTGGTGGTGAAGGATATTGCCAACCGTTCGATACGATTAGCCCTTGCCAGTCAAAAGGGCTTAGAACAAGGAATGTATCAAGACTGGTTAGAAAAAACGGAACAATCCTTGAGTCAATTGAAACAGGCAGAGCACCATTTATTGAAAGTTCGTTCTGATTTTCATGGCTCACTTCCCCATAGTTTTATCGATCCTGAATTGCCCACCGCGATGGAAGCAAGCTTACACCATATACAGCAACAGTTAGAATCCGCACAGCAAGAGTGTACCAAGCGTGTTCAACGTATCAAATCCTTACCAGAGTATTTTGCATGATTAGGATAAATAATGCTTGGGCCAGATAGTGTCAACATCGTTTTAGCCATTGCTGAATCGGGTATCATCGAAACAGCGGTGAACGATCTACTCGCTCGTTCACAACTTATCATG
The DNA here is from genome assembly GCF_009904905.1 of Vibrio sp. V30_P3S12P165. Taxonomy (NCBI): domain Bacteria; kingdom Pseudomonadati; phylum Pseudomonadota; class Gammaproteobacteria; order Vibrionales; family Vibrionaceae; genus Vibrio; species Vibrio sp. V30_P3S12P165. The sequence goes on along the minus strand of NZ_WXWH01000030.1, from coordinate 120,834 downwards.
GTCGAAAATGAGGTGCTTCGTTCCTCAGTCAAAAACCATTTGGCCAGATGGCATAACCGTGTAAAACATCGTATTACTCGAGTGGGAGAGCAAGAGCATTTTCAAACCGAAATCGCGCTTTATCAGCAAACGGTTCAGCTAAGCGAGCGCGCTTTTATGAAACAGCTACCGGATTTATTGCAACAATTGGAGTGGCACTCCTCTTTTTATACCAAAGCACGTCAGTTAGTTGATGATAAAAAAACGTTTAATAACCCAATGTTTGCGCATTTCTTTTGTGATTGTTGGTATAAAGCGTTATGCCACGACATAAAACAAGCGCAGTTGATTGAGATCGAAAGCAGTAAAGAAAAGGAGTACCTTGAACTCTATCAGCGGATTGAAACGTTACGTAACATGCAACAGATAACCGATCAGGGCGGTGAAGGTAATGTTGGTCGCTTATGGGATATGGCTTCAGCCAAATTGAGTCGCATGGATTTATCGATCATTAAACGTCATGCGGAATTCCTTAAAAAACATCAAGAATTACAAAACATTGCCCAGCAACTTGGCAGAATGGCCAGTCAAATTGATGATCCTGACTTTAATTCTACTCAAGAAGAGGAAGCGACGATGAGCGAAGAAAAGTCTGATCAAGCGACGGATGATATTGTCGGAATTCATCCTAGCGATGATTTAAATCGACTTCTTCCAAATGAAACTTTATTTTTGGCTTATCCAGAGCTGGAGGTTGTTTTCTATAAACATTTGATTGATAAGCGATTAATGAATTATCGCATGCAAGGGAAGCAACGAACATTACGTAAAGTTCATGCTCAATCTGCTGCGCATGCACCTACGGAGATAGAAAAAGGGCCATTTATTATTTGTGTTGACGCTTCAGGTTCGATGAAAGGTTTTCCTGAACAATGTGCCAAAGCGCTGGCTTATGCCTTGATACAAATTGCGCTCGCTGAAGAGCGTGATTGCTATGTGGTGTTATTTTCAACGCAATCGATCGTCTATGAGCTGACTCGTCAAGATGGGCTCAGAGAAGCGAGTGATTTTCTCAGCTATACCTTCCATGGTGGAACCGATTTAGATTTGGCTATAGCAAAATCGATTGAGCAAATGAATGAAGCACGTTATAACAACGCTGACCTGATCATTCTTTCCGACTTTATTGCACCAAAACAGAATGAAACGATTTTACAGCAAGTCCAAGCCTTAAAAGCGAGCAAGAATCGCTTTCATGCGGTGACATTGTCACGTTATGGCAACCCAGAAGTCATGAGTATGTTTGACCACTGTTGGCATTATCACCCGAATGTGTTCGGCCGTTTCATTAAAAAATGGTAGGCGCAGCGCTGCGCCTAAAGGGGTGTTTTTTTGCTATTTAAAATGGCTTGTATGCGTGGGTTAAGTTGTTTTCCGTGCTGTAGTTCGTACTCTTCTCGTTTGATATCATTGACATTTTTTATCGAGTGGGCGGGCAGCAAGTTATCAGGCAACTCAGTAATGAGCTTGCCCTTTTCTTCCAACCGTTTCGCCTCTAAATAATATTTTTTAAACAGTTGATCCAGTTTATTTTCCGCCACCCGTTTTAAATCATACAATTTATTTTGCACTAACCACTTTTCAATTTGATTTTCAGGCTCACGCGAAAGGACACGAATGCGGCTGTCTAACAGCTCTTCTGCGGTTAAAGCATCGCGTAGCACCCATAGCTCGCCCATTTGTGGCGGCCAGCTATTACCCAATTGAATCCGTTCATGGCAATGCTTTAGCACTCGGTTCAGGCTATTGGCATCGATTGATTCGGCAAAATCGATAAACTTGCCGGTAGGCTGGCTGCCGTACTGGTATTCCCACTGCGTTTCATAAACGCTTAGAAAAGAACCAAAGACATGCAGACACCAGTCAGATGGTTCTTCATCTCCAACCACTTGTGGGGTGGTTGGTTCAGAAGGTGGGTTTTTTTCCTCTTTGGATAAGCTGCTGTCGGAAGCGCTCAGATGGGCTAAGCTTCGGTTTATACCCATTTCCCGCAGTTTGCTCTCGATTTCCTGAATGTTCAGAGGTTTTCGCTTGCTGTCTTTCATTGAGTTTCTCGTTCGTCAGCCAATACTGAAGTTTGTTTTCTAGGCGAGAGATGGTTAATAACTCACTCGCTTTTGATTTATGCCATAAAACGAACTTTTTCCAAACCAGAATATGATCATTGCTAATCCCAGAAAATTTGAAAGCTCGTTCAGCCCACATTGGAATTTCATTTTCATCTAAATCATGTGTCGCAATCGCATTACCTTGCATCAGATTAGAGGCGTTATTACGGTAATGTAACGCTTGCTTCGGTACATTAGGAAAGCTTTCCTGAGGTGTAGGTGCAGGTGCAGGAGTAGTCAGGGCTACCTCGGTATCTTTTTGATCAATCCGCATTTTAAAAATATGCAGTTCCATACCTTGGCGATATTCAACATCGATTTTCTCTAGTTTTTTTTGCTCACATAATGCCCGTAAGCATTCGGCTAATCCAAAAGTAGACATACAGCACAACGGGCCCATATGCTCTAAGTTCACCGTTACGTATCCCATATCATCGGTACTATCTGCGAGCATCAGTAAAGCCAGTTTTTCTGCTGGATTTGCACAATTGAGTTGCCAGGCTAGATGGGTATATTTTGCGCTCACTTATCTTGGCTCCGATTAGGATAATATCAAATTAATCGCTATTGTATGCCACTGAAGAAGGGAGTTGTAGAGTTAGCCACAATTAAATCGAATAAGGCGAACAGAAAGCCGTGATTGTTTGATGCTAAGCTGACTTGATAAAATAAAACTCAGCAGAGCTTTGCAAATTTAGCGTTGAGGTAGGTTGTGTTGTTCGAAAGGTCAACAAACTCTAGTCATGCCAAACTCTGGTCATGCTGCATTGCAAGTACCATGATAATAAGGAGAAGTACCATGCTAACAATACATGGATTGGATCACGTAGTTTTACGAACAACAAAATTGGAAAAGATGCTGGATTTTTATTGCACAGTATTAGGCTGTCAGATTGAACGCGTCTTACCTGAAGAACTTGGATTGACACAACTTCGAGCCGGTAGTGCTTTGATTGACTTAGTGACCGTCAATAGTGAGCTCGGTCAGGAGGGAGGAAAACCACCACAGCAAGATGGGCGTAATGTCGATCATCTTTGTTTACAGATTTCACCGCTTGCTGAAGCTGCGCTTATTCACTATCTCGATCACCACCAGATCCCACATTCAGGCTTTGCCAAACGTTATGGTGCACAAGGATTTGGCCGCTCTATTTACATTGAAGACCCTGAAGGTAATGTGATTGAACTCAAACCGTTGAATCCGGAGTAACGAAATACCGGCGATCCATGGCGGCCTATTTTCACGTTAAATCGGTGTTTATCATAGAGTGATAACTCTTACTTTACATTTGGTTACATAGCGTTATAGTCAAATGCGGTGAGTGTCGCAAAAGATAAGGATGGTTATGCTGGCTCTTTTTTTCAAATGTTTGCTCGGTGCATTGGCTGTTTTGCTGATAGCTCTGCTTTCGAAAAGTAAAAGTTTTTTTATTTCTGGCTTGGTTCCTCTTTTTCCTACTTTTGCCCTCATCGCTCACTACATTGTTGGTACTGAACGTACCATGGAAGAGCTAAGAATAACCGTGCTCTTTGGGTTGTATTCATTGATTCCTTATGCCGCTTATTTATTGGCCGTTTATTACTTCAGTTATCAATTTAATCTCCTGTGGACTCTCAGTTTTGCTACTTTGGTGTGGATTGCTTTTGCGGGTCTACTTTTGGTGAGCTGGAGTCGTTTTCATCCGAGTGTGGCATAAGCTTTGCTGTTAACGTGTATTGCTGTCTGTATGGCTTTTAAAGCCGAGTGAGGCTTCTTTGTGTTCAAGAGAAATTCTTTGTCTAATCTATTAAAAATTACCATGATAGCTTTGCTTTCGATGTCGATTGGCGTGTGTTTCTCACTGCCATTAGCCGAACTGTTTATCGCCGCAATTTTGGTTGTTCTTCTGCGAAAAAAAGCCAATATTAGCTTAACGTTGCCTAAAACTTTGTTGATGTTTATTCAAGTGGTATTAGGGATCAGCGTTGGAGCCACTATTTCGATAGGGGAACTGGCCCAAACCTTAAGTTTCCCGATGGTGATTGGTTTAATTATTTGCCTGATGTTACAAACCAGTGGCGGTTTTTATTGGCTCTATAAACGTGAAGGGTGGCATCCCTTTGAGTCGCTATTGGGGGCGGTGCCTGGTGCAATGGCAGCCATATTGGTGATCAGTGAATCGGGCAGTAAACCGTCATCCAAAGTAGTATATGCGCATTCGGTTCGTTTGATCATTTTGATCTTGATGGCAGGGGTTATCTCCACTAGTGCGACGGAAACGGCAATTAATAGTATCACTATGACGATTCAGCACTGGACGATATTATTGATATTGGTCGCTATCAGTATGTTATGTGGGAAACTCTCGATTAAATTTGGTATTCCAGCTCCTTATATGATTGCCTCGCTATTAATTACAGCAAGCGTGAATAGCGTGATGCCTGACGATGCATTATTGGTTCCCGTTTCTCTGGTGTTATTTGCCACCGCGCTACTGGGAGTATTGATTGGCATACGCTTAGCGGAAACGACGTTACGAGAAGCCTTTTGTTACTCAAAAGCCGGCATGATGGTGACGCTTATCGGATTAACGGTTGCGGTTGGTGTTTCTTTTTTAGCCGCACACTGGTTGGGAATGAGCTGGTTAGTTTTGCTGCTCTCTTGGGTGCCCGGAAGTGTTGAAGCGATGACCGCGGTGGCCCTTTTACTAGGATTAGAGCCTGCGTTTGTGATGGTTAATCACGCGATTCGATTATTGTTGCTGTATACCATGCCTGCATTATTTAAACAGCAGTTAGAACAGTTGCGTAATAAACATTAACAGGGGTGGCAGGTTAAATCGAACCGCTCTCGATTGGGAATCCATATTTTATGATCTGATGGATTCCCGAGCGCTTTTGAACCAACAAACACACCAGCCGATCAACTAACGGCGAGCGTTTGATGTGACGCTTCAGCAACGGGTTCCAAATAGTGAGCGACTTGTGCGATACAGTCTGCATCATGGTCAATGCCTAATTTGCTCCGTCGCCAAAAAATATCTTCCGCTCGATAGGCATATTCGTTCTCAATCAAATAATCAATTTCTCGTTGAAAAAGCGTCTCACTAAAGGCTATGCCTAAGTCATCGATCGTTTTGACATCATGCAGTAGCGCTTGAGTACGTGAACCATATTGTTTCAGCCAGCGTGTTAAAGTTTGATCACTGACAAATGGAACTTGTTGCTTGAATTGAGTCAACAAAGCCTTGAGTTGGTAATTTTCGCCACCCGGTAAGGCGGATTGATCTGTCCAGCTTGACTTCATTTGTGGTAGGAATGCAGAGAGCTGTTTCATGGCTGCTTCTGCCAACTTACGATAGGTGGTGAGTTTGCCTCCGAAAATGGAAAGTAAGGGGGCTTCTTCTCCTTGTTGATCAAGCGAGAGAGTATAGTCGCGAGTGATAGCCTGTGGTGAGTCTGATTCGTCATCACACAGTGGTCGAACCCCACTAAATTCGGAAATAATGTCATCAATACTGATTTCACGCATAAAATGTTGATTAACGACATTGATTAAATATTGACGTTCTTCGCTTGAAATCTCGACCTCTCTAGGGTTGCCTTTATATTCAACGTCAGTAGTGCCTATCATTGAATATTGATCCAGATAAGGAATAACAAAAACAATACGTTTGTCTTCATTTTGCAGAATATACGCTTGCGGTTCATCGTGAATTTTAGGAACGATGATGTGTGAACCTTTGATTAATCGGATGCCATAAGGTGAGCGAATTTGAATATTACTGTCTAAAAATTGTTTTACCCATGGGCCTGTTGCATTCACCAATGCGCGACTTTTACGCACAAAGTGACTTTGCGTGCGTTCATCAAATAAAGTCACATTCCAGAGCGATCCCTCTCGCACGGCTTTCTCAACCCGGCAGTAATTCATGACTTCAGAGCCAAGCTCTTTGGCTTGCATCGCATTGAGAATGACTAGTCGTGCATCATCCACCCAGCAGTCTGAATATTCAAAACCGACCTTCATTTCTGGTTTAGTAACGGTTCCTGCTTTGAGTGGCACTTTTTGACTGGCAGGCAAAGAGGTTCGTTTACCCAAGTGATCGTATAAAAATAGCCCAATACGAATCATCCATGCAGGACGAAGAAAAGGGCGGTGAGGAAGACGAAAGCGCATAGGCGTCACGAGGTGAGGGGCTTTTTTAAGCAGCACTTCGCGTTCAGCAAGTGCTTCACTGACGAGACGAAACTCGTAATGCTCAAGGTAGCGCAAGCCGCCATGGATTAATTTAGAACTAGCTGATGAGGTGGCACTGGCAAAATCTTGTGCTTCATATAGCCCAATTTTTAATCCTCTCCCTGCCGCATCTGCGGCAATGCCAGCGCCATTAATACCACCACCAACCACAATGATATCTAACACTTCATGTTCGTTAAATTGCGTTAAGCTCTGTTTTTTTTCCATATCGATGGCCTTTTTGATTCTTTTTTGTTTGTTTATGTTCGTATGAAAGCATTAAACAGTAAAAAATGGCAGTTTTCACTCGTTTATTTTTGATCTTGATCATGTTTTGCTGTAGTTTCTATCTTATGGCAAACATGAAGTGGGATCGAAAACCATCATGATTGGCTGAAGTGACGATAAAGGATAAATCAGTGCCAAAAAGGATAGACAGGTTGTCGTAGGAAAAAAGCAGGCGCAATAAAAAAGCCCGCTTATCGCGAGCTTCTATATTAGGATTTGTTTAGCCGTTATTTATTTTTGAAAAACGTCTTTAAAGTCGCGTTTTAAAATCGGATCGCGACGAGCTTTTTTAACTTGCTTAACCATATCTTTAACACAGCTATGCAACACTTGATCAAGCAATTGAGCACGATATTCTTCTTTATCTTGCTCCGTCATCTCTTGAGGTAAGTTTAGCGTTGGAAATTCTTCCATTACCTCAATACCAGCAAAAGCCTGACTAACAGAAATAAGTGCATGGAACTGTTCAAAATTATCCAGGATATTTTGTGCACTAGCAGGCAGGCTATTCCAAGCCTCTCGAACGACTTCCTCTGAGACCTCATGGATGGAAGTCACCATGCTGTACATCTGCTCTGGCACTTGATCAAACTCGATCACTTGGCGTAGTTCAGGTGAAATAGTATCTAAAGTAATGGTCGGTGCTTCAGTTTGAGTCGTTTCTGACATGAAAAATTTCTCATCAAGGAAAAACCTCATGCTAAAAAGTTACGCTGAAATGTCAACCTAAACGTATCAATAAAGCGCTAAGCGCGGCGATTTTGTGCGTATCATCAGCATGGCTAGCAGTGGATAAAGGTTGATGCTGAGCTTTTCTACTAAAAATCAGACCAAAAGCCAGAGCGCGATTGAATTCATGAAAAAAAGACTCCTACGATAGCGGCCTAGAAAAGGAGTCCGCCGCATCGCAAGAGTCATCGTCTTTAGATAAGGTTAGTTCTGTTGACGGATAAGGTAGTCAAACGCGCCAAGGCTAGCTTTGGCCCCTTCGCCCATCGCTATAATGATTTGTTTATAAGGAACCGTTGTCGCATCACCAGCAGCAAAGACACCCGGCATACTGGTTTCACCACGGCTACTAATTTCGATTTCACCACGATCAGAAAGCTCAACGTCTGAATCTTTTAACCACTCAGTATTAGGAACCAGTCCAATTTGAACAAAAATGCCTGAGAGTTCGAGCTGCTTGATTTCATCGGTGTTACGGTCTTTATACTTCAGCCCAGTAACTCGTTTTCCATCGCCAATCACTTCTGTGGTTTGTGCCATCGTGATGATTTCGATATTCGGTGTTGAGTTGGCTTTATTGATCAATACTTGATCTGCCCGTAGCGTATCAGCAAACTCTAGTACGGTGACATGTTCGACAATTCCTGCCAGATCAATCGCCGCTTCAATCCCTGAGTTTCCGCCACCGATCACGGCTGTCTTTTTCCCTTTAAATAAAGGGCCATCACAGTGAGGGCAGTAGGCAACCCCTTTATTGCGGTATTCTTGTTCACCCGGTACGTTCATTTCACGCCAGCGAGCTCCCGGACTTAAAATCACACTTTTACTTTTTAACTGAGCGCCGCTTTCAAGGCTGAGGTGAATATTACCATCGTTGGTAAAATCAGCGCCCATCAGTTTATTGGCTTGCTGCTCAGTAATAATATCCACGCCATACTCTTTGAGGTGTTCGCCTAAATCTGCCGCCAATTTGGGGCCTTCGGTATGTTTAACGGAAATAAAATTTTCAATCGACATGGTGTCCATCACTTGACCGCCAAGGCGTTGGGCGACAATTCCGGTACGAATGCCTTTACGCGCCGCGTAAATTGCTGCTGCCGCTCCCGCAGGGCCACCACCGACAACCAGTACATCGTAGGGGGCTTTGTCATTTAAGCTTGCTGCGGCTTTTTGAGCGGCCCCATCATCGAGTTTATGGAGAATTTCAGTAAGGCTCATTCTGCCTTGACCAAATAATTCGCCATTAATAAAGACACTCGGTACTGCCATGATGTCGCGCTGTTTGACTTCATCTTGAAATAGAGCACCGTCAATCATAGTGGCACGAATATTAGGATTGATCGCTGCCATCATGTTGAAGGCTTGCACCACATCCGGACAGTTTTGGCAAGATAGAGAAATAAAGATTTCCACATCCAGCTTTTTATCCAATTGTGCAATTTGTTCAATAACCGCAGGTTCAAGTTTCATGGGATGCCCACCGGAGTGGAGCAGAGCCAAAACTAAAGAGGTAAATTCATGGCCCATAGGTACGCCAGCAAAGCGTAGTTGAGTCTGTTTGGTTGGGTTAGTCACCGTCATCACGGGTTTACGTGCACTGGCTTGATCATCTTGGATTACGGATACTAAAGCACTGAGGTCTGCAATTTCATTCGCGAGTGAAAGAATGTCTTGTGAAGCTTTGCTTTCATCGAGACTAACCACTAAACGGACTTCTTCTTTCAGATTACTGAGATATTGTTGTAATTGTTGCTTGATCGCTTGGTCTAGCATGGTTATCTAATCCTGTCGAATAATGTGATAAAGAGAATGGCTACTCTGGATAAATGCGAAATGCCCTTTAGTCGCTGTTAAGTTTTTATCTATGTTAGAGATTGAACGAAAAGGGAGAGCAAACCGGGCATTTAGGTCGTCAAAGTAAAACACCCGGCTTGCTCTTAATTAGCGGTAAAGGTTAGATTTTACCGACTAGGTCTAGCGAAGGAGCAAGCGTGGCTTCACCTTCTTTCCATTTTGCTGGGCATACTTCACCTGGGTGTGCCGCAACGTATTGCGCCGCTTTAATTTTACGCATCAGATCTTCTGCATCACGACCAATCCCTTCAGCGGTAATTTCCATCGCTTGAATCACCCCTTGTGGGTCAATAAGGAAGGTCGCACGGTCTGCTAGGCCTTGACCTTCACGCATCACGCCAAAGTTGTTAGTGATGTTGCCCGTTTGATCACCGACCATGTAGTAGTTGATTTTGCCAATCGTGTCAGAGCTGTCGTGCCATGCTTTGTGAGTGAAGTGGGTGTCTGTTGAGACAGAGAGCACTTCTACGCCACGTTTTTGTAGTTCTTCGTAATGGTCTGCAAGGTCACCAAGCTCAGTTGGGCAGACAAACGTAAAGTCTGCTGGGTAGAAGAAGAACACGGCCCATTTGCCAAGAACATCTTGTTCTGTGATCTCTACGAATTCACCGTTTTTATATGCTGTTGCGCTAAATGGTTTGATATGAGTGTTAATCATTCTTTACTTTCCTTTCTTGTAAGTTTTTGATTTCGCAATGTCTTGCGTTCGGTAAGTATATTCCCACTTTGAGTTGATAAAGGAAAATTGCTTATATCTATTCTTTTGATAGGCAAAACCTATTTTTAAGCGATGTTGTTGCGCTCGACATTGATTGATTGACTAAATCAAGCTATTAATAGTTTAAGATAAAATTGGTTTGGTAAACAAAATGTATAAAAGTATATGGGTTGGTGTATTGGCTAGTGTATTTGCATCACAGATCAGTGCAAATACTCACAATCAGCAATGGTCGTTGGATCAATGGATGCCTAGAATCATCGAAGGAGAAGAGTCAGACGTAAACGCTTGGCCTTTTATGACTGCATTAGTCAAAAATAATGCAATTAATACTTATAAAGGACAGTTTTGTGGGGCGAGTTACCTGGGTGGTGGGTGGGTATTGACCGCAGCCCACTGTGTCGAGAGAATCAACGTTAACGATTTTCATGTGCATATTGGCGTGCATAATTTGCTTAAAACGGCTAGCGAAGATGAAAATGAAGGCGAACGTGCTGAGATTAAAGCAGTTTATGTGAATGAAAAGTATGCAGCTGCTAGTGATTACAGCAATGATATTGCTTTGATTGAGTTAAGGTCGAAACCTAATGCTGACGCCGTAGCGCTGAAAACAACTGAAGGAGATCTGTCGGAAGGGCAACTTCTAACAGTCATGGGCTGGGGAAATACTGTGGCCGATCGTAATCACCCCCCCCACTATCCATCAGTGCTGAGACAAGTCGATGTGCCTTATGTGCCGAGAACAACCTGTCAAAATCTTAATGGTGCCTATGCCAAGATTGGTAACGATGCCATTTGTGCTGGCTTTCCAGAGGGGGGATACGATTCTTGCCAAGGCGATAGTGGCGGGCCTTTAGTGGTTAAAGAAGGTGATAACGTGCAGCAAGTTGGTATCGTTAGTTGGGGGAATGGCTGCGCTCAGCCAAACGCCTATGGGGTTTATGCTAATGTTGCTTATTTTCAAGATTGGATCGCCAAGATAAAAGAATTGGGTATCAGTTATTCCCAATATACTTATCGTAAAGTCACTCAACCAAGCGTAGAAGAAGAGCTTGTCATAGAGAATACCTCTGATACGGCATTATCTATTCTTGACATAGAACTTGAGCCTGATTCCAAGCTCACCATAACAACCAATACTTGTCTTGGTGAGACTTTAGAGCCTTCTACTAGCTGTAGCATTCATCTCACCTCAACCTCAAAAAAACTGTTTCCTCGATCGACTGATGCCCGTGAAGTTCAACAGCTAACCGTTACGACTAACCGAGAAAATAATGAAAAATTATCGTTTGCCTTGATGTTTGAGCGTGACCAAGAAAATAAAGAGGTTACTACTTCTAGCTCAGGTGGCAGTATCAGTTGGTCTTTATTGGGGTTAGGCTTACTCGGTTGGTTCCGTTTTCGTCAAGGAGTGAAATGGTGATAAGAGTCGTATTCAGCATCGTATTGGCCTTTATGTTGAGTGCTTGTAGTGGCGCAGAGACTGCTGTAACCAATACCACTGTAGCAGGGGATAAAGTCCCTCTATTGAGCTATCAAATAAACTCACACTATATCGTTTTTGAAGCGCTGGGGAATGGATGCAGCCAGGCGGATCATTTTGCGTTACAGATAGACTCAATCCAGCAACAAGCAGCAACCGTATCGGTGATGCGCGTTAAACAAGATATGTGTCGTCGGATGCCAATGTGGGAATCGTTCACGCTTGCTTTACCTAAAGCACTCCAAGGGAAAACGCTTTCGGTGACCAATGCCCAAGGGCAGGCAGATCTCAAAGGGTAATTGTACTAGGGTCTGTTTTCAATCAGCAAAAGCCAGTGGTAATCCACTGGCTGAGAACTAAATGTGTGCTAGGCATGAGCAAAATAGTAAGTGCGATACCCACCGATCAAGTTACGTGCTTTAAAGCCGTGGTTCACCAACTGGCGATAGGCGACGTTACCGCGTAACCCAACTTGGCAGTAGATAATGATCTCTTTGTCTTTCGGTAACTCATGCAGCCGCTGACGTAATTGATCGACCGGAATATTGATGTCGCCTTTGAGATAACAACCATTTTGCCGTTCATCCGGGTTGCGGACATCTAACAGAATCTGATCGTCGGTTAGGGTGTCAAGTTGCTCAAAATGAATCGCTTTAGCGTCACCTTTCATCAGGTTGGTGGCAACAAATGCGGCTTGGTTAATGACATCTTTTGCGCTGCCGTACGGTGGTGCATAAGTCAACTCTAAGTGCTGCAGTTGTTCAACGGTCATACCGGCACGTTGCGCAACCGCCATCACGTCAATCCGTTTATCAATACCGTCTTTACCGACTGCTTGTGCGCCGAAAATTTTACCGTTATTCGGATCAAACAACATTTTAAATGAGACAATTTCTGCCCCTGGGTAGTAACTGGCATGACTTGCGGTATGCACATAAACTTTTTCGTATTCAATGCCTTCACGTTTAAGTTGCTTCTCATTTTTACCGGTTGAAGCTACCGCCAAGTCGAAAATCTTACAAATTGCGGTACCCTGTGTACCTTGGTAAGTTTCATTGCGGCCAAGCATGTTGTCGGCAGCCATTCGACCTTGACGGTTCGCTGGGCCTGCCAGTGGCACTAGTGTTGGTTTTCCTGTGACAAAATCTTTCTCTTCGATGGCGTCTCCCACGGCATAGATAGACGGATCACTGGTCTGCATTGACTCATTGGTCCAGATGCCACCAAGCTCACCAATTTGTAAACCAGCGTCTTTCGCCAGTTGAGTTTCAGGACGCACGCCTATCGCCATGATCAGCAATTCAGTCGATAAGGTATCACCGTTATTAAGTGTTAGCATTAATTGACCACATAAGTGCTGCTGTCTGACGGTTTCACCAGCATCAGCATTAGCAATTGAGGTCGTTGGCACAAACTCAACCGACTGAAGTGCAACCCCTAAACGTAGGTCGATGCCTTTATCTCGGATTTCGGCATGAGCAAAACCTGCCATTTCTCGATCGACCGGGGTCATCACTTGATCGGCCATTTCGATCAAAGTGGTTTTGATGCCTAATTGATGAAAGGCTTCCATCATTTCTAATCCGATAAATCCACCGCCTACCACCGTTGCATGGCTAGGTTGATTCATCTGAATCGCCTTCATGATGTTATCCATATCCGGAATATTACGCAGTGAATAGGTGAGTGGATTGTCTAAGCCTGAAATCGGGGGGATAACAGGGCCAGCACCGGGGCTCAGTAGAAGAAAATCATAACTTTCTTCATATTCCGTGTGATCAATGAGATTGCGGATTGTGACGGTTTTGGTATCACGATTGATGCGCAACACTTCATTCATCACCCGTACATCAACATTAAAACGGGCTAAAAAGCTTTCAGGGGTTTGCAGGAGTAAGTTGCTACGTTCTTTAATGTCACCGCCGATATGATAAGGCAATCCACAATTAGCAAATGAAACAAAAGGGCCTCGCTCAAACATAATAATTTGAGCCTCTTCACTTAAACGACGAGCCCGGGCAGCGGCAGAAGCGCCACCGGCAACTCCGCCCACAATAACGATTTTTGTCATAACGACTCCAAAAAATACATGCCCTACACTGGTTAAGTGGTAGGGCAAAGGATGAATCTTTTTTATACCCACTCAGCAATAGGTTGGGCAACGGCAATAGACTCGAATTTACTTAGCTAGTATGCCTATTTTTTTTAGGACAAATACACCAGGGCAGGTACCGGTAAATGCGCTTTGTAGCAAGTTGGCACCAATAAACACTGTCAGCCATATAAAATTAGCATGGATAAACACGGTTAATAGTACTGAGAGAAGAATCATACTTCCTGCGATGACTCTGATGCCATTTTCGATTGTCATAGTTTTAGCCTCCGTTGCAAAATTGGTTCTACTATAAAACCTTATTTTAGCCATGTCTAATTTTAATTTATCTAAATTTGATATTTCTAAATAAGGTTTGACTAATTTAGTTGTCTTTACGTATGATTAACACTCAATGACAACGCGAGGGATAAGGTATGGATGGAATAAATGTCAATCAGATGCACACCCGAGCGGTTGAGGTCGCCGAATTGTTAAGCATCATGGCTCACCCAGAGCGACTCATGGTAGTTTGTCAATTAACGCAAGGAGAAGTTGGTGTGACGCAATTGATGAAGAGTTCATCATTGAGTCAGTCAGCATTTTCTCAACATTTAGCAGTATTAAGAAAACACGGATTGATTCAAGCTCGCAAATCTTCTCAGCAGGTTTTTTATTCATTAACCGATAGTCGATTAAGTCAATTTATCCACCATTTACAAGCGGTATTTTGTTCTTAGTTTAGCGTGAACCAACAAAGGGGCAATTATGACATTTTCCATTCCTTGGGCGTCGCTGCTTGGCGGCATATTATTGGGGATTTCAGCGACCTTGATGCTACTACTTAATGGAAAAGTAGCCGGAATTAGCGGCATTTTAAATGGCATTCTCTCTCCTAAAGCACAAGATTTCATGTGGCGATTATTATTTGTGGTAGGCATGATTGCTGGTGGGGTCGCCGGGGTTAATCTATTCACCAGCGATGTTCCCATGACTTATGGCACTCAAACTAGCCTGTTAATTGGTGCGGGATTACTGGTCGGATTAGGAACACGTTTAGGTAACGGTTGTACCAGTGGCCATGGCATTTGTGGTATCGGGCGTTTATCCATTCGTTCTATCGTTGCAACGGGGATATTTATGTTGGTTGCCGGTATTACCGTCTATCTTCGTCTTCACCTACTTTAATGCAATAAAAGTAAGGATAACCTTATGAGAAAAATATTCTTTCAGCTGACTTCTCTCGTTTCTGGGGTGTTATTTGGCGTGGGAATGGCCATATCAGGAATGGCTAACCCAACAAAAGTGATTGGGTTTTTAGACATTGCAGGGACTTGGGATCCAAGCTTGATCTTTGTCATGGGCGGTGCTCTGTTGGTGTTTCTGCCAGCTTATTTTTTACTGATCAAGCCCCAGCAAAAACCATGGAATGCCTCAGAGTTCTGTTTAACTACAAACCGGACGATTGATGCCAAGTTACTTCTAGGTGCGGCACTGTTTGGCATTGGCTGGGGAATCGCAGGCATTTGTCCGGGGCCCGCTGTATCGAGTTTAGCGTTGGGTAATCCGGATGTTTGGATCTTTTTTATTTCGATGATCGTTGGATTAAGTGTGATGAACTTTTGGCTGAAAATGCAAAATCATTAAATCGTATTTTATCACCCACCTCATCTATTGCCTCAGGGCTTGTTGACCTTTCACCGCGGTGAATACGTTTTTGTTTCGCATACAATTTAACCGCTAAAGATCAACATGCCCTAATTGGGGCTTTTTTTTGTTTGTCATTGTGAATAACTTTTCGGAACCATAATCACTCGCTAGGGGATAAAAATTCGTGCCATTACGGTATTATTTTGGTTATTTTTTTCTTGCATTGCTCTCAGCCCTTTACTTGATTGGAGTACAAAAAAAGCAACATAAATTTTTATGAAAACCTCATTTTTTACTTTCATAGTAGATTGAGATCTTATTCTATAAGATTGATTCCTTCTTACTCATTGTCCGTTTTTTATTGATCTATATCAATACGCAACCCACTGGCTTTTCGTTAAATACAGCACAACATATAGTGCTCAACGTGCAATATAATAACCATATGGTGTATTTGTGGATAATTCTGTGAATATGCTGGGTAAGGAGAAATGGTGAAACCAATAGTAATCAAACGAGATGGATCAAAAGCCCCATTTAGTCGAGATCGTATTCAATCTGCTGTGGAAAGTGCAGCTGATCAGGTCACTAATGAAATCGCAATTTATGCATTGAATGTTGCGTTGGCAGTCGAGCTTAAACTCAAAGAGTATGAACAAGTTCATATTGCTGAGATCCAAACTCTGGTAGAGAACGAACTCATGCAAGGTCCGTATAAAGCATTGGCTCGTTCATACATTGAATATCGCCATGATCGTGACATCGCTCGAGAGAAGCAGAGTACGTTAACTAAAGAAATTGAAGGATTAATTCAAGAAAGCAATGCCGATCTTCTCAATGAGAATGCCAATAAAGACGGTAAAGTGATTCCAACTCAACGTGATTTGCTAGCGGGTATAGTGGCAAAACATTATGCCAAAACACGTATTTTGCCACGTGACATTGTACAAGCGCATGAAGAAGGGGATATCCATTATCACGATCTGGATTACGCACCATTTTTTCCCATGTTTAACTGCATGTTGATTGATTTAAATGGCATGTTAACCCATGGATTTAAAATGGGTAATGCTGAAATTGATACACCGAAGTCAATTTCTACCGCAACGGCAGTAACGGCCCAAATTATCGCGCAAGTGGCTAGCCATATTTATGGTGGCACAACCATTAACCGTATTGATGAAGTTCTTTCTCCTTATGTGACTTCTAGCTATAACAAACATTTGGCCATCGCCCAAGAATGGGAGATTGCAGAGCCTCAGGCTTTCGCAATGGCTCGTACTGAAAAAGAATGTTACGACGCATTCCAATCATTAGAGTATGAAGTCAATACCCTACATACAGCGAATGGGCAAACGCCATTTGTCACCTTTGGCTTTGGTTTAGGAACCAGTTGGGAAGCTCGGTTAATTCAGCAGTCTATCTTAAAAAATCGTATTGCAGGGCTTGGAAAAAATCGTAAAACGGCAGTCTTTCCTAAGCTGGTCTTTGCCATCAAAGATGGCCTAAACCATAAAGCGGATGATCCTAACTATGACATTAAACAGTTAGCGTTAGAGTGTGCCTCTAAACGTATGTACCCTGATATTCTTAACTATGACAAAGTCGTCGAAGTCACAGGCTCATTTAAAACCCCAATGGGCTGCCGTAGTTTTTTAAACCCATATGAGGAAAATGGCGAATTAGTCCATGAAGGTCGTAATAATTTAGGTGTAGTGAGCTTAAACCTACCGCGTATTGCGCTCAAGGCGAAAGGTGATCTTGATACTTTTTACCGCTTATTAGATAAAAAATTGAAGCTTGCACGTCGAGCGTTAGAAACACGTATCCATCGATTAGAGAATGTGAAAGCACGTGTTGCGCCTATCTTATATATGGAAGGGGCATGTGGTGTCCGTTTAAAAGCGGATGATTCTGTCGCGCAAATATTTAAACATGGTCGAGCTTCGATTTCATTAGGCTATATCGGGGTGCATGAAACTGTGAATGCGCTATTTGGTCAACAGCAACACGTTTATGATAGCGTAGAGCTACGTGAGCATGCCTTAAATATTATTGGAAAACTTCGTGCTGCAGTTGACCAATGGAAAGCAGAAACGGGTTATGCCTTTAGCCTTTATGGCACCCCTAGCGAAAACCTATGCAGTCGTTTTTGTCGTATTGACACTAAAGAATTTGGTGTCATTGATGGGGTAACCGATAAAGGCTATTACACCAATAGCTTTCATTTAGACGTTGAAAAGAAAGTGAATCCTTACGATAAAATTGATTTTGAGATGCCATATCCTTCCCTCTCGAGTGGTGGTTTTATTTGCTATGGTGAATTCCCCAATATGCAACGTAACATTGAAGCATTAGAGAACGTTTGGGATTACAGTTATACCCGAGTGCCATACTATGGTACGAACACGCCCATTGATGAATGTTATGAATGTGGATTTACGGGAGAATTTGAATGCACCAGTAAAGGGTTTGTGTGTCCTAAATGTGGCAACCACGATTCTTCCAAAGTGTCGGTGACTCGGCGTGTATGCGGTTATTTAGGTAGTCCTGATGCCCGTCCATTTAACTTCGGCAAACAAGAAGAAGTTAAACGTCGTGTGAAACATCTGTGATTTTATGAATTATCATCAATACTATCCAATTGATGTGGTTAATGGGCCGGGCACGCGCTGTACTTTGTTCGTTTCCGGCTGTCTCCATCAATGTCGAGGGTGCTACAATAAAAGCACTTGGCCACTAGATTCTGGACGTCCTTTTACCACTGCAATGGAAGATCAAATTATTGCGGATCTTAATGATTCTCGGATACCGAAGCGGGGGCTTTCTCTTTCCGGCGGTGATCCACTGCATCCAGACAATGTCGCAGCGGTATTGCATTTGGTTGAGCGAGTAAAGAAAGAGTGTGTTGGAAAAGATATTTGGTTATGGACCGGATATTGTTTACACGAACTAGATGAAAAGCAGCGGCAAGTGTTAGATTACCTTGATGTCTTGATCGATGGTAAATTTGAGCAATCATTGGCTGACCCGAGTTTAGACTGGCGAGGGAGCAGTAATCAGATCATTCATTACTTAAAGTTGTAAAAATCACTTTCGATTTTTCCTTATCTGGTGTTTACTTGAAAGTCATTACTTGAATTTCAAAGGGTTGTGACTTTCATGCTTTCACATTTACCAACACCAACATTAGATCCCATTCTTTCGCTTTCCGTCGCATTTCGCCAAGATCCACGTCCTCAAAAAGTAGATCTCGGGATTGGTGTGTATAAAAATAGCCAAGGTGAAACACCAATAATGCAAGCGGTGCAGCAGGCACAAGCCATGGTTGTAAATACACAAACCACCAAGTCATATGTTGGATTAGCGGGTTGTGAAGAGTTTAATCAGCACATCGCTAAGCTAGTATTAGGGGAGACGCCGGTATTTGATCGTCTGACTTCAATTCAAACCCCAGGAGCTAGTGGCGCTTTACGCATGCTTGGTGATTTAATGCGGGTCGCTCAACCAGAAACCACCGTTTGGCTAACCAATCCTAGTTATATTAACCATAAACCAGTGATGGAAGCCGCAGGATTAAAGGTTAAATACTATGCTTATTTCAATCCACAGACTAAGTTAGTTGATGTGGCACGCATGTTGGATGATTTATCTCATGCAGGGCCAAAAGATGTCGTGCTATTGCATGGGTGTTGCCATAATCCAACAGGAGCCGATATTGATCTCTCTGCTTGGCAGGCAATTACAGAGTTAGCTCTTAAACAAGGCTTTACTCCTTTTGTTGATATTGCCTACCAGGGCTTCGGTGGTGGGCTCGAAGAAGATGCCAGCGGTTTACGCTATATGGCAGCAAAAGTTGAGGAAATGTTGATCACCACATCCTGCTCTAAAAATTTTGGTTTATACCGAGAAAGAACAGGGGCTGCTATAGTATTAGGAAAAAACGGGCAGGAGATTGCGAACGCTCGGGGCAAAATGTTGACCTTAGCACGCTCGACTTACACCATGCCACCGGATCACGGTGCCGCATTGGTGAAAACCATATTACAAAGTGAGGCATTAACCTCCCTTTGGAAACAAGAACTCAATACCATGCAACACCGCTTGTTAAACCTGCGTCAAACCTTATGTAATGAGTTGAGAAATCAACATAATACGTCACAATTTGATTTTATTGAAAGTCATCAAGGGATGTTTACCGTGCTTGGATTTAGTGCCGCGCAGATGCATCGATTGCGAGAAGAGTTTGCAATATATGGTGTGGCTGATGGTCGAATTAATATCGCAGGGTTAACCGAACAAGATATTCCTTATGTGGCAGAGGCGATAGTTAAGGTATCTTAACTGATGTTTGATTAGGTGAATGAATGAAATCACACTGGAAAATTTTTATCCTAGGTATACTTTCTGGCACATTGAGTGCTTGCTCCTTTTTACCCGAACCACACAGTACGCCGGAACAGCAGCAAGAACTGACGCCCATTGAACATGTGCCACCAGAAAGTAACCAAGTGGCTATCGAGGAGGAAACCCATTTAGCCCCTCACTCAATAGAGCCTGCGGCATTAGTTTTATCTTCGACTAAAACATCGGATGGAAAATTAATTCTTGGTGATCAAGAGTGGGTATATGTACCTGCATTACAGGAACATTTCCGGGCAAGAATTGATACTGGAGCAGCGACGTCTTCCATCAGTGCTGTAGACATTGTGCCATTTGATCGAGGGGGCAAAGACTGGGTTAAATTTCGAATTGAACATGATGGTATTACAAGCAACGAAATGAATCTTCCGGTTGAACGTTGGGTTCGCATTCGTCAATCAGCTAGTGAAGCGGCACATCGCCGTCCAGTGGTTGTCACGTGGATTCAAATTGGTGATCTAAAAGAAAAAACAGAATTTACATTAGCCAATAGAACTCATTTAACTTTTCCACTTTTGTTGGGAAGAAGTTTCTTTAAACATGTAGCAATTGTTGATGTCAGTCGTCAGTACGTACAAGAAAAACAACAAAATTAAATCGCCTTTTCTTCATGTAATCCTCCTTTATTTAGGGGGATTACTGTTTAATACGCAGTCGATGTAGTAAGCGAGGCTTGTTTAATACAGTTTCTGCCCGATTTTTTTGCCTTATATAAAGCTTCATCTGCTAGCTTTAAGGCTCGTTTCGGATCGCTTTCAATACGGCTATCACAAATTCCCATACTCACCGTGATGTTGACCGAGTTTTTCCCCCCTTCATGGCGTTTTTTCACGCCAGCCCGCTGACTTTTAGGGCGTTCTTCTATATTACGGATGACGAGATCATACTGCTCAATATCGTTGCGTAACCACTCAAGAGACTCCTCGGCCTGAGAGGCATATTTTCCTTTAAATAAAAGGGTAAATTCTTCACCACCATAACGGTAAACATGAGCTTTACCTGGTATCTGCCGTAATCGACTGGCTACTAATCTGAGTACATCATCGCCCGTATCATGGCCAAATTGGTCATTAAAGGTTTTGAAATGGTCAATATCTAGCATAGCGATAGTAAACTTTTTACCTAATCGTGGTAAATCGAGATCTAAAGCATAGCGTCCTGGTAACTGGGTAAGGCGATCTTTAAATGCCAATTCATGGCCAATCGAGAGTAAGTATAGAAGCAGAAAAATACCCGCTAATGAAAACATCGTACTGGAAATATAGGGGACATGAAAAAAAACAAAAGTCACAGTCATAAATAGTATCGACGTATACATGACAGCATCCATTAGACGATTTCGGGTCAAGAGCACGATGGCACAAATACCTAACATCAAAGCAAGATATAGGACAACGATAACAGGTAAGCGAGACAGTCTTGGTTCGACATAAAGCAGCCCATTGAGCCCATTAAGCGGCTCAGAGTCGAAGTGAACCACGATCAATGTACTCCACAAAGCAAAAAATATTAATAGAACCAGATACAATACAAAGCCTTTACTAAAAAGTCCTTCATTACGTAACGTGTAACTGATGAGACTTGCAACGGGCAGCAATACCGCTAATAAAGATAATTCAAGTAAGGTTGACCCCGTCGTCAGTGGGGTTTGTAAACGATAATGAATCACCCAATAGCTAATCATAAGGGTACAAGCGATCATCGCGATACGACTTTGCTTAAATAGATGAGCGACAGCAATGGCGGCGAAAAAAAGCACATACGGGAGCGTATCAGCAAAACCACTATTGGTTTGGCTGACGAAAATAACGTTATTCATCCCTGCCCATACCGCGAGCAGCAAGAGAAGAGGAAAAGCAAAACGAAACCAAGACGAGGAGGTAAAGCCCGTAAACATGTTTTATTTTTAAACCATTTGCTGTAATTATGAGGTAAAGAACAAACCAGACATTATGAAAAAAAGAGCGATGACTTATCTCTCGGGAGAGTCTGTTGACCTTTCGCCGTTAAAATTTGCAAAAATCAGCCAGAAAGGTGAACAGACCCTAGTGATCAGAATACGTTGATTTCATCAATTGCCAACCTTTTGCTAAACTAGACGTGAACATAACGATATCGTTTTCGCTGAAAATGCTAATTTTAGCTTTCATTGCCAACCATCTTGCTGAAGTGTAACAGGCTTTTTGTATTATAAGTGAGATAGAATTGTTTTGTCTGCTATGAAATGATAAGGAATTCAACGATGCAACTGAACATGGAAGTCCATAATTATATGGAAACATTAGTTGGACAAGTCCTAGCCCAAAGTTACTATGTTTCACAATATGATACAGATCAATTAGCCGATTTAGCCTGTTTAGCATTAAATCAAATTCGGCCTGTGTATATTCGCTTTGATATTGATTTTTTATCCTCACTGCCAGAAGAACGCTTAGTGATATTAAAACAGCGAGCTGTCGCGGCAGTTGAAGCCGCAGAGCCGATGATCATCAATGATAGGCGAACCGATCGAGAGCTTATCATTCCCGTCTTGTTTGGGACACGTACGGTGGATGACGAAATGCCTTTAGAATGGTATGAAACCCCCATTATGGGAGAGAAATTAATCGATAAGGAGTAGTTGTGGGCTTATTTTCTCGTTGGTTTAGTCGTCACTTAAAAAATGACATTATTGATGAAAAACCCTATGAATATAAAGGTTTTTTAATTTATCAGGAGCCGATTAATGAACACGGTCAATATCGTATTGCCGGGCGAATTATTCAGGAGGTGAATGGCGAATGGAAAGAACATCGTTTCATCCGCTCTGATTTACTGTCCAGTGAAGCACAAGCAAAAGAACTCATGTTAAAGAAAGCACAGCTCTACATTGATCAGATGAGTGGTCAGATCTTTCAGTAATTAACCAAGTCATTGACAGAAATCATAAATAAAAGAACGCTAAGTCGATATGCTTATCGTTCTTTTATTTATTTGTGTGCTTTGCAAAGCCCTATTTTTCTCAGCTGTGGCTTGAGTCTATTTGCTATTTGCTATTTGCTCTGACTTCATGCAAGTTAGATAGCTAACATTACGTCACTCTAGTCTGATATACCCTTATATGCGGAGTCGATTGCGATGATCGGTTTTTAAAGGTAAACAGAGAAAAATAGAATAATCATTGTGCCAATAGTCAAGGAACTGCTATGCAAATTGGTGTACCAAAAGAAATTCTCGCAGGAGAAACGCGAGTTGCTGCTTCCCCCTCATCGGTTGAACAGTTAATAAAATTAGGTTTTGATGTCGTCATTGAATCCCAAGCGGGGATTTTAGCCAGTTTTGAAGATTCTGCTTTTCAAACGGCAGGAGCCACGATTGTAGATAAAGAGCAGGTGTGGAATTCAGAACTGATTTTAAAAGTGAACGCGCCTGTTAGTCATGATGAAATTGACGAAATTGCTTTGCTCAAGGATGGAGCCACACTAATTAGCTTTATCTGGCCAGCACAACAAGCGGAACTGATGGAAAAGCTTTCGAGCAAAAATATTAATGTACTGGCGATGGATTGTGTGCCACGTATTTCACGAGCGCAAGCGCTAGATGCGCTATCATCCATGGCGAATATCGCGGGTTATCGAGCCGTTGTTGAAGCAGCCCATGAGTTTGGACGGTTCTTTACTGGCCAAATTACCGCGGCAGGAAAAGTTCCCCCTGCAAAAGTTTTTATTGCCGGTGCCGGTGTGGCTGGTCTTGCAGCTATTGGGGCAGCAGGAAGTTTAGGCGCGATTGTTCGTGCATTTGATGTACGTCCAGAGGTCAAAGAACAAGTGCAATCTATGGGCGCTGACTTTTTAGAAGTTAACTCCCAAGAAGCTGCGGGCTCTGGGGATGGTTACGCCAAAGAGATGTCCGATGAATTTAATCGAAAAGCAGCAGAGCTTTATGCTGAACAAGCAAAAGATGTCGATATCATCATTACAACAGCACTGATCCCAGGTAAGCCAGCTCCTAAATTGATCACCAAAGAGATGGTTGATAGCATGAAAGCGGGAAGTGTCATTGTTGACTTAGCAGCAGCCAATGGCGGAAACTGCGAATATACTGTCAAAGATCAAGTAGTTGTGACCGAAAATGGTGTCAAGGTCATTGGTTATACCGATATGGTTGGACGCTTACCTACGCAATCGTCACAGCTTTATGCAACCAACTTAGTTAACTTACTTAAATTACTTTGTAAAGAGAAAGACGGCACAATCAATATCGATTTTGACGATGTGGTCTTACGCGGCGTGACCGTGGTTAAACAGGGCGAAGTTACTTGGCCTGCGCCGCCAATTCAAGTGTCTGCGCAACCTCAACCCACACCAGCTAAACCTGTCGTTGAAAAAGTACAAGCTGAACCGACATCACCGATTAAAAAATTGCTCGGCCTTGCGGTTGGGGTTAGTGCTTTTGCATGGGTTGCTTCTGTCGCTCCTGCTGCATTCCTCGGTCACTTCACGGTTTTTGTTTTGGCTTGTGTGGTTGGATATTACGTTGTTTGGAACGTGACACATGCCTTACATACCCCTTTAATGTCGGTGACGAATGCTATCTCCGGTATTATTGTTGTTGGGGCATTATTACAAATTGGGCAAGGAAATGGCGTGGTTACCGCTTTGGCATTTATTGCTGTTTTAATTGCAAGTATTAATATATTTGGTGGCTTTACGGTAACCAAACGTATGCTTGAAATGTTCCGTAAAGACTAAGGGAGTTCACAATGTCTGCAGGATTAGTACACGCGGCTTATATTGTGGCTGCTCTATTTTTTATTTTAAGTTTGGCTGGTCTATCAAAGCAAGAGTCGGCAAGGGCAGGGAACTATTATGGGATTGCAGGGATGGCGATTGCCTTATTTGCGACTATTTTTAGCCCAGATGCCCAAGGGCTCAGTTGGATTTTACTGGCGATGGTTATCGGTGCGGGGATTGGTATCCACTTAGCAAAAAAAGTGGAAATGACCCAAATGCCTGAGTTGGTCGCTATGTTACATAGTTTTGTTGGTATGGCGGCAGTCTTGGTCGGCTACAATAGCTTATTAGATGCCCCTTCGGTTACCACTCATGCTGAACATGTGATCCACCTAGTCGAAGTTTTCCTTGGAGTATTCATTGGCGCGGTGACCTTCACTGGCTCTATCGTTGCTTTTGGTAAATTACGTGGCACGATTAATTCATCACCACTTAATTTGCCACATAAACACAAGTTAAATCTTGCCGCGCTGGTTGTATCTGGACTATTAATGATTAATTTTGTTAATACTGATGGAGGGTTATTTCCCTTAATCGTTATGACAATGATTGCTTTAGTCTTTGGCTACCATTTAGTGGCTTCGATCGGTGGTGCCGATATGCCAGTGGTTGTGTCAATGCTGAATTCTTACTCTGGTTGGGCAGCCGCAGCCGCTGGGTTTATGTTAGCTAATGATCTCTTAATTGTGACCGGTGCATTGGTTGGTTCTTCAGGTGCCATTCTGTCTTATATCATGTGTAAAGCAATGAACCGCTCATTTATTAGTGTCATAGCTGGTGGCTTTGGTCAAGAGATCGTGATTAATTCCGATCAAGAGCAAGGTGAATACCGTGAAATGAACGCAGAAGATGTTGCCGATCTACTCAAAAATTCAAGTTCCGTAATCATCACTCCTGGATATGGTATGGCGGTTGCTCAGGCTCAATACCCAGTTTATGAGATCACCGAAAAACTGCGAGCGCAGGGAATCAAGGTTCGTTTTGGAATTCACCCGGTTGCTGGTCGGTTACCTGGACACATGAATGTTCTATTAGCAGAAGCTAAAGTACCTTATGATATCGTACTAGAAATGGACGAAATCAACGATGACTTTGCTGAGACCGATACCGTTTTAGTTATCGGAGCCAATGATACGGTTAACCCAGCCGCGTTAGAAGATCCCAACAGCCCAATTGCAGGTATGCCCGTTTTGGAAGTTTGGCATGCTAAAAATGTCATCGTCTTTAAACGCTCCATGAATACGGGCTATGCCGGTGTGCAAAACCCACTATTCTTTAAAGACAATACTTATATGTTATTTGGTGATGCCAAAGAGAGTGTAGACTCTATATCTAAAGCGTTGTAATCTTATCTCTAGGTTTAATAATGAAAGCCAGCAAATGCTGGCTTTCATTATTTTGGCTAATAGCCAGTCTTCTTTTTGACATTAGCCCTGTCTATTATTGACAGGGAAATAACAACAACATTTTATATCTATTAGATAATTAATCTCCATTTTTGGGGTTTTATGATCAAACGAACATTAATATTGGTGGCTACGGTTATACGAACTCTCATTGGTTTATGGGCAGTTGCATCGGCTTTTTCAGTTTATGCCGATTCACTACCGGAGCGAATCGATCAGTTTGTTTCATCGTTTGATTATCAAAGCTCTGTAGTGAATTACGATATTCGTAGCATACAAAAAGAATATCCGACTCGTTTATTAATTCACGAAACCATGCTACCTCAGACTGCTGCATATCCGTTAAAGGATATCCAATTGCTGTATCGGTTAGCTGAAACGTGTTCTGGTAATTTACCTTTAAATCCTTTAATGACCGAGCCGTTGGTGTTTACTCGTGCACTCTGTAAAGGAACTCACTTACCAACACGTTGGTTTGCTCGAAGTGCATTGATTCATCCTGGTGGTGGAAGTTATGCCGCTCGCTATGCAAACGCTTATCCAGATAGGTTTGCCGAACTTGAACCATTTATGCACATTCAAGAACGCCCCAAAGCGCCTGAAGATGATCTTCTTGGTCGTCTACAACAGATGGATGAGTACACGATGAGTGCATTGATTTCAGGTGCACTTATGTTTAGTGATGGTAAATTATTTTGGCTGAGAAAAGGGGATAAGTACTATCTGTTTGAAGAGGGGATCTGGCAGGAAAATGCCGCTAATGCGGGATTATCATTTAGCTTAGCGGGTCATGAGAGTACTTGTTTTGTACAACGTGGTAATTTGTGTTGGGATGTAAAAGATCATTCTGATCTACTACGAATAAGTATGGTGATATTGGTGATTGCCAATATCCTATTAGTGATCGGCTGGTTAATCTATCGCTGGAATTCTAAACGAAAAGAAATGAAAAGCCGCATGCTTATTTTACAGATTTTGACGCATGAGCTTAGAACCCCGATTGCAAGCTTATCATTAACGGTTGAAGGTTTTCGCCGTGAATTTGAACATTTACCCGAATCTGTATACGATGAGTTTCGTCGTCTCTGTGAAGACTCAAGGCGACTAAGGCAATTAGCTGAAGCAAGTAAAGATTATCTGCAATCGGATAATAAGCCACTGGCAACCGATTGGGTTCCCTCGGTTGCGGAATGGCTAGAATATAAGGTTGAAGAAGAATTTATAGAACCGATTGAGTTCATTATTAATCAAGATATTGCCGCAAAACTTAACGTTTATTGGCTTGGAACTTGTGTGGATAATTTAATTCGCAATGCGGTCAAATATGGCGTTGCCCCCGTGACGTTGGAAGTTGTTACACAACCGAATGTTGTGACGATCAAGGTGACAGACCAAGGGGCACTAACACATAAAGATTGGCGTCATTTACGCAAGCCATTTGTAAGCAAAAGTGGCTTAGGACTTGGCTTAACTATAGTAGAATCGATGGTTGGCAGAATGGGGGGAACAATGACCCTTATTGGACCACCAACCACTTTTATATTGGAGATACCCTGTGAAACAGACATTGCTTCTCGTTGAAGATGATAAAAACCTCGCTGACGGTCTATTAGTTAGCTTGGAGCAAGCAGGATATGACTGTTTACATGCAGAAACCATTGCCGCTGTACAACAATATTGGGAAAAAGCCGATTTAGTTATTTTGGATCGCCAATTACCCGATGGTGACTCAGTACAACATATGACGGAATGGAAAAAAATCAAGGATGTTCCCGTGATCTTGTTAACCGCACTGGTTACAGTCAAAGATAAAGTGACCGGACTTGATGCGGGAGCAAATGACTATTTAACAAAACCTTTTGCGGAAGCAGAACTATTTGCCAGAATTAGAGCACAACTTCGTTCACCCGATAGTGATGAACAAGATGATAGCAAAGTTATTACCCCGAACTTGGTGATTGACAAAGCGACAAGAGAGGTATTCTTTCATGATCGGTCTATTACCTTAACTCGAACCGAATTTGATCTATTGCTATTTTTAGCCAGTAATTTAGGTCGTGTTTTTACTCGTGATGAGTTGCTTGATCACGTATGGGGATATAACCATTTCCCAACAACCCGAACTGTCGATACACATGTTCTACAACTGCGCCAAAAGCTTCCCGGATTAGAAATTGAAACTTTGCGTGGTGTAGGATATAAAATGAAAGCTTAATTTCATGCCAAAAAAAGTATTGATTCTGGGCACGTTGCTAAGCGTGCCTTTTCAACTACATAGTAGCGATTGGTTTGAGACAAACACTCCTTTGGCTCAAGCCCATCAAAACTTGTTAACCAATGATCTTGAAGGAATGTTTACTTCCTTAGTTGAAGTGTGGCAACTAAAACAGAACAAAAATATTCAATCCCACCTCAATGATTTATTCGTGCAATCACTTTCCATCGATTGTGGAAAAAGCTTAAATAATCAACCTTTTCCTGAATGGATAAAATCGATAACTATTACCAATATCGACATTCAAAGCCCGGGGAGAGATGCTTATCAAGTCTTAGTTGAAGCACAAACAAGTAAAGAACTCACCGACGTAAAATTAACAAAATGGGTCAAAAAACCACTCTCTTCCGATATTTTATTTAGTAGAAAAGGTGACAATGTCACTAATGGTTGGCGAACCTATCTTAAACGTTATAATTTGAATAACAAATTATCGATAGGCTTATATCGATTAGATATTACCGCGAGTGATCAAACCTCTTGGAGTTCCTGGATTATTTTAAGCGATTTTAAAGCCAAACAAACAGTGCATTGGTCATCAAAAGATCAGTGGATCGTAGATAAAAACGCACTACTGAATAGATACTGCCCATTACCCAAATTGGATGTTTCCGTTTTTGACTATGTGGATAACGAATACAAAGAAATATGGACAAAAAGTTATGAGTCTGACTATCCAACACAACTTGAATTGACCAATCTTGCCTCCGATCGCTATGTACTCGCCGTCTCGATGACCCATCAACGTTGGCAAGGTGCTATCACCATAGAACAAGCTCAAGTTATTAGTAAAACATACAACGTTTCACTAGAGGAATAACTCAAGTTAATAGACAATAAGCCGTTAATAGAAAAAAGAAACGAACGGTTTATCTGGTATGAAGTATAAAATTAACCTTTTAGCGTTATCGGTTACGCTAGCAGCGGGAAATACGTTCGCTGCAAACTATGCCGTTGAAGCCCGTGGCGATGCTATGGGTGGGGTCGGAGTCGTGGCAGCAAACTATCTAACTGCGCCATTTTATAATCCGGCCATTGTTGCGATTTATCGGCGTAGTGATGATGCTGGTATGATTTTACCGAGTATCGGCCTTACCTATAATGATCCCAATAAGCTCGTAAAAGGCATTGATAATATTGCTGATTTAATCAACAGCGGCGATCCATCAAAAGCCAGTGAACTAGAAACCGCACTGAACGATATAGATGGTAGTGTCCTTAACGCGAATGTTGGGGGAGTCGTTGCTTTTGGCATACCGAATCGTTATATCTCTGCCAATATTTTTGGCAAAGCTTATGTTGAAGCCTTCGCTGCTCCCGCCATTTCCGATACATGTTCAGACCCAGGAAATACAGATCTTTGTACGCTGGAAAAAGCACAAAATAGTACCGTCAATGCTGTTTCAGTCGCGGTAACAGAGGTTGGAATATCATTAGCAAAATATCAAACTGTATTAGGGCAGCACATGTCGTTTGGCATCAGCCCAAAGTTACAACGTATCTATACCTACGTTTATCAAGCCAGTTTTACCAACTATGAGTTTAAAGACTTTTTAGATGAAGGGACCGGTGAAACCACCTTTAATATTGATGCGGGGGCATTATGGTTTCATGGCCCTTATCGATTAGGTGTTTCGGTCAATAATTTAGTCAGCCGAGATATACAGACCCGTAGTATTGGCAATACACAATATGAATATCAAATTCGTCCTCAAGTCACCTTTGGAGCAGGAATTGTTGCTGATTATTTTTCCCTCAGCGTCGATTATGATTTGAATACCGATAAGCGATATAAAAATTTTGCTGATGATACGCAAATGATTCGAGTCGGAACTGAGATCGATATTATGCGACAACTAAAACTAAGAGCAGGTTACAATAAAAACTTAGCTTATCGTCATTCAGAAGATACGGTGACCGCCGGAATAGGGCTTTCGCCACTCGGATTATTTCAACTAGACGTGGGTGCTAGCTATACGAACGAAAATGCAATGGGCGCTTATGTAAACGTCCTTGCGAGTTACTAAATGAAGCTCTATAGTTTGGCTCCTTTATAGGAGCCTTTTTTATGTTAGATGATTTCCCAACGTTAACCCATGCCGAGCAACAAACCGCCGTGGAACAAATTCAACACTTAATGGCACAAGGTATGAGTACGGCACAAGCCATTAAAGTCGTTGCCGAAGCTATACGAACGGAGCAAGCAACAACCTCTCAAAGCAAAGAATAAATTACAGTAAAGGTCGAAGAATAGGGCGCTAAAAGCGCTCTTTTTTTGTTTTAAATAAACACAAAAAACATAAAATGAATAAATTTCAATGCATTACATCAGAATAAAACACTACCACCTTTCTCATTAGTTTAGTCAAAAAGCATGCTTTGTAATTTTATTACAAAAACAAATAGCGCCAATATCTTTACTAGTAGGATATGCTAAAAGGCAACGGTGTCACTTTCTTATTAAGGACAATATACCCAAACAACTTGGAGTTGCAGGTAGGCGGCAAGTGAGTGAATCCCCATGAGCATAGACTGGCTATGTGATTGGGGTGAAAGAACGTAGCCAACACCCCTGCAGCTTCAAGTAGGAAGGGTATAACAACGATGTGGGATGGATCTTAGTTGCGGAGGCTAAAAGGTTTGATTGAGATAAATAAAAAGCTCACCAAGGAGGTGACAATGTCACGTTTGATGGGCTTTTTATGATAAGAGCCTAAAATATTAAAATAGGAAGCTAATCAGCTGTGTATATTATTGTGAGGCTTGTAAAGCTTGATCAAGATCTGAAAGTAAATCATCAATGTGTTCAATCCCAATAGAGAGCCGAACCATGTCAGCTGAAACACCGGCTGCTTTTAACTCTTCGTCATTCAGTTGACGGTGGGTTGTTGCTGCGGGAATAGCCGCACAACTTTTAGCATCACCAATATTAACCAAGCGAAGAATTAACTTTAGTGCATCATAAAATCGAGTGCCAGCATCACGCCCGCCGACAATACCAAAACTTAAAATACCCGATGCTTGTCCTTGCATATATTTTTCAGCTAAGTGATGATCTTTATGAGTCGGTAATCCAGCATAGTTCACCCAACTCACTTGAGGATGCTGAGTAAGCCACTGAGCAATGGCTAAACTATTTTGGTTAATGCGTTCGATGCGTAGTGCGAGTGTTTCTAATCCTTGCAAAAGATTCCAAGCGGATTGAGCGCTTAATGCAGCTCCCATATTACGTAAGGGGACAACTCGTGCGCGTGCAATAAAGGCTGCCGCCCCGATATCCTGAGTATAATTAACGCCGTGATAAGAGACATCAGGCTGATTAAGTAATGGAAATCGTTCGGCATGATCGGCCCATGGAAAGTTTCCAGAATCGACAATGACTCCACCGATTGTTGTGCCATGCCCACCAATATATTTAGTGGCAGAATGCACAACAATATCGGCACCATGTTCAAAAGGACGCCATAGAAATGGCGTCGCAACAGTATTATCAACAATCAAAGGAACGCCATGTTGATGAGCAATATCAGCTAGAACTTGGATATCGACCAAACTACCAGAAGGGTTACCGATACTTTCACAAAAAATTGCGCGCGTATTTTGATCGATAAGTTGCTCAATTTGATTGAAGTTATCTTTATCTACAAAACGAACCTCAATACCTTGTCTTGGTAGCGTATGAGCAAATAAATTATAAGTTCCACCGTAAAGTTCACTTAATGAGATGATATTATCGCCAGTTTCAGCGATGGTTTGAATGGCGTAAGTAATTGCTGCCATTCCGGAAGCAACGGCTAAGCCGCCAACACCACCTTCAAGGGCTGTAATCCGCTGTTCAAGCACATCACAGGTAGGGTTCATAATTCGAGAATAAATATTACCTTGAACTTTTAAATCAAACAAATCAGCGGCATGCTGAGCATTGTCAAAGCTAAATGAGGTTGTTTGATGGACAGGAATAGCGACAGCATGTTGGCTATCGGGTTGATAACCATAGTGCAAGGCAAGAGTTTCACGTTTCATTACATATCCTTATTGATTAACGTTTGCTCATAAAAACATGAGGTAATTCGCATGTCAATCTTATTGAGCCTTGTTATACTTAAGTGCGCATTACGTATATTATGTTAAATTATATAACGTGGCTATAATCAATAAATGACTATTCCTTTCAAGCTTAGATGACTTCTATTCACTCGCGCTATTTTCCATTGAACATAACCTATTTACCATAAAGTATATAATTAGCTTTATTGTGTCATGGCTGACCAATAAAGCTAATTATGCGATACAGAGCAAAGATTAATTTCTTTGTAAATAAAGCTGAGTAAGACGTTGCAGTTCTTGGCTACGTATCGGTTTTAAAATGACATCATTCATGCCTGCCTCTAGAAATACTTTATGATCACTTTGCATCGCATGAGCGGTGAGCGCAATGATAGGCGTTTGAATGTGATTGGCTCGTAACTGCTGGGTTGCTTGAATACCATCCATAATCGGCATAGAAATATCCATAAANTACAGAGCAAAGATTAATTTCTTTGTAAATAAAGCTGAGTAAGACGTTGCAGTTCTTGGCTACGTATCGGTTTTAAAATGACATCATTCATGCCTGCCTCTAGAAATACTTTATGATCACTTTGCATCGCATGAGCGGTGAGCGCAATGATAGGCGTTTGAATGTGATTGGCTCGTAACTGCTGGGTTGCTTGAATACCATCCATAATCGGCATAGAAATATCCATAAAAATTAGGTCAAAAGAGTCGTTGCTCTTTACGAGTTCAATCGCTTGATAACCATGCTCTGCAATTGTTACATTGTAACCCATCTGAGATAGGATTAACTGAATGACCACTTGGTTTGTTTTTGTATCTTCAACTACCAAGATATTTTGGCTACTTACATTTTGTGCGGGTTTGCGCAACGTCATATTAGTCGTTGAAGAAACAGTGGCTTTTTGATTTAAACGAGACTCAACAGGTAACTTAATGGTGAACTGACTGCCCTCACCAAGTTGGCTTTGAACGGTGATTTCCCCTCCCATTAACTTCACTAGATGTTTTGTGATTGCTAACCCTAAGCCAGTACCACCATAGTTACGAGTAATTGAGCTATCAGCTTGGATAAAAGGTGAAAATAAATGTTCAATTCGTTGCTGTTCTATGCCAATGCCGCTATCTCTAACCTCAATAACCAACTGATCTCGTGCGGTTATCAATGAAACATCGACACTGCCAATGTGAGTAAACTTTATAGCATTACCAATAATGTTGAACAGAATTTGCATCAATCTAACTGGGTCAACCCAGTATTCATAGTGATCACAGATGGATGTTCGGACATTAAAACGGATCCCTTTCGTTTCTGCGGCTTTATGATGATACCCAAGCGCATGCATTAAACGTTTATGGAGCTGAACCCAGTGACAATGTAACTTAAAATGCCCTGATTCAATACGGCTTAAATCTAAAATATCATTGATAATGACCAGTAAAAGCTCAGCTGAGCCTTCCATTTGTTCAAGCAGATTTTGTTGATAACGATTGGAGTCTTTACGTAAAATTTCAATCAATCCTAATACAGCGTTGAGCGGCGTTCTCAGCTCATGACTCATCATGGCTAAAAACTGAGATTTGGATTGATTCGCTTGCTCTGCTTGTTGTTGTGCTATTGTTAATTCGCGCGTTTTCAATTCAACGAGACGCTGTAACTCTTCTTTATGTTCAATATCATTGATCGCTCGTTCGAGTAATGGACGAAAACGTTGCAATGTTGCTTTCGTTTCTAGACTAAACTGCCCTTTTCTACTGCCTAACAATAATAAAATAGAGTCGCTTGTTTCGGTTCGAATACCCGTAAAAAGCGCCGATTTTATCTGGTTTTTAAGAAAGGGATTCAGATTATCAAACTCTTCTAGCTTGATAGGCTCGAAAAGAATAATGCACTCACCTTCTAATACACGTCGAAATTTATCACCATTTAACCAAGACTTATCTTTAAACGCTTGATTAGAGGAAAGAAAAGTAGCAAACGTAGTTTTATCTTTAAGTTTAGAGATAACAACAAAGTCATCAAATTTAATGTATCGATGTAGTACATTCTTTAATTCATCAAATATCTGATGCTTATTATCGGCATGACTTAAGGTAGAAATCGCGGTTAATATAACTCGGTTCTCTTCAGCGAGTTTGAGCTCGCGCTCTTTACTCCGCTCAAGCTCAAGTAACATCTCATTAAACTGTTCAATTTTGTCTTGTTCCATCATTAATTGTTATTCTGATTCATAAAAAATAACCGAAGCTATCATAAGGTTACCGTGCGCATTTTCACCACCAGTAAACCGTCCTTGTTCTCCAAACGTAAAGGGGCAGATAAAAGGATGTCCACGCATCTGCTTGGATAATTGCTGGTAAACGGTTGAAATTTCACTCCCTAATCGTAACATTGAACCAGCACAGTAAATGATGATCGCCCCAAGCATAAGCGATTCATGATAATTTTGAGTATTAACCTCTTTAATTACTTTGGACGCTCGATTAATTAATTGCTCTTTCGAGCCGGTCATCAGGGTGATCCGCTCACCTTCTTTAATGGTGGAAAATTGTTCTAATGCTCCATTTTTTGTCATTCGAATTGGGTGAGATAATTTATAGTAGGGCTGTTGGTGTACATAACCGGCCACTCGTCCTAACGGGAAGCGAGTGACATGTTGAAAAAGATAATCATCGTTGATTTGCATCCCAGAATGATCACTGACCCATTCCGTATAAATATCAGCCGCTCTTTCTCCATCAATCTGTTCAATTAGTCGTCCAGCCGATTTTGTGACTCTTCCTTCAAACTCGGTCGGTGAATAACCCGCGCTTAGTCCAGTGAGTAATGGCTGCGAAGGGAAAAACAGTTGAATAGCAATGCCGTTTTGGCTCCAGCCATCTTGAGTGATGATAGACCACTTCTCTTGAATATCATTATCAGCTGAACTTCCTCCAATCATAGGAACTTGAGTACCGAATGTTTCATCAATGGCATCAATTAAAAGTTCCTCATTACCGGGGGTTGAATGTAAAACAACTAAGCTTGGAACTTCACCCACTCGGTCGGCTGACACTAATGCTTGCTGAAGGGCGATTTGGGTATTTTTTTTATAGTCACAGCCGAGTGTAAAATTGATAAGCCCAGTGCCATAGGCACTATAAAACGAGTCATAAATCGCCATTAACGCAATCACGGGACCCGCATGGTAACCTTGATCGGTCATGACCCCACAGCAGGAAGAACAGCCAATGAAAGGCGTTGAAGGAAAGGCTTGGGTGAGCGCATGTTGAATTTCATGACCAGCATATTCTTCTGAATAATAACAAATAAGACTCGCGATCCCCTCTTTTTCGAGCTCTTCTTGCAGTTGGTCTATCGCTTTTTGGGGCGTTAATATATGAGTGTAAGCGGTAATTAATCGCATCTGTATATATACTTAAAAAGTTCTTTGCTTGTTATACATGATCTGAAAGGTAGAGTATAATTTTTATCCTGATTTGCTTGATAAAAGACGAATTTTGATACCCAACTCAACAATGTATATTTCTGATGTCGCTTCACTGACCAACCATCTATTCCTCTCTTGTTTAATCACATTTTCTTTGGGCGTGATCGTCCACTGTTCCTCAATAGGATAATAAAGGCTGTACCCAACTTCATCGTTTTCTTTTCTTGTTATCGTAAGCACTTTTTCATTCACAATTAACGAACATTTAGGTTGAATGACACAGTCAAGAGTGACAACGTCATCATGCGTTATGGTGCGCCATATAAACGCAACCAGTAAAATAGTTAAAGTGATGGTAATTTGAACAAGTCTGTGTTTTGTAAGTCTTTCTGATGGCATTAATTTGTGTTCCCTATGTAACAAACTTCAAACTTTTTAAATAAAAAAGCAAGCCCAGAACAATACTAAGGTTACATCCCTGTCATTAAATTGTTAAATGCAGTATAGTTGCGTTTGGAAAATGCCACTTTTTTATAAAGTCAGCAACAACTCTCAAGCATTTGATAACCATTATTTTTATGGTGGGGATTGCCTGTTGTTGTCAACTTGGTGGCATTACGACATGAGTCGTGTTGAAAGTAAAGTGTAGTTAATTAGACATTGGAAGCATGCAAATGAGCCAAGAACAGCAGCTTAGACAAAACTACAACTACACAGTCGTTCGTCAATTTACCCTTGTGACTATTTTATGGGGTATTGTCGGTATGGCTGTGGGCGTTTTGATAGCCGCTCAATTAGTATGGCCACAGCTCAACTTTGATACGCCGTGGTTGACGTATAGTCGTTTACGTCCTCTGCATACAAATGCGGTAATTTTCGCGTTTGGTACTAGTGCCCTATTCGCAACCTCTTATTATGTTGTACAGCGCACCTGTCAAACTCGTCTTTTTGGTGGCCGACTTGCGGCCTTTACCTTTTGGGGATGGCAGGCGGTCATTGTTGCCGCTGCTATATCTTTGCCCTTAGGTTACACCACCAGTAAAGAGTACGCTGAGTTAGAGTGGCCGATCGATATCTTAATCGCTATCGTTTGGGTTGCTTATGCTGTGGTCTTTTTTGGGACGATAGTCAAACGTAAAACCTCACATATTTATGTCGCGAACTGGTTTTTTGGTGCTTTCATTATCACTGTGGCTGTTCTACACATAGTCAATAGCATGGCGATTCCTGTCTCAATGATGAAATCATACAGTATTTATTCAGGTGCTGTTGATGCCATGGTGCAATGGTGGTATGGCCATAACGCGGTTGGTTTTTTATTGACGGCTGGTTTTTTAGGCATGATGTATTATTTTGTTCCCAAGCAAGCTGAACGTCCAGTTTACTCATATCGGCTCTCTATCGTTCACTTTTGGGCTTTGATTTCTTTATATATCTGGGCTGGCCCGCACCACCTTCATTATACCGCACTCCCCGATTGGACACAGTCTCTCGGTATGGTGATGTCATTGGTTCTTTTTGCACCATCTTGGGGAGGTATGATCAATGGTATTATGACGCTGTCGGGTGCATGGCATAAATTACGCGATGATCCCATTTTACGTTTTTTGATCGTTTCGCTTTCCTTCTATGGTATGTCAACTTTTGAAGGGCCGATGATGTCGATTAAAACCGTCAATGCTCTCTCTCATTATACTGATTGGACGGTAGGCCATGTGCATTCTGGAGCTTTAGGTTGGGTCGCTATGGTATCTATCGGATCCGTTTACCACCTTATCCCGCGCTTATTTGGACAAGAACGTATGTATTCGGTTGGTTTAATCACCATGCACTTCTGGCTCGCAACGATTGGTACAGTGTTATACATCGTCGCAATGTGGATCTCAGGCGTAATGCAAGGACTAATGTGGCGTGCAGTGAACTCTGATGGCACACTCACTTATAGTTTTGTTGAGTCTGTTCAAGCCTCTTATCCTTTTTATACCGTTCGTTTTATTGGTGGCTTTATTTTCTTATCAGGTATGTTTGTCATGGCTTATAACACCTATAAAACCATTTCAGCCCCGAAAGATAGCTTAAAAGCTATTCCTCAGCCGGTATAAGGAGATTGAGAGCATGAGTCATAACGCTAAAAACCGCCATGAAATAGTAGAACGTAATGTAGGTTTGCTGGCTATTTTGATCGTCTTTGCTATTAGTCTGGGAGCTTTAGTCGAAATTACGCCCTTGATCTTTCAGCAACAAACCAATGAACCGGTCGATAATTTACGTCCTTACACTGCCTTAGAGTTGGAGGGCCGTGATATCTACATCCGTGAAGGATGTCATGTGTGTCATAGCCAGATGATCCGTCCCTTCCGCTCTGAAACTGAACGTTACGGGCACTATTCCGTCGCCGGTGAAAGCGTCTGGGAACATCCTTTCTTATGGGGGTCAAAACGTACTGGGCCAGATCTTGCTCGAGTGGGTGCACGCTATTCTGACGAGTGGCACCGTGTTCATTTAATTGACCCTCGTGAGTTGGTTCCTGAATCTAATATGCCTGGTTTCCCATGGTTAGCAAAAAATGCAGTCAGTGATAAGCATACTCAACAGAAAATGGCCTTATTCCGTGATCGCTTTGGTGTGCCTTATACCGATGAACAAATTGCCAATGCACCAAAAGAATTAGAAGGTAAAACAGAGATGGATGCCATCATTGCTTATCTTCAGTCGCTTGGTCATGCAATGAAATAGAGGAAGTATTTATGGATATCGGTACGATTCACAGTATTTGGACCATTGTCTTGTTTGTCTGCTTTATTGGTGTTGTATGGTGGGCTTACGGGAAGAAGCGTAAAGCACGTTTTGATGAAGCAGCTAATCTCATCTTCGACGAAGAGCCATCTTCATCGAAAAAACAAGGAGAGACCAAGCAATGACGACATTTTGGAGTCTTTGGATTATCGTCATCACAGTCGGAACACTACTGGGCTGTGCGGCTCTACTCATTTGGTGTTTGAAAGACAAAATGGGGGTAGAAGAAGGCAAAGACATGGGCCATGACTATGATGGCATCCGAGAAATCAATAATCCGCTGCCTAAGTGGTGGACATATTTGTTTATTGGAACATTTGTTTTTGCCGCGATTTATCTCGCTCTTTATCCTGGTTTGGGTAACTTTAAAGGGTTACTTGGCTGGCAGAGTTCAGATCAAACGGTGCGTTCACTAGCGGCATCTGAATCCTCTATCGAAGCCGCTCAACAAAATAAGCGTTTGGTTCAATACGCAAAAGAATTAGATGACGCACAAACTTACTTTGGTGAACAGTTCAGAAAACTCGCCTACCAAAACGGCGGGGATGAACTACGCTCATTACCAGAGATTGCCGCTGATTCAGACGCTTTAAATGTTGGTCAACGTCTGTTTTTGCAAAACTGTTCTCAATGCCATGGTTCTGATGCTCGCGGACAAAAAGGGTTTCCTAATCTCACCGATAAAGCATGGCTTTATGGTGGAGAACCAGAGGCGATTATTACCACGATTCGCCACGGTCGCATCGGTGAAATGCCCGGATGGAAAGACTCTCTTGGTGAACAAGGTGTTAAAGAAGTCGTCAGCTATACCTTGAGTCTCTCAGGCCGTTCTGTTAATGCCCGTGAAGCAGCAGCCGGAAAAAATCGTTTTGTCGTTTGCGCTGCCTGTCATGGTACTGATGGTAAAGGAAACCCTGCTGTTGGTGCTCCAGATCTAACCGACCAATATTGGCTTTTTGGCGGTTCCCGTGCCGATGTCACAGAAACCGTTATGTATGGTCGTTCCGGTGTGATGCCTGCATGGTTGGACATATTGGGTGAAGATAAAGTTCAGCTTGTTGCCGCTTATGTCTGGAGTTTGAGTAATTCAGATACAATGAAATAGCGTTTCAAATCAGCCCCTAAAAGGGGCTGGTTCTCTATCAGTTTTATGTTCTATCTTTTGTTGTAGAGAATATTCTTATGGAACAACCTTGGTATAAACAATTCTGGCCCTGGTTCTTAATTATATTACCTTCGATGGTGGTCATTGGAACCTTAGTTGTTGTCTTTATCTTTCATCAAAACTCAGTTTCTATGGTCACGGAGGATTATTATAAAAAAGGGAAAGGAATCAATATTGACTTATCAAAAATTAATCAGGCAAAACGCCATCACCTCAAAGCGGCGATTCTTTCAGAAGGTAACGATGTCGTTATTCAGCTCGATAAAGGTTCTTTGCCGCATTACCCTGCACTCAATATTATGTTTGCTCATCGAACGTTGCCGGATCGTGACTTTACTCAACTCGTGACTGCCGACTTTCAAGGTCATTATCGAATAAAATTGGATGAAGCGCTCAACGGTCCATGGTTTTTAGAATTATCGCCGCATAACGATCAATGGTTGATTCAAGGAAAGGTCAACTTTCCCTCGGTCGCAGCCACTCAATTGCTGAATTAGGCTTATGAAAAAAACGTGTTATCACTGTGGCGAAGATGTCCCAGCCGATACCCAATTGACGGTGATGATCTTAGGCGAACAACGAGAGATGTGCTGCCCTGGCTGTCAAACGATAGCTCAGACGATAGTAGACAGTGGCCTTGTTTCCTACTACCAATACCGACAAAAAACGGCCGAAAAAATTGACCTTGTTCCTGATGCGCTTAAAAACTTAACTCACTATGATGATGACACGATTCAAGAGGAATTTGTTTTTAAGCATGATGAGTATAATGAGGTCACGTTAGGCCTCGAAGGTGTTTCCTGTGCCGCCTGTGCTTGGTTAATTGAAAAACACATGCTAAAACAAGCAGGAATAGCAGAAGTCAGTGTCAATACCCTAACTCATCGAGCTCGACTCGTCTGGGACCCCACGAAAATAAAACTAAGTGCCATTATCACCCAACTACAAAGGTTAGGTTACAAAGCCTCCCCTTTTGAACAAGACGATCAAGAACAAGCATACCACCGAGCTTCAAAGCAATACCTTTATCGTATCGGTGTTGCCGGTATCGCATCGATGCAGGTTATGATGGTTGCTGTTGCACTCTATTTAGAAGTTTTTTCCGATCTCGATGACGCTTTTAAACATTATTTTCGGATCGTTAGCTTTTTCTTTGCCACTCCCGTCATGCTTTATTCAGCGTGGCCATTTTATGAAAATGCATGGCGAAGCATCAAAGCTCGCGCACCAAGTATGGATATCCCGGTTTCTATCGCAATGATCATGGCATATGTTGCAAGTATTGTTGCGACAGTCAACCGTTCAGGCGAGGTGTTTTATGAAGCAGTAACCATGTTTGCTTTCTTCTTATTACTTGGCCGATATTTTGAGATGAAAGCTCGACGAGAAGCCTCTGCTCATAGTGCAAATTTGCTCAAATTGGTGCCAACGTTTGCTACCTTATCTGATGGATCACAAGTCCCTGTAAGGCAATTGAATGTAGGCGATACATTACGAGTGTTACCAGGAGAAAATATTCCTTCTGATGGAAAAATTCTTTCAGGGCAAGTGTATGTGGATGAGTCCATGTTAACAGGGGAGTCCGTTCCTGTCGTGAAAATAATGGGTGATGATGTTTTTGCTGGCACCTTAAATGGTGATGAATCTTTTGAAATGCAGGTAACTAAAAATAAAGCAGAGTCAATGATTTCTCATATAGTTCGCATGCAAGATAACGCCCAGATAAGTAAACCAAGAATTGCAGAAATTGCCGATATTGTTTCACGTTATTTTGTCATAGCGACATTAGTTATTGGCGCAGGGACTTGGCTATTTTGGCACTTTTATCATCCAGAAGACGCATTTTGGATCATGCTTTCGGTTTTAGTGGCAACCTGCCCATGCGCCCTCGCATTAGCCACACCGACCGCAATTACCTGTGCGACCTCTCGTTTAAGCCACTTTGGCATTTTACTCCGTAAAGGGCATGTTTTTGAAACTCTTTGTCAAGTGAATCACTTGATTATGGATAAAACGGGAACACTGACTGAAGGTCGCATCGAGATTTATCAAACAAAAGTACATGATGCACATTTTTCCCTCCTGCAATGTCAAGCCATTGCCGCCAGTTTAGAGCAACATGCTAATCATCCTTTAGCGAAAGCTTTTACTTCTTTTGCGGATGAGAGTTATCAAGTTGAACAGGTAAAAAACGTAATAGGAAGTGGTCTACAGGGCATTTATCAAGGACAAACTCTCCGATTAGGCTCGGCGTCTTTTGCTTTAGGTCAATCCGATCTCGATGCGCAAGAACTCGATTGTATTTATCTCAGTAGTAATACACGGTTGATCGCTTCATTTTATTACCGCGATCCGATTCGTCGTGAGAGCTTGGCGATGGTCACTGAGTTCAAAAATGCGGGGATTCGTTTAACTCTATTATCCGGAGATAATCAATTGAACGTACAACGAGTCGCGGACAAAATGGGCATTGAACATGTGGTTGCGAATGTGACTCCAGAACAAAAATTAAACTATCTACACTCTCTACCGGATGATACCATCACCTTAATGATTGGTGACGGTATTAATGATGCTCCTGTCCTAGCCGGCGCGCATCTTTCTGTTGCCATGGGAGGAGGAACCGATGTCGCTAAAGCTTCATCTGATATGGTTTTATTGAATGACAAACTCAGTAATGTGCTTAAAGCTCGAAAACTTGCGTTTAACACTCGGAAAATCATTAAAGAGAATTTATGGCTATCTTTGTTCTATAACCTACTGATTCTACCTTTAGCCATAATGGGTTATGTCCCGCCTTATATTGCCTCTTTAGGAATGTCGCTCAGCTCGGTTGTCGTGATTGCAAATTCAATGAGGTTATTGAAGTTCCATGGATAGTTTTTTTCTATTAGTGCCCGCTGCCATTTTATTTACCGCCCTCGCCTGTGCGATTTTTATCTGGGCGGTAAAACATGATCAATTTGAAGATTTAGAGCGGCAAGGTCATAACATTTTGTTTGATGATGAAGAGCCAAAACAAGAAGAAACCGATGCTTGCAAATCACAATACCGCCTAGAACCCGAAGAAAAAGAGGGCAAATAAGCCATGGTCACGCCAGATTTTATTGGAGCGTTTGTGATTGGTCTGCTCGGAGCTGGGCACTGTATGGCGATGTGTGGCGGGTTAAGTTCATTATTAACCATCGGATCCCCCTCTGCTCATCCTATGTCTCATACTCTCCTTCTTTACAATGCAGGCCGTATCATTAGCTATATGGTTTTTGGCGCTTTGATTGGCGGATTCACCGCCTCAATCTCTCAACTCGCTAGCTTAAATCAATCTCTCATTTGGTTACGTTTATTGGCCGCCATGTTTATGGTCATACTGGGTCTTTATATTGGTCGCTGGTGGTTTGGGCTATTAAAGTTAGAAGCGGTTGGGCAAAAACTGTGGTATTACCTTTCACCATTAGGACGCCACTTTTTACCCTTAACATCCCGTTGGCAAGCGATCCCATTTGGCTTTATTTGGGGCTGGTTACCGTGTG
Organism: Vibrio sp. V30_P3S12P165; assembly: GCF_009904905.1. NCBI lineage: Bacteria > Pseudomonadati > Pseudomonadota > Gammaproteobacteria > Vibrionales > Vibrionaceae > Vibrio > Vibrio sp. V30_P3S12P165. Next base: position 77,804 of record NZ_WXWH01000030.1, on the reverse strand, counting down.
GATTAGTTTATTCCATACTGACTTGGGCTGCCGTTTCAGGCAGTGCTATTTCGGGCGCTTTAATTATGGGCGCATTTGGCATGGGGACACTACCAGCGATGTTAGCTATAGGCGCGAGTGCGACTAAATTAAAACATATTCAACAGTCTAAATATTTTCGTCAACTAGCCGCTCTTTCAATTATTGCCTATGGCTTTTATACCGCTTATGGCGCTGTTGAAATATTGCTCGCCCTATCGTGAGTGAGACTTTTAGACTATCCTTTCATGCTAATGAATGGTAGAATCTTGATGTATATCAATTTAGTGAAAGGTTGTTATGATTTCTGATAAGCCTGCTGCAAAGCGCATTCAATCTGGTGGTTGTGCAATTCACTGCCAAGACTGCAGTATTAGTCAGCTTTGTATTCCATTTACATTAAACGAGTCAGAGTTAGATCAGCTTGATCAAATTATTGAGCGTAAAAAGCCAATTCAAAAGGGTCAAGAACTGTTTAAGGCAGGCGATGAACTTCGTTCTCTTTATGCGATACGCTCAGGAACCATTAAAAGCTATACCATTACCGAACAAGGCGATGAGCAGATCACTGCCTTTCACCTTGCTGGTGATCTGGTCGGCTTTGATGCCATTACCGAGGATTGTCATCCCAGTTTTGCGCAAGCATTAGAAACTTCCATGGTGTGTGAAATTCCTTATGAAATTCTTGATGACTTGTCAGGGAAAATGCCTAAGCTACGTCAACAAATTATGCGTTTGATGAGTAATGAAATTAAAGGCGATCAGGAAATGATTCTCTTGCTGTCTAAAAAGAATGCAGAAGAACGTTTAGCCGCATTTTTATATAATTTATCGACGCGTTTTTCTCAACGTGGCTTCAGCCCGCGAGAGTTTCGCTTAACGATGACCCGTGGAGATATTGGTAACTACTTAGGCTTAACGGTCGAAACCATTAGCCGCCTACTGGGTCGATTTCAAAAATCTGAAATTTTAAGCGTAAAAGGCAAATATATCACCATCTTAGATCATGATGCGTTAATGCAATTGGCTGGTGTGTCAAAAGAATCTAAATAAGTTCAATGAGGTAGCTCTTTAATGAGCTACCTCATACTTTTCCGAAAAATCTTCTCATATTCGCTAAAACTCTGACGCTAACTGCGCTAAAGTAACTCTAAGGTTGGTGGGTCCTAAACCTCCTACACAAACAAGGAGTCTGTTATGAGCATCTACAACAAGATATTAGTGGTTGCAGATATTAATCACGATGAACAACCAGCACTTGCCCGAGCGGTTCAGTTAGCCGCAAAAAGTCGTTCCCCGAGCCAAATTACTTTCTTTATGTCGATTTATGACTTTTCTTATGATATGACCTCTATGCTTTCGATGGATGAAAGAGATGCCATGCGACGAGGTGTCATTCATCAACGAGAAAAGTGGATGAAAAAAGTAGCTGAAGATTATATTGATTCTTCCATTAACTTTAGCGTCAAAGTAGTCTGGCACAATCGTCCTTATGAAGCGATCATCGCAGAGGTTTTTTCTGGTGAACACGATATTCTGATTAAGGGGACGCGCAAGCATGATATTCTTGAGTCGGTTATTTTCACCCCCACCGATTGGCATCTATTACGCAAGTGCCCAACCCCAGTTTTATTGGTTAAAAATGCTGACTGGCCTGAAAATGCGAATATTATCGCTTCTGTTCATGTAGGGTCTGAAGTTGAAGCGCACCTTGAATTGAATGATATTATGGTTGAACAGTTACTCTGTTTAACTTCTCGATTGGATGCAATGCCTTATTTGGTGAATGCTTATCCGGTTACACCAGCTAATATTACAATTGAGCTGCCAGAATTTGACCCAACGACTTACACCGATGCAGTTCGTGGTCATCATCTCACGGCAATGAAAGCATTACGCCAAAAACATGGCTTGAATGAAGAACAAACGGTGGTTCAACAAGGTTTACCTGAAGATGTGATTCCAGCCGCAGCTGAAAAACTCAATGCAGCCATGGTTATTTTAGGAACAACTGGACGAACTGGCCTGTCTGCGGTTTTTATTGGTAATACAGCAGAACAAGTGATCGATAAAATCAATTGTGATGTTTTAGCGCTAAAACCTAAAGGTTACATCAGCCCGCTTGATCCAAAAGTTGCGAATTAATCCTCACTTAATGTTTGCTGATCAAAAACGCCCAGCGATTGCTTTTGGGCGTTTTTATTTAATCGTAAAAGGTCAACAAACCCTAGCATCTCGATCATATATCCGTATCATACGCACTTCACTTTGTTTTGAAGATTAAAGACCGCAAGCTAATGACAGAGCAGACCCAAGCACTAACCAAAGCCCAACAATACAATTTTAATAAATTACAAAAACGTATTCGCCGTAATACCGGCCAAGCCATTGCAGACTTTAATATGATCGAAGATGGCGATCGTATCATGGTATGTTTGTCGGGGGGTAAAGATAGCTTTACCATGCTAGATATTTTGATGAGTTTGCAAAAAAGTGCCCCCGTTTCTTTTTCATTAATCGCTGTGAACCTAGATCAAAAACAACCCGGTTTCCCTGAGCACATTCTTCCTGAATACCTTGCAAGTTTGGGTGTGGAATACAAAATTATTGAAGAAGATACCTATTCAATTGTACAAGAGAAGATCCCTGAAGGTAAAACCACTTGTTCGCTCTGCTCACGTTTGCGCCGTGGTATTTTATACCGCACAGCCAAAGCATTAGGTGCCACGAAAATTGCACTAGGACATCACCGTGATGATATCCTTGAAACGTTATTTTTAAATATGTTTTATGGGGGCAAAATGAAAGGAATGCCGCCGAAATTGGTTTCTGACAATGGTGAGCATGTGGTTATTCGCCCCCTCGCTTATTGTCGAGAAAAAGACATCATTAAATATGCCGATCTGCGCGGCTACCCGATTATTCCTTGTAATTTATGTGGTTCTCAGCCAAATTTACAACGACAAAACATTAAACAAATGCTAAACGGGTGGGATAAACAATTTCCGGGGCGGATTGAAACCATGTTTAGAGCCATGCAAAATGTGGTTCCGAGCCATTTAGCTGACTTTGAACTTTTTGATTTTAAATCAATAAACCGTGATTCTGGTGTCATTAATGGTGGCGATATTGGTTTTGATAAAGAACCGCTTCCACAGCTAAAACCAGATGATGAAGATATGGTAACAGAGTTTGATCCAAGCTTAATGCTTGATATTACTAACGTATAAAGAAGCACTATCGACTTCGATGCACGTCTTATTATGCGCATCGAAGTATTGAGTAATCACCTCGAACTAGCTTCTGGCAAGAAAGGCAATACTCGCCGAGTTGCATTAGGTAATCGCATCCAACCCTGCTCACCGATCTGTTCAAGCGAAACTTGAACCTTACCATCAATAATCGGCAGCCATTCTCCACTACTCAACTCTATGTGTCCCTGCATTTCAGGGTCAAATTCTAATGTGACACCAGTAACTTGCGGTGTAAACCAACCCGCAAACATGCCCCCCAACTCTTGTAATAAACTTTGCATTTGTGGCAACAGATGGTTGATTTGCTGATAAGAGACCAGCCCTTCTAGTGGTTGTTTGCTCAATACCACCACAGAAAAATCACAACGCATATCGTTTGGTGTATCCACAAAAACCAGTGGGTTGGCTTGCCGTAAATGGTTATCGAGAGGAAGTAATAACTCATAAGATTTATTGGAAGACAATAACTCATAATGAGCTTCTTTTTCCATCCATGCTTTTTCAATCGGGCAAAGCTGTTTATTTTCGGCATTCACAAAAAAAATACCGACTTTCACATCCGAATACTGTTCTTTTGTGTTGTGTTTTAACTGAGAAAACAATTTTGAATAAGTAAACATGTATTCTTGTGCTTGAGCAGGAAGCGAAGCTCCCAATGATAGGCAAGTTAGTAGAAGTGTCGTCGGTAGTCTCATGTTTATTCACTCTGCCAATAAGGTTGGTTATGACGCATCATCGTTTGTAAATCGTGCACATAATCTTCACCACGTTCCGAGTATTTCAGTAAGCCATTGCTCAATGCCATAGCACTTTCGACACTAAAAAGGTCTGCATCACGCTGACGTAACTGGAAGCGGATTTCTCTGAGATCGTGATAGGCTGGGTTGCGATTGACGTTCATAAAATAACGATGGATAGATTCTTGTACTGAACTAAATTTTGCTACCTCATGAGTCATCCCCTCCTGACGAGCCAAAGGAACCAGGCCACAACCTTGTACGTAACACCATTGGCCAAAATAATTATTCGCTTCCCTAGCAAAGCGTGAAGTTCCCCAAGCTGACTCATTGGCGGCTTGAGTTAGTACCAGCGCTTCAGGTAGAACATCAACTCGATGCCACATTGCATCAAACCATGCCTCTGTCTGAGTGTCTTGCCACTCAATGCCATATCGCTGACCTAATTGAATGGCTAGCGCTCGATGCTGGGCTGACATTTTACCTTTACTTACAACGTGCTGTAACTGAGTAATCTGGCTCCTCTCTTGCAAAATCCGAGCATTTTCAAAAGCAACCCCAGGTTTTAAGTAAGAGAAAAAGGCATGTTTTTTTTCTCGTACATCGTTGATAGACCGAAAATCGGGAGCGTCAGATACCGCTTGCCCTTGGAGTACCGCCTCGGGCTCATCAGCCATTTTTTGATAAACATAAAGACCACCGCAGATTGTCAATACGATACCAATAAACATCAAAGTAAATTTACGCATTAAACACCTGTGAGTCTGAGTTATCATTATCGTGATCGTTTGGTTTTTTGGTGGCGATAATTTTCAAACGAATACCAAACATATTTCGATAAATAATGCCTTTAACATGAAAAAAGAAAGGCAACACAAAAATAAGTCCAATACCGTAAAATAATACCGCAGCGACAAACATCAGCATCAATAACGCATAAATGGCCACCAACGGAATAAGTTTTCTATTGACTGCACGCAATGAAATCCAGAGCGATTGAACAGGCGGTACACGTTTTTCACAAATAAGAAGAATGGCACCACTAAATGCTAATGAAAAATACATCGATAAAAGCGGAAAAATCATTCCGGCGATACCTTGTAACAATAAGCTCAATAAAGTAGCTACAATCACTGGAATCGTAAATTGTAACCCTTTCGTAATATGGCTCGTTTTAGTTTTTAACCCAGCGGCGTGGCTCATGGCCATTAAACTCACACCAGCATAAATCGGCGCGCTGACCACTTCATAACTGAAATTAGCGATCAATATTCCCTGTACTATTTCTTGTGGAAACCCCTCGGCCTGCTCTAATGCGGTCAGAATGAGCGATGGATCACCGATCATCAGTTTCAAGGCGATAAAGAAAATAGCCACCTGAGCTATAATCATGATCCCAACCGCCGGAGAAAAGGATAAGAAATGCTTTAGGGTACAATCCCACGCTTCTTTTAATATTTCTCCAACTTTGAGTTGATATTGCCCCGAAAGGGCTTGCTCAACCGTTCCGCCTAAGTTGAATTCTTTTTCTAAATTATTACTCATAGTTTGCCCTAGATTGGCTGTTTAAAAAGCGAACACACCAAAATGAAAAATATTCGATCATTATACTGAAATACGGCGCAGTCTAAAATCTCATTACCAAACTCGACTTGCTTTCTGCTTTACATGGTCAATAATTAACCGCTTGAAAGCGTTGAAACTTAGTAAAATAGCTCGGTTAAAGATCACCATCATTTGCCCATAAAAATTTTTCTGTTTCAAGAGGTGAAAATACTTTGATTTCAGCGTTTATGGTAATTATGATGCGCCCTTTAAGAACATAACCAAGTTACTTAATGATGGCTCGATTTCATGGTCTTGATGGTCATCAATCTGTTGGTTGTATCACTAAAATTACTTTATGTCACACTCCGGTACACTGCTTACTCACTTTCTACTGTGAATAGATCAATGATGCATTCAACAGGATAAGGAGTAGGATAAGGGTATAACGACTACACGTGGGAGAAAAACAGACGTTGAATAAACAACACTCGGTAGGTACGCCAGTTATTCGTCTATCTGGCATTAGCAAAAGCTTCGATGGAAAAGAGATCATCTCTCACCTGAACTTAGATGTGAATCATGGTGAATTCTTGACTATTCTTGGCCCATCAGGGTGTGGTAAAACCACCGTATTAAGAATGATCGCTGGGTTTGAAACGGTTGATGCTGGCCAAATATTACTTGATGGTCAAGACGTTACCAAAGTTCCCGCCGAACAAAGGCATGTTAATACGGTTTTCCAAAGTTATGCTTTATTTCCTCATATGACCGTGTTCGACAATGTTGCCTTTGGATTGCGTATGCAGAAAGTTCCTAGTGCCGATATTGAACCTCGCGTGATGGAAGCTTTGCGTATGGTGCGTTTAGAACAAATGGCGCAACGCAAACCCCACCAGCTATCAGGTGGTCAGCAACAACGTATCGCTATTGCTCGAGCCGTGGTTAATAAACCGAAAGTATTACTTCTTGATGAATCTTTATCGGCTCTTGACTATAAGCTGCGTAAACAAATGCAAATCGAGCTTAAGCAGCTGCAACGTAAACTAGGCATTACCTTTATTTTCGTGACTCACGATCAAGAAGAAGCTTTATCGATGTCAGATCGTATTATTGTCATGCGTGATGGAATTATTGAGCAAGATGGCTCTCCTCGTGAGATTTATGAAGAACCTAAAAACCTCTTCGTTGCGCGCTTTATCGGTGAAATCAATGTATTTAATGCAGAAATGCAAGAACGTATCGATGATAAGCGGATAAAAGTCACGATCAATGATGTGCCTGCTATTGTTTACTACGATCAAGCGGTCGTAAAAGGCGATAAATTGCAAGTTCTACTTCGACCTGAAGATCTTCTTATCGAAGAAATTAAAGAGTCGGAAACTCGAGGCATTGTCGGCCACGTCACTGATCGAACTTATAAAGGAATGACGTTAGAGTCGATCGTTGAGTTAGACTCTGGTATGCGAGTGTTAGTCAGTGAATTTTTTAATGAGGATGATCCCGACGTAGACCACTCTATCGGCCAAAAAGTCGCGATTACTTGGATTGAAAGCTGGGAGGTGGTCCTCAATGATGAGCAACAAGATTAATCTGCAAAATGCGATTATCGCATTAATTGTCGGATGGCTGACTCTGTTTGTTCTTATTCCTAATCTGATGATTATTGGAACTAGTTTTCTCACTCGTGATGAATCCAATCTGATTGATTTTACGTTTACCTTTGAAAACTATTTACGCTTGATGGATCCTTTGTATGCCAAAGTCATGCTGCACTCGTTTTATATGGCGATTGTCGCAACACTGTTTTGCTTAGTCATTGGCTACCCTTTTGCTTATATTGTGGCCAAAATGCCAGAAAAATGGCGTCCTATCATGCTATTTCTTATCATTGTTCCTTTCTGGACCAACTCATTAATCCGCACCTATGGATTAAAAGTAGTATTAGGTACCCAAGGGATCTTAAATAAGTTACTGCTCGGAATCGGAGTAATCGAGACACCATTGCGTATCATGTACACCGAAACTGCCGTGATGATTGGTTTGGTCTATATTCTACTGCCTTTTATGATCCTACCGCTCTATTCTGCGATTGAAAAACTCGATAGCACTTACATTGAAGCTGCGCGAGATCTCGGTGCCAATAAGCTACAAACGCTGATCAAAGTAGTATTGCCTTTAACGATGCCCGGAATTATTGGTGGTTGTCTACTCGTTCTACTCCCGGCATTAGGCATGTTCTATATTGCTGATCTCCTTGGTGGTGCGAAAAACTTGCTGATTGGTAACGTGATTAAGAGCCAAGTTTTAAATGCTCGAGATTGGCCGTTTGGGGCTGCAACCAGTATCGCCTTAACCGCAGCAATGGCCATTATGCTATATGCCTACTACCGTGCTGGAAAATTATTGAATAGAAAAGTGGAGCTAGACTAATGGGAAGAACAGTTAGATTTAGCTTTATGAGCTTGGTATATCTCTTTTTATACCTCCCTATCGTAGTGCTTATCGTCAACTCTTTTAACGATAACCGGTTCGGCATCCGTTGGGGTGGGTTTACCACCAAGTGGTATCACGCTTTAGTGAATAATGATAGCTTGATGCAAGCTGCATGGCACTCAATTACTGTTGCGGTATTTTCCGCCACAGCTGCCACCCTCATCGGTAGCCTAACGGCCGTTGCTCTGTTTCGATATCAATTCAAGGGTAAAAAAATGGTCAATGGTATGTTGTTTGTCGTCATGATGTCACCAGACATTGTCATGGCCATTGCCCTACTAGCACTCTTTATTGTCTTAGGCGCACAACTCGGATTTTTTACGCTGTTAATTGCCCATATCACATTCTGTTTACCATTTGTGGTTGTGACGGTATACAGCCGCTTAAACGGTTTTGATGTGAAAATGCTAGAAGCCGCAAAAGATTTAGGCGCAAGTGAATGGGTGATTTTGAAAAAAATCATTCTTCCTTTGGCGAAGCCCGCTGTTGCCGCTGGTTGGCTATTGAGCTTTACACTATCTTTAGACGATGTGATTATTAGCTCGTTTGTGACCGGGCCCACCTACGAAATTTTACCGCTAAAAATTTACTCGATGGTTCGGGTTGGAATTTCACCAGAAGTGAATGCGTTGGCAACCGTGATGCTAGTCGTTTCATTACTACTTGTGATCACATCACAGTTGTTAGCAAGGGAAAAAGTGAAGTAATATTCACTTGATATTTAACACGGAACAGAATGGCGATCGTCATTCTGTTTTTCTATATAACGCCCCATGGGGCTACGTTTGGTTTGGAGCTAACGTCAATGAAAAAATGGGCTACTCTATTAGCTGGTAGTGCATGTGCGCTTTCTCTGTTATCACATACAGCGGTTGCGCAGGATGAGGAATTGGTATTTATGAACTGGGGGCCATACATTAATAGTGGCATACTAGAACAGTTTACTAAGGAAACTGGGATTAAAGTTATTTATTCTACTTATGAATCGAATGAAACTTTATATGCCAAGCTAAAAACCCATAACCAAGGCTATGATCTTGTCGTACCGTCGACTTACTTTGTGTCGAAAATGCGCGATGAGGGAATGCTGCAAAAGATAGATAAATCAAAGTTAAGCAATTTTGCTAACTTAGATGCGAACTATCTCAATAAGCCTTACGATCCAAATAACGACTACTCAATTCCTCATGTTGTGGCAATTACCGGGCTTGCGGTCAATACCGATATGTATGATCCCAACGATTTTCAAAGTTGGGGTGATTTGTGGAAACCAGAATTAGCCAGTCAGCTCATGTTGATGGATGACACGCGTGAAGTCTTCCATATTGCTCTGCGTAAACTTGGTTACTCCGGTAACACAACGGATGATAAGCAGATTGATGAAGCTTATGCGGAGTTACGTAAACTGATGCCAAATGTGTTGGTTTTCAACTCTGATAACCCCGCTGCTCCTTATCTCTCTGGCGAAGTTGGCCTAGGTATGTTGTGGAATGGTTCAGCCGCTGCAGCACAGAAAGAAGGGCTCCCGATTAAATTAATCTTCCCAAAAGAAGGCGGAATCGGATGGGTCGATAACTTTGCGATTAGCTCTGGTGCAAAAAATGTCGAAGCAGCACATAAAATGATCGACTTTTTATTGCGTCCTGAAATTGCGGAGCAGATTTCTCGTGATACTGGATATCTAACCGGGGTCGCCCAATCTAATGCAAAATTTAAAGATGTTGAACCGCTTTTCCCTTCACAAGAAGATTTAGATCGTGTTGAGTGGCAAGCCGCCGTTGGCCATAAAACCGTGAAGTATGAAGATTATTTCATGAAGTTAAAAGCCGGACAATAACCTAGCAGTATTGATAAATAGGTAGCATTAGCTGCCTATTTTTTTTGGGTCTGCTATACTTAGCCACTGATTAGCTTCACCTTTTGCCTAATTTAGGCTATTGCTATAAGAATACGGAACTGTAATGAAGAAAAGTAAACTGTATGCTGGCGCTTTATGCGCAGCCGCGCTATTCACCACCTCTGTTATGGCTAGCGACAATGAACTCTATTTCTACAACTGGTCTGAATATATCCCTAATGAAATTCTTGAAAATTTTAGCAAAGAGACCGGAATCAAAGTTATTTATTCCACTTATGAATCGAATGAGAGCATGTATGCTAAGTTAAAAACACAAGGCTCAGGCTATGACTTAGTTGTCCCTTCGACTTATTTTGTCTCAAAAATGCGTAAAGAAGGCATGTTACGCGCGATAGATAAATCGAAACTTAGCCACTTTGCCGATTTAGACCCTAACTTTTTAAACAAATCATTTGATCCTAATAACAACTACTCTATTCCTTATATCTGGGGAGCAACGGGCATCGGTATCAATACTGATATGTTAGATAAAAGCGCCATTAAAAATTGGGGCGACTTATGGGATGCAAAGTGGGAAGGTCAACTCATGCTAATGGATGACTCGCGTGAAGTTTTCCATATCGCATTAAGCAAACTGGGTTATTCCCCTAATACTACCGATCCAAAAGAAATTGAAGCCGCTTATCACGAGTTAACCAAGTTAATGCCTAACGTATTAGTATTTAACTCCGATTTTCCTGCCAACCCATTTCTAGCCGGAGAAGTCTCTCTAGGAATGCTGTGGAACGGCTCCGCTTATATGGCACGTCAAGAAGGCGCATCGATTGATATTATCTGGCCTGAAAAAGGCGCTATTTTTTGGATGGATAGCTTAGCCATACCCGCTGAAGCTAAAAATGTCGAAGCAGCTCATAAGATGATCGATTTCTTATTACGTCCTGAAAATGCTGCGAAAATCGCTCTAGAAATTGGTTATCCGACGCCAGTAAAAACCGCGCATAAACTTCTACCAGAAGAATTTGCTAACGATCCAAATATCTTCCCACCACAATCGGTTATGGAAAGTGGTGAATGGCAAGATGAAGTCGGTGACGCCAGCGTACTTTACGATGAATATTTCCAACGACTCAAAGTAAAATAATCATTGCTTACCAGATAAATCAACAGCGACACTTGTGTCGCTGTTGATTTATGGAGAGATTATCCCGCTTTCTACTTGAAGCTACAGTGGTGTCGGTTATGTTCTTTCACCCCACCTCGCCATTCTTGGCTCTTAACAAAACCAACCTACGACTGTTCACATTTATTCCAGACCAATTTACCGCTTAGCAGCAACTCCAAGTTGTTTGAGGATAGGCGCAGCAATGTGTTCGATATATCACAACAGTTGGTTAATGATGATGTTAGATAACGTGCTTAGTGCAAGACTATTTTTCAGATTTAACTCAAAAGAAGCATTAAGCCGAATACAATGATCATATTGTTCGGTAAGGCTGAACATTTTCCCTGGGGCAATACTAATACTATTGTTTAATGCTTCTCGATATACCTGCAAAGCGTCGATCTGTTTAGGAAGCACTAACCAAATAAAATACCCGCCACTTTGACTGAACACGGTGACCTCTTTAGGTAAAAGTGTCTTGAGTCGCTCCGTCATTTTGCGTTTTCGTTCAGACAGTTTTTTCCGCAACTGCTTCAAGTGCGATTCATAATTACGACTCGTCAAATAGTGCACCAACGTCATCTGAACTGGCGCACTTGTCGCTAGTGTACTCATTAACTGTAGCTTTTGAATCTCTAACGCTTGTTTCCCTGCAGCAACCCACCCAATACGAAGCCCAGCAATTAACGATTTAGAAAACGATGAACACAGCATGGTATTACCTGTATCATCGAACATTCTTAACGGATGTCCGGGTTCATCTCCGGAATAAAGTTCGTTATATACATCATCTTCAATAATCGGGATCTGATATCGTCGAATAAGTTCAACCAATTGTTGCTTCTTCTCGTTGGTTAAGGTAAATCCTAAAGGATTTTGGCAATTCGACATCAGCCAACATGCCTTGACATCGTGCGTTTGTAACGCCTTTTCCAAAGAATCTAAATCAATTCCAGTCACAGGATCTGTTCTAACAGATAATGCCTTTAACCCTAATCTTTCTAACGATTGCAGAGCGCCATAGAATGTAGGTGACTCAACCACAACCCAATCCCCAGGTCGAGTACATGCCTGTAAACTCAATGTTAATGCCTCTAACGCTCCTGCTGTAATGATAATTTCATCTGGTGCAATCTCAACACCTTTAGCGGCATAGCGCTTCGCAATAATTGAGCGCAATTGTTCGTTTCCTGGTGGTAAGTTATCAAATGTGGAAGAAATCGGCATATTACGAGCGGCGGCACTCATCGCCCGATTAACGTGATAACGCGGATAGAGGCTTGGATCTGGATAGGCAAAGCCAAAGTTAACTATGGAGGGATTTTTACTGGCCTGCAACACATCGAAGATAAATGCATTTATATCGACTTGCTCCGTCCATGCAACGGCAGTTGAGACTTGTTGAGTCTCATGTGCGCTTTTCATCCTGGGGGCAACTCGATAACCGGAGCGAGGTTGAGAGATGAGCCAGCCTTGTGATTCTAAAAGCTGGTATGCATGCAATACCGTCATTAAACTTAAGCCAGAATGTTCAGATTGACGACGAAGAGAAGGAAGCTTATCCCCAGAGTGCCATATCCCCGACTTTATCTGTCTTTTAAGCTGTTCAACTAACTGTTGATATTTTGCCATACTCACAACCTCGCGATTTACACTCCTCAAAATAATAACACTTTGGTTAATATTCTGTTATGGATTTATCGTGTTTATCTGTATCTACTTCCTGCACTTTTCTCCTTTTAAACTAGCATTCTGATAATACTAATAAGCTCAAAGGAAGTTTCATGTTTGGCCTCGACGCATTGATCCTTGCAAGGATACAGTTTGCCTTCACTGTCTCTTTTCATATTATTTTTCCCGCCATTACTATCGGTTTGGCAACCTATCTCGCCGTTCTCGAAGGTTTATGGCTCAAAACCCGTAATCCCGATTATCAAAAACTCTATCACTTTTGGGCTAAAATCTTTGCCGTTAACTTTGGAATGGGGGTTGTCTCTGGCCTTGTTATGGCCTATCAGTTTGGCACCAACTGGAGTGGTTTCTCTGATTTTGCCGGCTCAATAACAGGGCCATTGCTTACTTATGAAGTCTTAACAGCTTTCTTTCTTGAGGCTGGATTTCTTGGCGTGATGTTATTTGGCTGGCATCGGGTTGGTGAAAAACTGCATTTTTTTGCCACCTCCATGGTCGCGTTAGGTACGATTATTTCTACCTTCTGGATTCTTGCTTCAAATAGCTGGATGCAAACACCACAAGGCTATGAAATCGTCAATGGACGCGTGGTACCAACGGACTGGTTTGCTATCGTGTTTAACCCTTCATTTCCGTATCGTTTAGTCCACATGAGCGTTGCTGCTTTTGTTAGTTCGGCCTTGTTTGTTGCCGCAGCCGCCGCTTGGCACCTACGCAAAGGAAACCAATCTTCAGCGATAAAAACTATGTTTTCGATGTCATTAGGCCTTTTAGTTTTCCTCGCGCCTCTTCAGGCGATTATTGGCGATATGCACGGATTAAATACGCTAGAGTATCAACCCGCAAAAATCGCCGCCATTGAAGGTCACTGGGATAACAGCGATGGCGAACCAACACCATTAATCATATTTGGTATGCCGAGCATGGAACAAGAGCGAACAAACTTTGCGATAAAAATACCAATATTAGGTAGCTTACTTCTGCGCCATAGTTTAACCGAGCCTATCCCTGCGTTAAAAGATTTCCCTAAAGATGAGCGACCGAACTCCCCTATCGTATTTTGGTCATTCAGGATCATGGTCGGGCTAGGTTTATTGATGATTGTTCAAGGTTTTTACAGTCTATGGTTGCGAAAGAAAAATACACTTTATACCTCACGTTGGTTCCTCAAATTTTCTCTACTTATGGGCCCTGCTGGTCTTATTGCCATACTCGCTGGCTGGTTTACTACCGAGGTTGGACGTCAGCCGTGGGTTGTATATGGCGTACAAAAAACCCGCGATGCTGTTTCTACACATGGCGATCTTCAGATGAGCATAAGCCTATTGTGCTTTCTTGTGGTGTATAGCTTAGTGTTTGGCTTTGGTTACTACTACATGATCCATCAGATCAAAAAAGGGCCTGATATTATCGAGCAAAGTGAACCCCATGAACTAACAACCATTTCAGGCCGTATGTAGTCTCTCTAATAGCAATAAAGGTAAAGAATATGCATTTTGATTTATCCGTGATTTGGTTCGCAATCATCGTTTTTGCAACGCTGATGTACATCATTATGGATGGCTTCGATTTGGGAATCGGTATCTTGATGCCCTTGATTCAGGATGAGAGGCAAAAAGACGTCATGGTCAATAGCGTAGCTCCCGTCTGGGATGGGAACGAAACGTGGATTGTACTGGGTGGCGCATCGCTTTTAGGTGCCTTTCCACTCGCTTATTCGGTCATTATAGAAGCATTAACGATCCCTTTAACGCTGATGTTGATTGCTTTGATCTTTCGCGGTGTGGCGTTTGAATTTCGCTTTAAGGCATTGGAAAATCATTTAAAGTTCTGGGATCGCTCTTTTATGATCGGTTCTATTTTAACGACTTTTTTCCAAGGCGTGGTGGTTGGCGCTCTAATTGAAGGGTTCGATGTTAAAAACCGTGTTTTTGCGGGGGGTCAGCTTGATTGGCTCACTCCTTTCCCAATATTTTGCGGGTTCGGTTTGGTAGCAACGTATGCACTGCTCGGAAGTACATGGTTAATTATGAAAACTGAAGGTGAACTACAAAATACGATGTACCGATTTACTCATTACATCTTGCTAGTCATGATCTCAATATTAATTATTGTCAGTATTTGGACTCCACTTGCTTACCCATCGATTGCCGAACGGTGGTTTTCGCTACCCAATTTATATTATCTGGTTCCGGTGCCAGTTCTTACTGGGATAGTATGCTTTAAACTAGCCAGTTCAATCAGAACCCGTAAAGAGCGTAGCCCTTTCATCATGGCATTGCTGATCGTACTCTTCGGATTCGCAGGACTTGGCATCAGTATCTGGCCTAACATTATTCCACCGAGCATATCAATATGGGATGCTGCCGCGCCGGCCAGTAGTCAATCTTTTATGCTCATAGGTACCGCTATTATTGTTCCCATAATACTGGCTTATACCTCTTGGAGTTATTACGTTTTTTCAGGAAAAGTAAAACAAGGTCAAGCCTATCACTAAATAAATTGGTAAGGAGTCTCTATGAAGATAAAACAATGGTGTATCCAATGGGCATGGATGATCGGTCTTTGGGGTGGCAGTGTTCTCGCGTTAGGTATTATTTCAAGCCTATTTCGAATCATGATGACAGCTGCGGGATTAAACACTTAACCAGCCTCACCAAATCAAAATATTTCTGATTGAAGGCGAACACTATTAATAGGTTCGCCATGGTGTCAAAGGGCAACCTTAGGCGGGCTTCGATTCGGTTTGTAAAGCTAATAATTCATCAACTAAACGAGGCACTTCAATGCTCGCCTTGCCATAACGTTTCTCTGCAAATTCACTTTCCACAGCACTCGGTTCAAGATTAATTTCGATGGTATGTGCACCATGCATTCTTGCATCATGCACAAATCCTGCAGCAGGATAGACAACACCGGAAGTGCCAATGGAAATAAACAAATCGGCCTGCTCTAACGCGGTGTAAATATCTCCCATACGTAATGGCATCTCCCCAAACCAAACAATGTGAGGCCGTAGCTGTTGCGGAATTTGGCAGCAATGGCATAGATCTCCCATGTTTAAATCATCCTGCTGCTCAATCACTTGATTAGAAACACTGCATCGCGCTTTTAATAGTTCTCCATGCATGTGGATGACATTATGACAGCCTCCTCGTTCGTGGAGGTTATCGATATTCTGAGTGATGATGGTAACTTGGCCATGAAGTTTTTTTTCTAACTCGCCTAAAGCAATATGTGCAGCATTGGGCGCTATCGTTGCTGACTGTAACTTGCGACGACGTTGATTATAAAACGTTTGTACCAGATCAGGATCACGTTCAAATCCTTCTGGTGTGGCTACGTCTTCAATACGATGATTTTCCCATAAACCATCTTGAGCTCGAAACGTTTGAATACCAGACTCGGCAGAAATCCCCGCACCGGTTAGTACAACAATATTTTGATAGGGAAAGTTCATACCATATTCCTTCTCTTCACTATATTAGAACTAGCTTAACATCGATTGTAAGCGTCAACCTAGTTTTCTGGATTAGACAATAGTAGTACTTTTGACTACCTACATCACGTTTAACGCTGAAAAAACACCCAGACAAGCTGGGTGTTTCAGTTCGAATACTAAGGCATTGGTTTTATACGTCGCTCATTTACAGATTAGGCCCTTTTGACGGCTGATGGAGAATATTAGCTTGCAATTGTTTCATTCCTTGAATCATCCGAAAAATCCATAATGTTATGGCTCCAGCAGCGATGGCCACTCCCACATAAGGGATAGCATGACCAACAGCGGCTAGCCATGCATTACTAAACCAATAGCGATTGACCCCCATAATCACTCCATTTGTGGTCGCGACTGTGACAATCAAAACAACGAAAAAGGTTAAGAAGAGGAAGAACGTACGAATTAATCCATAGTAGTGAGAGTTGGCAACCTCACCATCTTGGTTTTTATCAAGCCGATATCCTGCGTAGATAATCCCCACCACACCAGATAATAAGCAGGTTAATGGTGTTAACAGACTAGCAATATAAACGAACCATACCGATTTGTTCTTATTCGCGGGCAACATCATTCTCTCCTCCTTTTTCGGTATGATTCCTTGTTTGATCAGGTGCTGCTTTATCTACTGCTTCGATCTTACCTTGAGCGTCCATCTCCTCATACCATAAATCATGATGCTCTTTCGCCCATGTTTCATCGACTTTTCCTGTCACCATTCCTTCAAGTGCTCCTTCCATGCCAAATAACCCAATATAGATATGGAAGATAAACCCACAGATCAAAATCAACGCAGAGACCATATGGATTAAATTAGACAATTCCATATCTCGCCGTGTTTGACCAAAAATAGGAAAATCTAGGATCAACCCGCTGATAGCCGCGAAAGTTCCAAACACAATTAATAACCAATAAATGGCTTTTTCTCCGCCATTAGAAAAACCGGCAGAAGGGTGTGTTCCCTTATATTTTCCAGCCATTCCACCCAATTTAAGGAACCACTGAATATCGATTTTGTTAAATAATGATTTTCGCCACCACTTCAATAAAATCAAGATCAACAAAATAAAGAACAAGGGCCCTATGTAGTTATGGTATTGTTTTGCTGAGTAAATCACCATTCCCCACCAGTCTGTTGGAATATAAGGCTTGAGAAAGTGTTTCCCATAAACAAGCATTAAGCCACTAAAGGCTAGGGTCAAAAAAGTAAACGCCATGCACCAGTGCAAGGCTCTGTCTAATCGAGACCAGCGAGTGAGTTTTCGCCCGGTGCGCGGTTGGCTCAGCATCAGCGGCCCTAATAACCAGTAGGCCATAACGACCATGGATATACTACCAAAAATAGCAATCGCTCCCGCGGGGGACATCCATTTTTCTTTTAGCACAAACCAAGTTTCTCCTGGCGCGCTGATCAAAATACCATGCTCTGGAAATGTCGAAGTGGTATAGCCTTCTTGTCCCTGTCGAACTTGTCGCCAATAATCTGCGCCTGCGAGCTGAGTGATCTCTCGTTGTGCCACTTCCGATTGAGCCCCTTCTTTAGCATTAGAGGGTAGAGCCAAAAGGCTCAACCACACTACCAGTATCGGTAACATAAATTGTGTGGCCCACACTATCTTGTGTCGCATACCGATTAGCTCCTTGTCGCATCAAAAGCAAGATCTTCACCATCTGTCCATCCGGCCCCTTTAGCACCTCGCTCTACCACACGTTGACGAAAAATATCAGACACTTTTTCCGCATCACCTGCAAGTAGTGCCTTAGTTGAACATAAAGATGCACACATAGGGAGTTTCCCTTCTGCAATACGATTGGCTCCATATTTGCGACGTTCTTCTTCTGAACCGGGTTCTGTCTCTGGCCCACCAGCACAGAATGTACATTTATCCATTTTCCCTCGTTCACCAAATGCGCTTTGTTTAGGGAATTGAGGTGCTCCAAACGGACATGCAAACAAGCAATAACCGCAACCAATACAGAGATCTTTGTTATGTAAAACAATGCCGTCGTCGGTGTGAACAAAACAATCTGCCGGACAAACCGCCATGCAAGGCGCATCAGTACAGTGCATGCAAGCAACCGAGATTGAGTTTTCTCCGGGCTCCCCATCATTGAGTGTCACCACACGTCGCCGCTGAATCCCCCACTCTAAGGCATCATCATTTTCATTTTTACAAGCAGTAACGCAGCCATTGCACTCAATACAGCGCTTGGTATCACAAAGGAATTTCATTCTAGCCATTGGTTCGCTCCTTACGCTTTACGAATATTACAGAGGGTGACTTTGGTTTCTTGCATCTGAGTTACCGGATCATAACCATAAGTGGTCGCAATATTTGCTGACTCACCAATGACATAAGGATCAGTACCTTCTGGATATTTATGACGCAAATCTTCACCTTGAAACTTGCCTCCAAAATGGAAAGGAATAAAGGCCATACCCGGCTTCACTCGACGGGTAACCATGGCTTTAACATGAATACGACCTTTTTCTGCGCCTTCGACCCACACCATATCACCATCTTTAAAACCTAGATCGTTGGCATCTTTCGGGTTTACCTCAACAAACATCTCTTGCTGTAGCTCTGCCAACCAAGGATTTGAGCGAGTTTCTTCGCCACCACCTTCATACTCAACCAGACGACCGGAGGTCAGGATGATCGGGTATTCTTGCGATTTATCGATGTCTTGAATGGATTTATATAACGTCGGCATCCTAAAGATGGCGTCTTTATCGTCCCAAGTTGGATAATCGGCGATCAGATCTCGGCGAGGGGTATAAAGCGGTTCACGGTGTAAAGGCACTCGATCAGGGAAAGTCCACACAATGGCTCGCGCCTTTGCGTTACCAAAGGGAATGCAACCATGTTTAATCGCCACGCGCTGAATGCCACCAGACAAATCTGTTTTCCAATTTTTACCTTCAGCAGCCATTTTTTCTGACTCGGTAAGGTCATTCCACCAACCAAGGTGCTTCAAGAGTTTGTCATTAAACTCTGGATAGCCATCTTCAATTTCACTCCCCTGAGAAAAACTCTCTTCTGCCAATAATGATTGACCTTCAAATTCGACCCCATAACGCGCACGAAATGTACCGCCACCTAAAGCGACGGGTTTAGAGGTATCATAAAGAATATGAGTTCCTGGATGTTTTAACTCAGGCGTGCCCCAACATGGCCAAGGCAAACCATAAGTTTCACCATGAATGGGGCCGCCTTCCGCTTGTAACGTCGTCTTATGGAAGGTATGCCAATTTTGTTGATGAGCTTTCAAGCGCTCAGGACTTTGACCAGTATAACCGATGGTCCACATGCCTCTATTAAACTCACGGGTAAGATCTTCAATAAGAGGTTGATCGTTTTCAACATGAATATGCTTAAAGAGCTGCTGCGAAAATCCTAATTTTTTACTGAGCAGATACATAATTTCATGGTCTGGTTTCGACTCAAACAGCGGTTCAATGACTTGATCTCGCCACTGAATAGACCGGTTAGATGCCGTCACGCTACCATAAGTTTCAAATTGCGTGGTCGCTGGCAATAAATACACACCGTCATGACGCTCGTTCATAACCGCTGCCACGGTTGGATACGGATCCACAATCACCATCATATCGAGCTTTTGCATGGCTTTTTTCATTTCGACACCACGCGTTTGGGAGTTCACTGCATGGCCCCAATAAAACATAGCTCGAATATTCTCTCGCTGTTGAATATTATGTTTATCTTCTAAAACTCCATCTATCCAACGAGAAACCGGAATACCAAAGGTATTCATCGGCTTGCTGCCTCCATACGTACCACTATCAAATCGATTTGCAATCCAATCGAAATCTAAATCCCATACTTTGGCCCAATGACGCCACGCTCCCTCAGATAGACCGTAATAACCAGGGAGAGAATCAGCCAATACACCCAAATCGGTTGCGCCTTGCACATTGTCATGACCACGGAAAATATTCGCGCCACCGCCGGCTTTGCCTAAGTTACCGAGCGCGAGTTCAAGCACACAATAGGCACGGGTATTATTATTACCTGTCGTATGTTGTGTGCCACCCATACACCAGACGACACAACCAGGACGGTGTTCAGAAAGCAATTTAGCGGTTTGATAAACATCCTGTTCACTCACCCCGGTGACGCGCTCGACTTCTTTAGGATGCCATTTTGCTACCTCTTGGCGAATTTCCTCCATGCCAAAAACACGCTGGCGAATGAAGTCTTTATCTTCCCATTGATTGTTAAATACATGCCAAAGCACACCCCAAATAAATGCCACATCGGTACCGGGTCGAAGAGAGACATAGTGATCGGCTTTGGCTGCCGTGCGCGTCCGACGAGGATCGGCAACAACGATCTTACAATTATTCTTTTCTTTAGCGATCAAAATGTGCTGCATCGCAACGGGATGAGCTTCAGCGGGATTAGAACCAATAAATAGAATCGATTTACTATTGTGCATATCATTAAATGAGTTGGTCATTGCACCATAACCCCAAGTGTTCGCAACCCCTGCGACCGTCGTGGAGTGACAAATACGAGCTTGGTGATCGACGTTATTGGTTCCCCACAATGAAGCCATTTTTCTAAATAGGTAGGCTTGTTCGTTACTATGCTTAGCACTGCCTAGCCAATAAACTGAATCTGGTCCTGATTGTTGACGGATTTTTAATAATTCATCGCCTATTTCATCAATCGCCTGCTGCCATGAAAGTCGTTTCCATTGGCCACCTTCAAGCTTCATCGGATATTTTAGTCGTCTTTCGCCATGACCATGTTCACGCAGCGCCGCTCCTTTAGCACAATGTCCGCCCGCGTTAAACGGGTGATCAAACGCCGGCTCTTGCCCCGTCCATACACCATTTTGTACTTCAGCATAAATACCACAACCGACCGAACAATGAGAGCAAATGGTTCGTTTAATCTCTGTTTTTACATCACGCTTAACCGTATTGGCTTGGGCTTTTTTGATCATTCCCGGAGCAAAGAGCGCTGAACCGACCACCGCACCGCCAGCAGCAAGTGAACTATTTTTTATAAAAGTTCGACGACTAAGACCTAACCTATTGGGCTGCTTCTCTTTCTGTTCAGAACGTTTAATGAGTTTCATCACGCTCTCCTATAATGTTTCGTAATAATCGCGGATATGTTGGGTTTCGTGATAACCTTTTTTTAATTTTGGTTCGCTTTCGGGCTGTGGCTCAGCCGCAATGGCAGATTGGCCAACACTGGTAATCACACCACCAGCAACGGCAGCACTGGCTAAACTTTTTAGCATCTCTCGTCTACTGGTATTGATAGGTTGTTGTGCTTTTTTCATACTTTGCTTCCTTTTCCCGTTCTAAGTAACCTAGAGGTCGTAGCCATCGGCTGGTCTACTAACGGTTATTATGTACGACTGACTACTGGACTAAATTTTTGACTCTCATGGTATGAGTATTCGGTTTACTGGCCATGGTTACTGGGCTCATTTGAATTTGCTCTAAGTAAAAAAAAGCCTGCATTAAAGCGCCAATTGCGCGATAAAAATGAGCATGTGCCGCCTGTTCAATTTGTTGCGCCAACTTTACAAACCATGGAGCGATATGACGATTGAAAAAAGGTTGTTGATGATCGGAGGATTCAGTAATTAAAAAAGCCATACTTTCACACAAGGCAGAGATATGGTCCTCTGGCTCTTTGACCACATCATTGCGTGACAAACCGAGTTCAGCCATATGTTGACGAAGCTCAGCCAATGGTTTTTCCATTAAAGACCCTGTCATGTGCCATGAGGCAAAAGGCACAACTTCACCCCGACCAATACCAATAAAGACTGTTTGATATTCCTCTTCTAATTGATTGAGATCGGATTGACGTGCCGCATTCGCTACATCAAGCCATGCCTGACTGATGACACTCGTACCCTCTTCAACCTCTAATTCGGCAAGAAACTCTTTTTGCTGCTGGTTAGGAGCACGGCGAAATAATGCAGCTAAAAGAAGATAGATGTCGGCGCGCATTGCGTCTGCTTGTTCCATTATAACGACCTCAATAGTGGAGTTGTTGCTCTGGGTTTTCTGCCATAGATTCAAAAATATCGATAACTCGGCAATCTTCACACATAGCGATTCGGTTTATCGCAGTTTGATCAGAAAAGTGAGAGTGACCGCGTAACTTATCTTGTAACATAAAGATCATCGATTGCGGAGCAAATGCTTTATGACAACGTAGACAACGAGCAGGTTGTTCTTGGTGTAAAACTTGAACCGACCGACGCTCCGACGCATTCCAATTCATGCGAGGTATTGCCGTTAACGCTTTTTCTGGACAGGCAGCAACACACAAGCCACACTGCACACAATCTTGCTCAACAAAATTTAATGATGGAATATCACCACTGTGGTGTAGGGCTCGAGTCGGACACACGGCGACACAACTCATGCATAAGGTACAATCTTGGCTTGCGCATTCAATCCGGCCAAAAGGGGCTGAATGGCTAAGCGGCAACATTTCTGGCGGCTGCGGTAATAAGGAAACGAATCCATCTAAGGCTTGGTATAACCGCTGGCGTTTATTCCCAGAAAGCTCTCCTATTCGTAAATCAAAATCATCTGTGCATAATGTCGGAGCACTGTCACGCAATGATTCTAGATAGAGAATATCGATCGTTTCCTTGGCTATCCCCAATGATTCGAGCAAAGTCTGTGCTAATGCAACCTCTTGATTTAGTACTCGCAAAATCGTTTGAGGCATATGATGACTTGCTGCAAACAAAACTTGAGTCGCACCATTAACTAATGCGGCAAACCAAGTATCCATTCCCACCGAAGGGAGTTCTTCTAAAAGCACTGGGATCACATTATCAGGTAAGGCTCTTAGCGCCATAAGGTTGTATTTTTCGTGGCGTTCACTGCAAAATAATACAATCGGCTTTTCACCTTGAGCTTGGAAGTAATGTTTCAGTAAGCGCTCAATAAATTTTTGCGTATCTGTCGGGTTTGGCAATGCATAATGAATCGCTTCGGTTGGACACGCGGTAGCGCAGGTCCCCACACCTTGGCATAGATAAGGGTTTATCTGGATGTAATGCCCCGTTTGCGACGAGCCCTCACTTGATAATGCCCCCGCAGGACAAGCATCAACACAACGCTCACATCCCTTTACACCGCGTGAGCTATGGGCACATAAATGAATATCAAGGCGAAAATATTTCGGTTTATCAAACGTCCCGATTAAGGTTGGGATCGTTTCTAAAGCCTCTGCGAGCTTAGACCCACCGCTACCAACAGGAAAATAGCCGGGGACAGGAACTTCTTCTTTCATCACACCATTCAAAGATAAATCGAGCACAATATCGAAGTGCGCTTGCGAAATCGACACATCGGCTAAATTGGTTGTTAACCCATGATTGTCAACTTGGACTAGGAAAGCACCGAGATACCCGCTGATTTGTACAGCATCGGCGAAATACAACGATTCCATGTCGCCCGCTTCTCCATCAATGGAAAGAAGTGTGACAGAACGCATTGATGACAATTGCTGGGCAGCCCGCTCAACTAGGCTGGTTGGGCCAATAATCAATGTATGGCCACCACTTTGATAACTCACCGTAGGAGGAATTAAATTATTAAGCTCAACTGTATTTTGTAGCGCATACCAACGGGCTTGACCCGCTTGTGACGCCGCTTGTTGTAAATAATCATTTAACATTGCTCTATTCCATATATAAGCAGACTCATTGGCCTGCTCTTAGTTATTACATAGAGCTAGCAAATAACATTCCAACAAAAAACACTTTTATTATTAATGTGTTAGCTATGATCCAAAACAAGATAGTGAAGAAACATAACCAGTGAGACATTTTGTCTTAGGACGGTTCGAACCACTTGGTCAAAATGTCCCTACTTTTTATAGAACATTTTATTTAGCCTCGTGTTCAGGTAAAAGCGATGAAGGCAGCTTCGCTTCTTCTGCCTGACCCTGGCTGCTGGATGGCTCTTTGCTTATCTTTGCCAATTGATCTGTCGATGTTTGCGTTTCATCTAGCCACTCTCTTAATGTTTTCGAGATTTCGCTCGCTAAGTTGGTCTGATCATGATAATCGTCATCGTAATCATCCAACTGATCACGCTGGTTAAAGTCACCATTAAAAAAAAGCTCGCGTAGGGCCGTTTTCTTTATTTCTTGTGATGCCTGCGAAAGTAATAGTGAAGAAAGCGTTCCTTCTTCTTTTGTTATCCTTGATGGGTTTGGATCGTCAACCGCTACGGTTTGCACAGCATTATCGTCACTCCTGTCATCACGAGAGGCAGAAGCCAATCTCGAGGCATCACTTTTAAAGGTCGCTTGAAGAGGTTGTTTTTCCTCTTCTTGATTTAATTTACGTTTTGACCAACGATGGAAAAAAGTACTACTTGCCACTGGCTCTCCCTGCGCCCTTGCGCTTTTTAGTTTGACACGCCAACAACTCACCTTCGCGACCAATATAAGCTTCCATCCAAGCCTGTACTGCAAGTGGCATGGGTGCGGAAAGGACAATATAATCACTATCCATATAACGAGCCGCCACATTTTGTGCAGCGGTTAAGCGAACTAATTTCGCTTCTGGCTCGGTTAGGTTTTCTAAGATAACAAACAGTTTGGGCTCACGAGAACTAAGATTAAAGCGGTAATCCGTCCGTTCATCTCTAAAGAGTTGCAACGTCAACCAAGCTATATCGGAGGCGGTTGGGGCTAAATCAAATCCGACTAACTGCCATTGAGCGGTCATCCACCGCCCCACTTGAACCTCTTGCAACACGAGCTGACAACGGATCGGCCATTGCGAGTCTGTTTTGGTTGGTAATTCAGTACATGGAACGTTTACAGGCATAAGCACTAATCCCTCATGCAAAATATTTAGAATCAAACGATCAACAATAGCTAAACCAAGCAATTATTAAGCCACATATATCCTTCCTACTTGAAGCGACAGCGGTGTGGGTTATGTTCGTTCACTCCAATGATCTCGCCTGTCTATGCTTATGGGATTGCTTCTCAACAGACCTTAGGGCAAATTTTTCCAGACAATTTATCATCACTTGCCGACCTGCAATTCCAAGTTGTTGGGGGATAACAAACCGACCCAAGGTTAATCATGGAATGATATTTGCTCTGACTTGGCATACGATACACAGACTAAAGCTTAAGTAATCACATTGATAGGAAGCCACGGTGCCTAACACATTTTCGACCATAAAACCGAGTGAAAACCCTCAACAAACCATCGATGTCATAGTGTACGATCAATATGGAGAACCATTGACCAAATCCATCGCTTGTGAACGCCCTTTAACAGTATTGTTAAACTGGAAAGAAGTGGTCACGCTCATGACTCTTGGCTCTCGTCCCGAAGCTTTAGTTCTTGGCTACTTAAAAAATCAAGGCTTTATTTCTGATCCGAGTAAGCTGAAATCAGTCATTATTGACTGGCAAACCCATTCTGCCGCAGTCATCACTGAAGAAAACATTGCACGCGTTGAGCCTGCGCTTAAGAAAAAAACCGTCACATCTGGCTGTGGACAAGGGACAATGTATGGCAATGTGATGCAACAACTTGAAGGGTATCGAGTTCCACAGACTGATCTGAAACAATCACAAATATACGCCGCTTTAGAGGCATTAACTCACTATAACGATACTTACCGTAAAGCTGGCGCGGTACACGGTTGCGCTATTTGTCAAGATAACCGCGTACTCTCTTTTGTTGAAGATGTTGGCCGACATAACGCGGTTGATACGTTAGCCGGTGAATTATGGTTAAACGGTGATACTGGGGAAGATAAAATTTTCTACACGACGGGCCGTTTAACTTCAGAGATGGTGATTAAAGTTGCACAGATGGGAATACCCGTTCTGCTTTCTCGTTCCGGCGTGACTCAAATGGGGTTAGATCTTGCGAATCAATTTGGTATTACCACCATTGCGCGAGCCAAAGGATTAAGATTTGAGATTTATAGCGGTGCGAGAAAAGTAGATTTTGATGTGAAAAGTTAATCTCCAAAGGAATAATAACAAACAATGGTGCGATACCCTGCTGACTTGAAGCTACCGCAGTGTTGGCTACGCTCGTTCACCCCCAATCGCATCGTCTGCCTATGCTCATGGGGACTCACTTACTGGCCGTCTACCTATCACCTCAAGTTGTTTGGGTATAGTTATTGTTTATATAGTTATTATTTATATAGTTATTAACGATAGCTGTCGATTATCTGATTAAGCTTATTATTTTCTTTTATAATATCAATGCCTTGCTGAATTTTACTGACATACTCATCGGGGGTGTCTTTATGAAAAGCAAAATAGGTTTGCGATTCATGCAGGACATAGACAATTTCATAATTATTGGGATCAATATTATGCTCCCTCATAATAAATGCTCCCACATTATCACCATAAGCCCATAAATCAATACGTTGAGCATCTAATTGACGAACAACCATTTCTGGTGTGGCTGATGAACGTAATACATTATCGTTAACTCCTGCACTTTTTAATAGCTGCTCTCCAATATCTTCTCGTACAACCCCAACTCGATAGTTATTCACATCGGTGATCGATGAGAGCTTAATTTGACGATCCTTCGCTGCCCACAAGACAATACGACTTTCGACAATAGGGCCAGCCCATTTGAATAAGTTTTCTCTAGCGTCGGTTCTCGTCATCGAAAATAATACCGTATTAGGTGTATTTAATGCCGAAGCATAACCTCTCGCCCAAGGTTGTAAACTGACATCTTGACGATTGACGGGATCATTTACCGCTTGAGTTGCATGTTCTAATATATCAATCGCAATACCGGTTAATTGCCCTTTTTGCTCATAATTGAAGGGAGGGTAATTTTCAGTGATAAATTTAAGGGAACTCAAACTGGCCGATATTGCTATTGAAGAAAAACATAATAAAACCGCCGTTAAGATAAATTTAATTTTCATACTATATTCCTTCCTATTCCATTAAACGTTAAATACTCATTGAATTGACCATGTCCCTATAACAATCTACTGATCATAATTCGTTTTAAATTGATTGAGCTGTTGAGTAATATCCTCTCCGATTCTGATTATTTCACTCGTCATTTCTAACGTGGATTCAGCGCCGATAGACACATCTTGAGATGAGTCAGTCACCGCCCGTAATGACGTATTGATATTATTAATTGCCGCGTTTTGCTGTTCGGCCAGTGTCGCGACATACTGGTTTTCATCTTGAATTTTTTTAGATAATTCGCTCATTTCTTCAATCACTTGATGAGAACTAGCAAAATGTTCGGACGTGTGCTTTAAGGACATGGCAATATCTTCCAGCTCATTTTCCACAATGGAAGTTGTTGCATTTAGTGTATTAATATTCGCTTTTATCTGTTCTGTCGAGTGACCCGTTTTTACCGCTAAATTACGGACTTCATCCGCTACAACAGCAAATCCTCTTCCTTGTTCTCCTGCTCGTGCCGCTTCAATGGCTGCATTCAAGGCTAATAAATTGGTCTGTTCAGAAATATCATTAATCACATTAAGAATGGTATTGATTTTTTCACCTTCTGCATTCAATTGATTCATGGTGTTGTTGAGCTGCAACATCTTTTGTTGTACGAGTTGTAGTTCACTGGAGGTCGATTCTATCGATTGATGCATGCGACTGGTCAGCTGATTAGAAGAGACCGCCTGTTGCGCACAATTAAGCGCTACATCGGTAACTTGTTTTACGGAGTGCTGAATCTCATCGGCCGATTGTGAAATCTTCGCTAATGTGGATTTCTGCTCCTTCAAACTCGCCGAATTATTTCTAGCCAGTTCACACCCAGAGTGAGATGACTGTGTTAACGTATCAGTCGAATGGATTATCTGCTTGACAATTCCTTCTAGAGATTCAGTAAATCGATTAATTCCTAATGTAATTTCTTTAAATTCATGTAGCTTAGACAATTGAATTCGTTTTGTAAGATCACCATTTCCAGATGCTAAATCGGATACTCGTTGCGTTAAAATTTTAAGCGGTCTAAGAACGGTAAATCTCAATAGTAATAATGTGATAATAATAATCGATAGGTCTAGGATCACCACTTCCATAATGACATTTTTCATTAATCCCTTTAATTGTGTATCAATATTAAAGTCGTTGTAATAAAGCGTGATCGACCCAACCCGTTTTTTTTCACCAAAATCATCAACAAAAAAATCGCTCTCTTTTGTTCCAGTATAAAGCGATGGAGATAATTCACGAACTTCAGGAAAATCAGGGGCATTATGAAAGAAAATGATGCTACGGCCATCGCTATCTTTAATTTGGATAGCGGAAATAATGACATTATTTAATTCAGATAATACAATCGATTTTGCGCCCTCAAAGTCAAAATCCCAAATGGGTTTCGACAAGCTGATCGAAAGACGGTTGACTGTATGATTCACATCTTGAGTTAAGGATTGATAAAGTTGATGGTGATACACCTGATACTTCATAAACCCCATGCTGAGCAAAATCAGCGTCACCCACAACACCATCTGGGTAAAGAAAATCACCTGAACACTTTTAAGCATAATGACTCCAATACACATCATATCGATTTAAGTATAGTCGGTGTTTTATATGAGGCTAATTTTACTTAAATTAATTGCATCACTGTTCAGCATGGGCCAGTAAGAGCATGAATGCGGTTTATAATAGGATAAACGTTTATGCCATGCTCCATCAAACGCTCAAAGAGCATCTCGATTAAAAGTTTTAGCCCACTCGTTGGTTTATTGGTAATGAATGGGACACTTTAGCTGGAAGATAAATACTAAAAACACTACCTTCACCGTAAACTGATTGGACTCGGATCTCTCCTCCGACTTGACTGATTAAGCTTTGTGAAACAGACAACCCGAGCCCGGTTCCATCTCTCTTCGTCGTATAGAAAGGGTCGAACACTCGAGTTAAATGCTCAGGCTTAATGCCACATCCTTCATCTTTTACATGAATCACCGCACCAAAAGTATGATTAGATTCAATCCAATCTTCACTATGAATGGTTAATTGACCTTGTCCTTGCATAGCATGAATCGCATTCATTTGTAAGTTGACCAGAATTTGTAACAGGTGGTGACGGTTAACTTCGACTGAACACTGGGCCTGTAATTGAGTAATAAACACCACGTCTCGTTTTTTACTGCCCGCTTTTACTAAAGTTATGCTTTCTTCGATGATCGGATTCACATGCTGCCAAGTAATTTCATCTTGAACGCCTCCATGGCGGCTATATTGCAATAAACTACGAGTAATGTTACGAATACGATCCACTTGCAGTAAAATGGTGTCAATTTCTTCTTCAACCCGTTGTGCATCTGCACCTAACTCAAAGCGTATCAGTTCTGCATTGCCTAAAATAACCGCGGTAGGATTATTAATTTCATGGGCAATGCCGGCAGTTAGCTCACCAAGCGCGGCGAGTTTTTCATGTACAACTAACTGTGTTCGGGTTTGATTAAGTAATTGAATATGATGCTCAAGTTGCCGTGTTTTTTCGTGCAAGCTGACCGTCCTTGAGTGCACCTTTTCCTCGAGTTGATGGGCGGCATGTTGAATTTGCTCTTTGCGTTGCTGCAGTAAATCGAGCATGTTGTCAAACTGTTTAGCCAGTTGTGCTAGTTCATGCTTTTCATCTAATCCCAGTGAACCAATCCGCTGATTCTTTCCCATCTGCACTAATTTGACAACGCGATGAATTTGCTCAATCGGACGAAAAAGATCGCGCGCCCCACGGTAAACAAACAGTCCTGAAATCAGCAATACAATCAATGTGATACTCCCCATCTCTATCATGTTAGTGAGATAGGTTTGAATAAAAGGCCACAATAAATAGCCGGTATAAACCATACCGACCACTTGATGGTATTGATCATAGATAGGCTGATAAGCACTGATGTACCAAGCATCATAAACATAAGCCTTATCTACCCACTGTGTTCCTTGTTGCAGGACTTGCTCGACCACCTCAGCGGAAGCGTAAGTGCCGATTGCTCTGCCGACTTGTTTATTGCTATCTAACGGAACATTGGTACTCACGCGCAAATCATCAAGAAAAAGAGTTAATGTTCCCTCTGGGCTATACGACTGGTTGGGATAAATTAAATCACGAATTTGATCGACGAGCAGGGTACTATTGTTGAGTAATATGCCGCCATCTAAAAATCCTATCATTCTTTGTTGATCATTTTTTACCGGGATAACGGTACGACTGACTAATCCTCGTTGTTCTATTTCATGACCATTCAAGATAGGAATCTGAGCTCGGCTGACCAAATCAGGGTCTAATTGTTGCAGTTCAGTCTGGCTTAAAACATCAAAAAATGATGCCCTTCGAGTTAAGTCTAGATAGCGAAACTGCTGTGCTAAAGTGTGGATCGGCTCAAAATGTAGAAAATCTAACTGATACTGTTTTTTCTGCTGCTGTACCCACTGTGTAAAGTCCTCCTCATACGCCTTACCTTGCTTTATCTGATGTTGAAAATGATACGAATCAGCAAAAGCATGGATAGCGTCGGCTTGTCTTTTTTGTAATAGAGCGATGCTATTTTCGGCCACACCTAACCGTTCAGAAATATCCACCATGACACTTTGCCATGTGTAATGTAACGACCAATACAAGCTAATCGTGAGCAGTGCAACCAGCGTCAAGCCAATCGGTAATGAGGTAAGGATCAGTAAACGATAACGAACCATGGTTTTAAATCGGCGTTGCCATTTATGCCACCAAGCGTTTTCATGACATGAATTGTTCATCATGTTCCCATTCTTTAAATTTTCGTTCTAAAGTTTTACGCGCTACGCCTAAATCTCGAGCGGCTGCCGATTTATTGCCCTGATGCCGAGTAACAATTTGTTCAATGTGCGCCTTTTCTACCTGTTTTAAACTCCAGTGGTCTGGATATCCTTGTCCCCCTAAAGTGGCCGACGCTGAGGCGCTATTTGGCTCCCCACCGTGTGACATTGTCACTGAATCCGATACTGGCCGATTAATCGGCTCTTGCCAGTGGTGGGCCAAGGGTTGGCCCAGCAATAAGCTTCGTTCAATCAAGTTTTTTAACTCTCGGATATTACCAGGCCAATCGTAAGTATGTAGCGCCAATATATCCTCATGAGCCCATTTGGGAGGGCGAATTGCAAGCTCTGCACATAGTTTTTGAGTAAAGAAAGGTACTAATTCTTGTAGATCCTGCTTTCTCTCACGCAGTGGGCATACCTCAATTTTTAATACGTTGAGTCGATAATAAAGATCGGCTCGGAAACGGCCTTCTTCGACTTCTTGATATAAATTTCGGTTGGTTGCTGCCACCACTCTCACATCAATAGATAATTCCTTTTCTGACCCAACAGGACGAATCGCTCGTTGTTCTAATACACGCAATAATGCAGATTGCATATTGAAGGGCATTTCTCCTATTTCATCTAAAAAAAGAGTCCCACCATTGGCAACCCGAAATAATCCTTCCCGATGTTTTTTCGCGCCAGTAAATGCGCCCTGCGTATGCCCAAATAGCTCACTTTCTAATAATTCAGGAGCGATAGCCCCGCAATTAACCGGAACAAATGGCCCTTGTCGCTCGCTCGCTTCATGAATGCTACGGGCAACAAGTTCCTTCCCAGTGCCCGATTCACCTTCAATGAGTACGGAAGCTCTTGACGGTGCAAATTGGACAATGACCTGTTTGAGCTGTTCCGTTTGTTCTGATTGGCCTAAAATTTGTGTCGCGCAATGACGTTGAAAGTCTCGTTGTAACGCATATTGCATCCGCTGATTGAGCCGCTTGTCCATGCATCGCTCGACAGCTTGTAACATTTGCTCAAGATTAAAAGGTTTAAGAATAAAGTCGGCGGCTCCTAACTTTAACGCGCTAATAGCGGTTTCTAAGTCGGCATACCCCGTCATAAAGATTACGTCTGGTTTTTGATCCGAATCGATAAAAATCGCTTCCCACTCAATGCCCGATCGTCCCGGTAGGTTAATATCCAAAATAATCAAATCATAATGAGTTGCACTACGTAATTGCTCCGCTTCGTCAATACATCCAGCGCAGTCAACTTTCGAAAACCATTTGCTTAATGCTTTTTGTAAAATCGACTGCATCCCCACTTCATCATCGACCACTAATACGGAAAATGCTTGGTAATGCTGTATCGACTTATTGCAACTAAAGTAAGACATATTGCTCTCTATTCATCTCATATAGACATAATGACCCAATGAACGTCACACTCGGTGGCGTTAAGTTGAGACATTTTGTCTTAGCTTAGGTAAGTTGTCACGATTTCACGACTCTATTCGTGGTTATTCTTTATTTTTGCATGAAAATTGTCGTAAATATCTTGGCATTGAGTTTGCTATTCATATCGCAATCCTTTCTTTTGCATCATAACGGACAAATACAATGATAAAAATATTCGTGCAGCTTATGCTCAGCCTGGTAATGTTAACGAGTGGTTATGCGTTAAGTGCTGATGCCCCCCTGCGTATTCGACTAGCGACCACAACCAGTACCTATCACTCCGGTTTATTGGATTACCTTCTGCCAGAATTTAAAAAAGATTCAGGTTACACCGTTGATGTGATCGCTACAGGAACCGGAAAAGCATTAAAAATGGGTGAACATGGTGATGTTGATCTGGTCATGACACATGCTCCAGCAGCGGAAGCTCTGTTTGTTAAACAAGGCTATGGTGTGTTACCTCGTAAATTGATGTACAACGATTTTATCCTTGTGGGCCCGAAAGCAGATCCCGCCCAAGTTTCAGATCAGCCAAACGTACAACAAGCTTTTGCTCATATTGCTGCAAGTTCGATCCCGTTTATTTCTCGCGGTGATGATTCTGGAACCCATAAGAAAGAATTAATCATTTGGGCAAAGAGCCAAGTAAAAACCGATTTTCCAGGTTACCGCTCAGTAGGACAAGGCATGGGGCCAACATTAAATATAGCTTCAGAAATGCAGGCCTATACCTTAACCGATCGTGGCACTTGGTTGGCTTATCAAAGTAAGCTGGACTTAGCGATGCTGTATGAAGGCGATTCACTACTTTTTAACCCATACCAAGTTATTCTCGTTAATCCTGAACGTTATCCAAGCATCAACTATCAAGGGGCAAAAACGTTCAGTGATTGGTTAGTGAATGCAAAAGCTCAAACGTTAATCAATAACTTTACACTCAATGGTCAGGCACTCTTTGTTGCTAATGCAGATAAGTAATAATTGATGAATCTTTGGCAAACAACTTTAGAAGCTCTCGCTTTATTGATCAGCTTTGATGCTGAGTTATGGGGGATTGTTGCGGTCTCCTTTAGTGTTTCTTTAGCTGCCGTGATTCTAGTATTACTGCCGGCTGTCCTGCTGGCCTTTCTCTTGGCTTACAGCCATTTTCGAGGAAAGTGGCTGCTGTTATCCTTGATCAATACATTACAGGCGGTTCCAACCGTCGTGATTGGCCTGCTACTTTATATGCTACTCTCTCGATCAGGTCCGCTTGGTGATTGGCAGCTGTTATTTACACAAAAATCCATGATTCTCGGACAAATGCTGATCTGTTTTCCTATTTTAGTTTCCATGATGCATGGTGCACTACAATCGAGTGATCGTCGCTCGGTTGAAACCGCCATGACATTAGGGGCTTCAGTCCCACGTATTGCGATGACCATGGTTTGGGAAACTCGTTTCCCGCTTTGTGCCGCAATCATCGCTGGCTTTTCGAGGATTGTGACCGAGGTCGGTTGTTCGATGATGGTCGGAGGCAACATTATGGGCTTAACGCGCAACATTCCTACGGCTATCGCCATGGAGAGTCAAAAAGGCGCATTTGCTCAAGGCGTCGCACTCGGTATCGTCCTACTTTGTTTAGCATTGATACTAAACTTCTTGCTCTCAAGCATGCGGGGCAAAGGGTATCTACGTACCTAATTTAAAACGATAGAAAGGATATCCTATGTCGATAAAACTTACTGCGAGTCAGTTGTCTATGCGTTTTAATGAGCGAGGCTTATTTCATATCTCACAGCTAGCGCTTGGCCCTCATGATGCGATCTACCTTAAAGGTGATAATGGAGTTGGCAAAACGACATTGCTAAAAATCCTTGCTGGCTTATTAACGCCTACAACCGGTATTGTCTCTCAA
This sequence comes from Vibrio sp. V30_P3S12P165, assembly GCF_009904905.1. Lineage (NCBI taxonomy): Bacteria > Pseudomonadati > Pseudomonadota > Gammaproteobacteria > Vibrionales > Vibrionaceae > Vibrio > Vibrio sp. V30_P3S12P165. The sequence goes on along the minus strand of NZ_WXWH01000030.1, from coordinate 43,382 downwards.
CATCAAGTATGGTGGCGGCGCTTATTACGCAGCCGGGCTCATAAAAACATCGTGTACTTACACCAAACGCCTTATTTATTTGATGATACTGTCTATCGTAACGTCGCTTATGGGATTCGTTTTTCTTCTTTACCGGCCAAAGACAAACGCAATAAAGTGATTACCGCTTTGCGTATGGTTGGCTTAGAAACATTAGCACACGAGCACATCTCGGTCTTATCCGGTGGAGAAAAACAGCGGGTTGCCATGGCAAGAGCTTGGATATTAAGCCCTTCTATTTTATTAATGGATGAACCAAGCGCTTCATTAGATGAAGAATCTATCGATAGATTAGTTATAATGGCGAAAGATTTATTAAACCGTGGATCCAGTTTGGTGATCACCAGTCATCAAACCAATGCATTAACGGCGTTATGTCACAAACAGTGGTGGATCAAAAACCACCAACTTGTTGAATCGCCTTTATTGCATGTTATTCCAGAATCATCAGAGACCATTTATGTTACTTCCATCTCAAACTAGTTGGGTTATTTTAGCTGGCGGACAAGCAAGCCGTATGGGGGGGAAAGACAAAGGATTAATAAAGCTTAATGGCAAACCCCTGATTGAACATATCCTTGAACGATTAACACCCCAAGCGAAACATGTGTTGATCAACGCCAACCGCAATCAGTTAGATTACGAAAAATATGCCCCAGTTGTGAGCGACCGAGTTGAACACTATCCAGGGCCACTGGGTGGTATTCACGCCGGGTTAACCTACGCAAAAACCGACTGGGTTGGCTTTATTCCGTGTGATAGTCCACTCTTATGTGAAGATTTTGTCACCCGTTTTTGCAATGCCGTAACCACAGAGAGTGAAATCTTAGTGGCTCATGACGGTCAGCACCAACAACCGGTTTTTACCCTGTTTCATCGCCGCGTGTTACCCAGATTAGAAGCGTTTTTAACACGTGGTGATCGTAAAATCATATTGCTCTACGAGGAATGTCATACCGAATATGTCGATTTTAGTGATCGCCCATCGTGTTTTTTCAATTTAAATACTCCCCAAGAACTGGCCCAATTTGGAGCATTACAATCATGAATATTCAGCGTCCATCCCTCCCCTTGCTGGGTTTTGCCGCTTATTCAGGAACAGGTAAAACTACATTACTTGAAGCCTTATTGCCTAAATTAACTCAAGCCGGGCTACGTATTGGGATATTAAAACATGCTCATCATGATTTTGATGTCGACATTCCTGGCAAAGATAGTTATCGACTCCGTAAAGCAGGAGCCTCACAAATGTTGGTGGCCTCTCGTTATCGATACGCATTGATGACGGAAACACCAGAAGCAGAAACTGAGTTTAATGCGTTACTACAACGTTTTGATAGTCAGCAATTGGATTTAATTTTAGTCGAAGGTTGTAAAAATATTGCGTTCCCTAAAATTGAGTTACACCGAGCAGAAGTCGGTAAACCTTGGTTATACTTAAATGATCCCAACATTATTGCGATTGCAGCAGACGAGCCTATCGAAACCGCCCTTCCTTACATGTCCATCAATGATTTAGAGGCAATTGGACAATTTATTTTAAACTACGTAAAAAGCCATTCTGCTCCGCCTGCAACAAGCGCCAGTTGCGATACGCTTTCTCCCGCTTTTCTTTCGGTTACGCAAGGGGTTGAGAAAATTCTTGCTGCGGTAACCCCAATTCATGGTCAAGAAAAACTGGCTATCTGTAATGCTTATGGACGGATACTTGCCCACCCGATTATCTCTCCAATTTCAGTTCCGGCATATCGCAATTCAGCGATGGACGGGTACGCCATTCGTAGTGATGATCTCGGCCGTTCGCATTACAAGCTTGTCGGAGAAATTTTAGCCGGTCATCCGTCTTCACAATCACTGGCGATGGGGGAATGCATGAAAATCATGACGGGTGCTCCGATGCCAAATCAAGCTGACACCGTGATCATGCGAGAGCAAGCCGTTGAAACTCATCAATCCGTCTCTTTTAAAATGGATGCAGTGAAAGCAGGACAAAATGTTCGCCAAGCCGGTGAAGATCTTGCTCAAGGCCAAACCGTTTTTTATGCTGGGCAACGAATCCACTCAGCAGAAATGGGCATGCTTGCTTCGCTGGGTATGAGCGATGTTGCTGCTATAAGACGTCTAAAGGTTGCTATATTTTCCACCGGCGATGAAGTTCAAGCCCCTGGCACCCCACCATCCGAGCATACCCTTTACGATTCCAATCGCTTTTCCTTGAGCGGGTTGCTCTTCCAACTGGGCTGTGAAGTGATTGATCTCGGTATTATCGAAGATAATGAAGATAAAATGATCGCCACATTACAACAAGCCACCCAACAAGCGGATGTGATCCTAACCTCTGGTGGTGTATCCGTGGGTGATGCTGACTTTATAAAATCAGCTCTCGAAAAACTCGGGCGAGTCGACTTTTGGCGCATCAACATGCGTCCCGGCCGCCCTTTAGCCTTTGGGCGTATTGGACAGTGCCCTTTCTTTGGTTTGCCCGGTAATCCTGTGGCTGTGATGGTTTCATTTATCAACTTTGTTGAACCCGCCCTACGCAAGATGCAAGGTGAGATCGGCTGGCAACCATTAAAAGTTCGCGCTATTGCTAGTGAAGAGTTGCGATCACGTCAAGGACGGACTGAATTTAGCCGTGGTATTTACTCGACAAATGCCTCTGGACAACTTGTCGTGAGAAGCACAGGAAAGCAAGGTTCTGGAATTTTACACTCGATGAGCCAAGCCAACTGTTTAATTGAGATTGACCCCGCCGTCGATAAGATGAGTGTCGGTGAAAGCGTGACAATCATCCCACTTCAAGGCAGAATTTAGCCCATTAATAAGAGTAAATAGAGAACCCCATGGCTCGTACCATTATTTACAGCTACAAAGATGAACAGAAAACATTAACATTTTCCTATGAAAAACATCGCAATATTCATGAAGCGGTTGCTGAAGCAGAAGGGATTGATCTTTCCGAGTATTTGAAGATGGAATTGCAGCTCGAAGCCGTCTCAGATACTAAAGCTGTGCGTAATTACCGTGATAACTATTTTAAAAAGTTAGGCTTTGGATTGATCACCTTGCAAGCGAAAGAAAACCATGGTGTCGGCAAAAAACCAAAGGCTTAAACAAACCTCGCACAGTCGTTAATATAAAGGCTTACTTCTTAGTAAGCCTTTTTGACTTTATTCAAATTACTTAATATTTAAGAAAGCAGCGCCACGAACACCGCCAGAGTCGCCGTGCTTGGCTTTAATGATTTTTGGACATTTAGCGACAGACAAGAGATGCTTAGGAATGCGTTTCGGCATTTCTTGATAGATCAAATCAAAGTTAGACAAACCGCCGCCCAAAACCACAACATGCGGATCGGTAGCAGTAAACAAATTTGCTAAGCAGATCGCTAACAGCTCCATAAAACGCTCAACATGCTCAACCGCTTTAGCTTCTCCTTGCTGGTAAGCGGTAATAATATCAATCGCCGCTTTCTTTTCCGCAAAATAGTGTTGATAAATCAGCTCAAAACCACGGCCAGACAAATAATTATCAAGACAACCTTTGTTACCACAACCACAGCTTAATAAAGGCGCTTTTTCACTACCTAAATGGAACCAAGCATCAATCGGCAGACGCATATGGCCCATTTCACCGGCAACATGGTTACGGCCAGAGAAAATTTTTCCATCATAAACTAAACCACCACCAAAACCGGTGCCCAGAATCAGCCCCATCACCGAAGGTGCCTTTTTCAGATCTTCATCCCATGCTTCTGATAATGCAAAACAGTTTGCATCGTTTTCAATTTTTACACTCCGCCCGACTTTGGCTTCAAGATCGGCGCGCAAAGGCTTGCCTTTTGCAGCCGGAACATTGACGGTTAAAACCGTGCCATCATCGGCATCTTCCATACCAGGTAGACCAAGACCAATGGTGCCTTCAACACCAAATTGAGCATCATATTTTGCAATTAACCCAGCAAGGGTATCGACTAATAGAGCATAATCTTCTGTTGGTGTCGGTACTCGTTCGGTTGCCACACGTTGTAAATTTTTATCAAAGGCACCAAACTCAATTTTTGTACCACCGACATCAAAGCCATAATACATGCTTATCTCTCCTTAAAAATACCCGACCTTGGGTCAAATTATCAAAAAACAAAACCGCAATATTATCCATATTGCTGATTAACTTGTCCGTGACCAATGCCCCGAGTTTATGCTGTTCACGGCAAAGTTTATACATGAAAACATCATGATAGATTAATATTTAGACTCACCTCGCTTTATTAAACCGTTTGTTGATAAGCTTGCCATCTTTGTAGTGCAGGTTTATCGAGCATTGGCTTAAGTCGCGATTTACCGAGCAAATAACTTTCTTTAAAGGCTTCAAACCAAATATGCAATGCTTCTGCTCCTTTTTCTTCACCACACAGCGATAACACTAAACTTGCAACTTCTGCGGTCGCCAAATATTGCTCATCGCTGGCTTTTCTCATCAAATAACTCGACAGTTGTTCTGGTTCAATAGATAAAATCGGGAGTGAGGCAAGATAAGTTGAACGGCGAAAAATTCGTTTGGCTTCACGCCAACTACCATCAATAAAAATTAATAATAGTTTTTGGTTTCCCTTTAATTGAGGTATCGCACCCAGTTGACGCTCTCGATCTTGCTCGGTTTGCGCTGGAAAAACCAGGATCGGGAGAAAATGAGGATCAGAGAGTAGTGATAACATTTGTGGATCAGGTTCGGTACGATGCCACTGATAAACATAAGTTTCTTTTACTGTATCGGCAATTAATCGCCCAGTATTACTGGGTTTAAAGACTTCATTTTCAGAAACTAACAACATGACCGCAACGTGGGTCTCAATATCTGGCTGAAATTCGCATAAGCAGTGTGCTTGTGGTACATGGCAAAATGAACAGCGCGCTATTTTTGAGCCGCGGGCTAAAAAAGGTTTAGTTGATCGCTGCAGGCGATCCTGATACAAACGGTGAAAAGCGTGAATTCTCATAACTATCACGGAAAATGAAATGAGCGATAATTTTACCGCTCAGCTCTCTAGCTGGCTACTCTTTTAAAAAGTTGTTTTACTGAATAGGAGGTTCAACGCCAATGCAAGCAGAAACATGGCGCTTGGTTATTTTTTTATTTGTACTTATCGCTTGTGCAGTATGGGAAAAATTGCTACCACGCAAAAAACGCACTCAAGCAATATGGCTACGTTGGATTAATAATTTAGGGCTGGTCGGGTTAAATAGCCTATTAGTGACTATATTGATGCCCGTTGTTGCTTTCTCTGCGGCTCAATGGGCACAAGAGCAACAATTCGGGTTGATGTATTGGCTTACAGTCCCTTCTTGGCTAGCCTTATTGCTTTGTTTAGTCATACTTGATGCCATCATTTATGCTCAGCACGTTTTGTTTCATTACATCCCCAGCTTGTGGCGTTTACATCGTATGCATCATGCCGATCAAGATATCGATGTCACCACCGGGGCTCGGTTTCATCCGATTGAAATTATTCTTTCAGTCGGCATAAAAATTATCGCCGTAGTAATATTAGGCGCATCGCCTCTTACTGTTCTTTTATTTGAAATCATCCTTAATGCGAGCGCGATGTTCAATCACAGCAATGCTAAGTTAGGATTAACCCTTGATAAGTGGCTGCGTAAAGTTGTGGTGACTCCTGATATGCACCGCGTGCATCACTCCATTGTTCCTGTCGAAACTCATGCCAATTTTGGTTTTTGTTTATCTATATGGGATCAATGGTTTGCAACTTATCGCGCTCAACCTGAACGCGGGCATGACAAGATGATAATCGGTCTACCAGACTTTCAAAACCCTAGAGAACAATGGCTAGATAAAATGCTAACTCAGCCTTTTCGTCGTCATTAAAAGAAGAAATGCCGCAGGATGAGAAAAATGAAGAAACGTCACTACTTAAGCTTATTAGCTTTGTTTATGGTCATTGGCTGTTCGACCACACCCAAGCGTAGCGCAAGTCATCAACAGTGGCTACAGCCGCCACAATGGCCAGAGAGTTCACTATTTTTGGTCTATCAACAATGGCAAGGCGTTCCTTACCGCCTCGGTGGTTCTAATAAAACTGGAATCGACTGTTCAGCGTTTGTCCAGATCGCATATCAAGACGCTTGGCAACAATCACTCCCGAGAACCACACGCTTACAGAGCCAACAAGGTCAAGCTATTGAGTATCATCACGCTCAGTATGGCGATTTAGTTTTTTTCAAAACATCACATACCACTCGCCATGTTGGGATCTATTTAGGCAATAAATCGTTTATGCATGCATCAACGTCACAGGGTGTAGTGATATCGAGAATTGATAACCCTTATTGGGCATCAAAACTATGGCAATTCCGACGAATAGCAAATCCGCCGTGGTCAACAATAAGTGAATCAACTGAGGCGAGGAGATAAAACGATTGAGGTTTAGTCATATTTACTGACGGCAGAGTCAAATAGATTTTTGACCAAAGCAATATATTCATCTAAAAATAGGATCTGATCATTGGTGGCAGGCTTTGACCAAACGCCAGCCAGTACTTCGCCTAAATCATCGACCACCAGATCCGCTTCTTTCAGTAATTGAAAGCGGACACTTGAATGCAGTTCAGGGTTTTGCTCAAATATCGCCATAATGTTACTAGCAACCATATCAGTGATGACATCTTCGACACTTTCTTTCCCCGTGTAACCATCACGAGTAAATATGTCCATGTTCATCGATAAATGTTCAATTAGAGCTGAATAACCATCGGTGTCTACAACCACTTTTTTTCTCCGCTTTACCACTTACTGCCAGAATCCATGTTCCCTTGAGTAATACTAAGCCATGAACGACCTTTTTCACAGATTTATGCTATAGAATATTTGACGACGAGCCATTTCTTCAACAAAAAAGATCGCCTCTCATCATAATAAGCGACTTTGATGAACGAGTAGCGCGACTCTCTATAAGAAATATCATTATTACACCTCAATCTCAGTGTACAAGGAAAAGTGTATTTAAGACCCGCTGAGAAACTTGATAACTATCACATTTATATATTTTAGCGCTGCCAAAATGATAATCTGGCTAAATTATGTGCGTTAAAATTGAACATCTTTAACGCCATCACCTACACTAGGTGTACATTAATAGGGATGGGAAGATCGCTATGTGGCAGGCTATTGCACAACAACTTTCAGAGACCTTATCAATCCACTATCGTATTGTTGAAAAAGAAAAATTACCAGGCGGTGAACTTCACGACTGCTATGTTATTTCTAATGGTATAGAACGCTACTTTGTTAAGATAAACCAACGTGATTTTATCCACCACTATGAACTGGAAGCACAAAATCTAAAGCTTTTAGCTGAAAGTGACTCGATTACAGTTCCCGTACCTAGGTTAGTCGGGACAACGAAAAATCATGCTTTTATTATCCTCAATTATTTGCCGACGAAGCCGCTCGATAACCCAGAGCAGAGTTACTTATTTGGGCAACAGTTAGCGAAACTGCACCAATGGGGAGAACAAAAGGAGTATGGGTTTGATGTGGAAAATCATCTAGGTACATTAATACAGCCTAACCCTTGGCATAAAAAATGGGCGCTATTTTTTGCTGAACAGCGTATAGGCTGGCAACTCCAATTGCTCAAGGAAAAAGGCATTGATCTGGTGGACATTGATCAGTTCGTTGGGCTCATTAAATACAAGATCGGTGCTCACACACCGAAACCATCTTTACTTCATGGTGCCTTATGGACGACGAATGTCGCACAATCGGTAACAGGGCCGATCAGTTATGACCCGGCTTGCTATTGGGGAGACAGAGAGTGCGATCTTGCCGCAACAGAGCTATTTGGTGGTTTCCAGCCAGAATTTTACCTCGGTTATGAAAGTATTTATCCGCTTGATGCTCACTATGCAGAACGCAAAAACATCTATAATCTTTACCTACTTCTGAGCTACTGCAATCATTTTGGTGGCAAGTATTTAGCTCAAGCCGATCACTTGATCAAAAACTTACTCGCTGACTAGTCTCTGTTGACCAATAAAAGTAAAGCGCTCGATGGATAGAGGCGCACATTGACTTGATTTAGACTTGATTTATTTTTTGAGCTTTACCGCAGTACCAAAAGCAAGCACTTCTGAAGAGCCATCAGTAATAGCACTGGTGGTTAAACGTACTGCGACAACAGCATCAGCGCCCAATAACCTTGCTTCTGTTAATAGCCGCTCGATAGCCATATTTCGAGCGTCCGTCAACATTTCAGTGTAACCTTTCAGTTCGCCCCCCACCAAACCTTTTAAGTTTGCCATAATATCTCGACCAACATGTTTAGACTGAACAACATTACCCATGACAACGCCTAAAATATCAGTAATTTCCTGACCAGGTACTGTTTCTGTCGTCGTATATATCATCACTATAATCTCTCCATTATTGAGGTCAATATCCCCACTCTCGTTGAAGCGCAAGCAGTATGGGCTGCATTCGTTGATTCCAATCAGATCATCAGTGAATGCTCATTGCGACTTGCTCACCGTCGACCTGTAGCGCCAAGGCGTTGGGGGATGTCAAATTTCACGTGTTTCTTCAAAATTTATACTTAATTTTCAACTTTAAGCAACTTAACAGCTTAATATTACTATATCTCCCACAGAAGTAAGGAAAAGAGAGATGAAACCATTTACCGAAAGAACGGCACTTTGTCCTCATTGTGGTCACGCTATTCGCATCACTTTGGATGCGAGTAATGGTAGCCAAGAATTCTATGATGACTGTCCTGCTTGCTGTCATGCGATACATTTAAATATGACCGTTAATGAGCTAAAAGATAGCGTAGAACTAACTATTGATGCCGATGATGAACAAATATTTTAACCTCCCTGCCAAAAACAAAAATCGTGGTTAAGCGGTATTCTCTTAATCACGATTTAACTAAGTGATTCGTCGAGCGGGGCAAAGCAGCTCACTTATTTGCAAGACTGGGACATCAGTACTCGTTCAACAGTATCAACAATAGCTTGTGTTTGCGGATCAAATTCAACGTTAATTTTATCCCCGACTTGACGCCGTCCAAATAATGTTCGTTGTAAGGTTTCTGGAATAAGATGAACATTAAAACGATTCCCTTCTACCTGACCAATCGTCAATGAACATCCATCAAGACCAATATACCCTTTGGTCAGGATATATTTCATTGCAGTGCTAGGTAACTCGAACCAAAGTGTCTTATTATTTTTAGACTCAATCACGTCGACTAGTGTAGCCATCTCACTGATATGACCAGACATTGAGTGGCCACCGATTTCATCGCCAAATTTTGCGGCTCGCTCAACGTTCACTTCATCCCCAACCTGAAGGGTTCCTAAATTGGTGACCGCTAACGTTTCTTGCATTAGATCAAACGAAGCACACCGATCCGCGATATGAGTAACCGTCAAGCAACAACCATTATGAGCAACAGATGCGCCAATGGTTAACCCCTCAGTAAGCGCTTGAGGCAACGCTATAGTATGGGTTTGAAATTGTGTTTTCCTTTCAATCGAGACAATTTTAGCGGTTCCTTGTACAATACCTGTAAACATTTCATTATTCCGATAGATTTTCGTGGTGCTTAGTGTGACATTTCTTTATCATTCTCTCTAGGTCTGTTGACCCTAGTACTACATAATATCATGGCATTTTCCTAAGCTACATAACCAAACTCTGAGCCTTTTCTTTGGCTCAGCTAGTCTTCTTTGCGGAGAACACAGTGCAACGTTATAAAAAAGAAGCGTCGACCTTAATTAAATTAGCGACGCCGGTATTAATCGCCTCTATTGCGCAAACCGGAATGGGGTTTGTCGACACGGTCATGGCGGGCGGAGTTAGCGCAACGGATATGGCGGCAGTCTCTATTGCGGCAAGCATCTGGCTCCCCTCTATCTTATTTGGTATCGGCTTACTGATGGCGCTGGTTCCTGTTGTTGCACAGTTAAATGGTTCCGGCCGACAAGAGCGTATCTCGTTTGAAATCCAACAAGGCATTAGCTTAGCATTATGGATATCTATCCCGATCATTCTTGTGCTATTCCAAACCAAAACCATTTTGGGCTTAATGGATGTTGAGGCCTTAATGGCTGAAAAAACCATTGGCTATATGTACGCGGTGATGTTTGCTGTACCCGCTTTTCTTCTTTTCCAAACCTTACGCAGCTTCACCGATGGAATGTCTCTGACCAAACCGGCAATGGTGATAGGCTTCTTAGGCTTACTTTTCAATATCCCATTAAACTGGATTTTTGTTTACGGTAAATTTGGTGCGCCAGCACTGGGTGGTGTCGGCTGTGGGGTTGCAACCACGATCGTGTACTGGTTGATGTTTATCATGCTGCTATTTTATGTGGTAACTTCTCATCGGTTAGCTCGTATTCGACTCTTTGCCACCTTCCATCGTCCCCAGTGGCAAGCACAATGCCGCTTATTTAAACTTGGATTCCCAGTCGCGGCTGCGCTATTTTTTGAAGTGACACTATTTGCTGCTGTGGCCTTGTTAGTCGCACCTCTCGGCCCATTGGTCGTGGCTGCCCATCAAGTCGCTCTCAGTTTCTCTTCACTGGTTTTTGTCTTACCCATGAGTATTGGTTCAGCCGTTTCTATTCGTGTTGGACATACTCTTGGTGAAGAAAATTTATCCGGTGCCGCGATTGCATCAAATGTCGGGTTGCTCGTTGGGGTAATTGCCTCTTTATTTACTGCAACGTTCACCATTTTATTTAGGGAAGAAATTGCGTTACTTTATACCCATAACCCTGAAGTTATCATGATGGCGATGCACTTGCTCATTCTAGCGGGAGTATACCAATGTGTAGATGCCATTCAGGTTGTTGCCGCAGGAGCACTACGTGGCTATAAAGATATGGCTGCGATTTTCAACCGGACGTTTATTGCTTACTGGGTTTTAGGCCTACCAACAGGATACCTGTTCGCGATGACAGATTGGATTGTTGAACCGATGGGAGCCAGTGGTTTTTGGATCGGTTTCATTGTGGGGTTAAGTTCAGCGGCAATAATGCTTGGGCTCCGTTTGTATTGGATACAACACCAAGATGATGACGTCCAAATGTATTATGCGACCAAATAATAGCGATACTCTTTTACTTGAAGCCGCGATAAACGCGGCTTCTAACTTCTTCTAGCGAAACGTTAATGTCTCTGCATAAGCACAAGACTCTTTAACTCGCATAAATCGCGCAAAACGAGGTTTGCCAGAATCCGTTAGACCATTAAAGCGATAAGTGATCACACAACCAATTTCAGGAGGTTGTTGGCGCAAAAAGTCAGTTAGCCCACTCCCTAAAGCAAATTCAATACCCGCATCATTACGCACCAACAGGGAGCCGACCATATTATGATATTTACCTTTCCCCATTTTATAGCCAATCACTTGAGCTTCACTATCCTGATGTTTTTTCAGTTTGAGTAAGTCATTATTTCGTCCTGCGCTATAGGTTGAAGAGAACTTTCTTAACATAATCCCTTCTGCATCTAACAAGAAAAGTCGATCAAGCTCATTAAGAAGCGCTTCTTCTGAGATAATCGGCTCATGTTTTACATATTGGATATGTGTTTGATTAATGGCTGAGGTCAATGAGCGTAAATGTTGATAACGAGTTTGGTAATCGCCGGAAAAAGTCGGTAAGTCAAATAACATAAAGGTTATCTGTTGCCAAGCTTCATCGGTTGGGTGGTGATCGAGTACCGTTTGTTGAACAAGAGAAAACCGCCCCCTACCGGCCCAAAGTTCGCCTTCAACAGGATAATGAGGTAATACCGCCGTAAACCATGCAGGGGCATAAATCAGTTTCCCTGTGCGAGTCGTTAGTTGCTTTCCATCCCATATTGCTCGAATACCATCCAATTTTTCACTTTGCCAATACTGTTCTAACGCAATTCCTTCACGATATTCATTCGCTTTAAGAATGGGCATGGGTTCTTCTTGAGCTGGTGCGGCCTGTATCGGATTCGCTATCAACAATGAGAGCGTAATGAGTGAGAGTTTTAAGTGCATTTTTCTTTCCTCTTCTGACTGTATGTCTGATGATGCATAAAGAAAAGTATGTGATTGCACTACCACTATCTGGGGTTTTATTTTACGCTACGAGCGCTCTCACATTAGATAAAACTTTCTTACTTCGCGAAAACTGAGTAACTGTGTGACGGCTCACGCTCTTGTATCTTCCCCACAGCCCCTTGTTCCATCAATTGTAAATATGCGTTTTCTGCCTGACTCCCACAAAAACAGAGTGAAAGACAATAAACCACTCATGGCTTTTACTGATCGATAGAATAGGCAAAGAAAGGCGCACCCTCAATGGAGTGCGCCTTCTTGATTAGGATGTTTGCCGAGCGTTGATTGCCCTAAGCTGAGTCAGGTAATCAACCCAACCTTGACTTTCTCTAGAAGGACTTAAATGATGGGCTTTTTTCGCTTGGGCTAATGCATCATCGAGTTGATTTAGCTTATATAAAGCTCGAGCTCTAGCTAAAGCAACCTCTGGCTGGCGTTGGCGATCTGTCACGTGATCTAATGAAGCGAGCGCTTGTTTATATTCACCTTTTTGGCTCTGGAGCAATGCAACATTCCAGTAATATTGTCGATCTTTCTTCGCGGCGATTGACCACGATTCTATGGCTTTATCCCACTCTTTTGCTCTTTGCCAATAAGTTGCACACTCAGTCACAAGTTCAAGATCACTATTAGTCGCCAATAACTGTTCTAACAGCTGTGCAGCTCGTATGGGTATACCATTTTGAGCATACAGTTGAGCCAGTAATCTTAGCTCTTGAGGACTAAGTTCTACGCCTTGCAATTTAGCCAGACTTAAACTACTTAAAGCTTCTTTTTGCCGTCCGGTACGAAGTTCCAGACTGACAAGCTGTAGCCACCAACTGCTTTTACTCGGCTCTAAAGTAATTAATCGTTTTAATGTGTCAATGGCGGCAGACCAATATTCTAACTGTAACTGAGCCCCTAATGTAATCGATAATGGCGTCACTTGATCGGGTAACTGAAAATGCTGATAATGCGCCATTGCCTCTAAGGTTTTTTTCCATTGCTGTAGCTGATAATGAACCTGACCAATTCTCAACCATAATTCATGCGCTTTTTGATCTTTAGGTACCTGTTTAGTTAATTGATAATAATGCGGTAGTGCCGGTTGATATTGGTGATCCATTAATAACAAATCCGCTAGCATGCGTCTTGTTGTCCACTCTTGTTCCTCTTGCAATTCCCCACTATTCACCGCATCACTAAGTGACTCAATCGCGGGTTGTAACTGTTCATTTTGCCAGTAGAACACCCCAAGCATTCGGGTTAAATAAGCCTTATCATATGCTCGTGTCAGTTGCGTTTCTTCTAATACACGAATGGCATCAATAAAGCGCTCTTCTTGAGCAAACTGGTTTGCTTGTAAGGCTTTGTTGGCAGCATAAGGGCTCAGCTCCGCAGCCGATGATGAAGCCGCTCCCATTAAGAGTAGATAAATGATTAATCGTCTGATCATTTGGCTAACTTAAACTCCAGTTTTACTGTTTGACCTGGCTGGGTTACGGCCGTGCCATCTAACAGTTTGGGTTGATATTTCCAACTACGTAATGCCTGCATCGCCTCACGCTCAAACATTCGTCTTGGATTGGCATCGACCACTTGAATTTCCGTCGGTCTACCGGTTTCATCGATGGTAAAGCGTAAAACGACATAACCTTCAATATTACGCTTCAGAGCTCGAGCAGGATAATTTGGCTCAACACGATACAAAGGTAATGCCTGTTGGTTGGCACCAAAGTCACCAAAAGTGGGCGTATTAATCGCGATACCATTAATCGCCGTATCTAATCCGAGTGATGGGACACTAGTTGGTGTTACGGTATTGGCTACCGTACTTTGCGGTTTTGTAACTGGTGCTTTCGGTGGCGGCTCAGGCATTTGAGGTTGCTCTGGAATCGCTCGCTGACGACGTTGAACATCTTGTTCTTGCTCAACCATCACCATATTAAAGCTCAACGACTGGCTTTGTTGTGGTGAACGCAATCCATCGTTGTTGACCATCCAAGCCATAAAGGTAAACAAACTGGCAGCAATCACTGCTGCAAAAGGCATCGCCAGAACTAAACGCATCATCCGCGTTTCTCCGCCGCTAACGCAATGTTTTTTACACCAGCACCTTTTGCCGCATCCATCACTTTCACCACGGTACCATTATAGGCATGCTCATCGGCCTGAATGACCAGTGAGGCTTCTGGCTGCTCAAGCAGTAAATGCTCTAATGTTGCTTGGACTCTTTCAGCGTCGATTTGCCTTTTATCAATATAAATATCATTAGCCGAAGTGATCGCAACAAAAATACCCGCATCTTTTTGCGCAGCAACATTTGCTGCTGATGGACGATTAACTTCAACCCCTGATTCTCGAACAAAAGAGCTAGTGACAATAAAGAAGATTAACATGATAAACACAATATCTAACATTGAGGTCAAATCGATTTGTGCTTCTTCTTGATTCGATGAACGTCGCCCCAGTCTCATCACTGACTCCTTAAGGATTTTTCAAGTTTTAACTCACACAAACGGCAGGTTTTCGCCAACCGGGCATAGATAAACATCCCAGCTAAAGCGGCGACCATGCCCGCCATGGTGGGCAATGTTGCTAATGAGATACCAGAGGCCATTAATTTAGGATTACTACTGCCCTGAGTAGCCATTACATCAAAAACAGAAATCATGCCTGTTACCGTACCTAATAATCCAAGCATGGGGCAAATAGCCACCAACACTTTGATCATACTTAAATATTGAGTGAGTTGAATGTGCGCTTGTCCTATCCATCCTGAACGAATAGCGTGCGCATACCATGAATGCTGATCGCTGCGCTCATGCCATTGCGCGATCCATTGCTTACGCTGTTGAGGAAAGATAAAGGCCAAATAAATAATACGCTCGATAACCAACAACCAGCACATTGCCACAACCGCCGCTAACCACCAAAGTACAGCCCCCCCCTGAGCCATAAACTCAGAAAGAGGTAGGAAAAAGCTTGGTAAGGAAAATAATCCATCAGCTTGATTCATATGAACTCCTTACGCAGCATGACTGATGACTTTTTTGGCATCGTTATTCATACTTTCACGTTCGGCTTGCTCAGCAACTAAGCCAATTCCTTGTTTTTCTAAAATGATACGAATATTTTCGGCCTGCGAACTCAAAATATTGTGCGCCAGCAATAGAGGCATTGCAGCCACTAGACCTAACACGGTGGTCACCAGTGCCATTGATATTCCCCCTGCCATCACTTTAGGATCACCATTACCAAATTGGGTGATGACCTGAAAAGTTTCTATCATCCCGGTTACCGTCCCGAGTAACCCTAACATAGGAGCTAATGCGGCCAACAGCTTGAGCATAGAAAGGCCTTTTTCTAACCCGGCTTGCTCATCCACCACAGCTTCCAATAAACGCAGTTCTAACGCTTCGACACTACGGGTTTGCTCTTTGTCATACACCGAAAGCACCCGACCCAACGGATTATTGCCTATATGATGAGGCGTCTTGAGTTGCTGCTGAATTTTTTGTCGTGCTACCGCAAGCGTCACACCTCGGTAGATCGCAATGATCAATCCAACACCTAACAAGAACAAAATGATTTTACCAATCACACCGCCAGCTTCGAACCGTTGCTGTAAGGTAGGAGCAAGCGCAAGCTGCTCCAATAATAAGCCGCGAGACGGATCCAGTAGGACGTTTGCCATTCCCCCTTGCACGAGCGTTTGTAGCGAGGCATAACTCGGCCCATTATCGGGTTGCTGCTGATACGCAACCGCATCTTGACGCTGATTATGCCAACTCACATAGCCTTGCTCGGTCACAAGACCTAACGCTCCTAAACGAATCGCATTCACTTGCTGTTGATGACCTTCCCTATCAATAAACGCGATCGATGCTTGGCTCACTTCACCACTAGCGATGATCTGTTCATTCATTGCCTGCCATAATCCCACTAATTGCTTCATGGAAGGGAGTGATTGAGCGGCCACAATGGCTTTTACAATTGGAGCATAGTGCTGGCGATCAACCCCTGTCACGGAAGCCATTTGTATAGCTTGTAATTCTTTAGCATTTTGACGAACGACACCGAAAATCTCTCCTAAACTTCCGGTTTCAAGACGCAGCTTTTCTTCCAAACGGGCCAGACTGTTTTCATTTTTGCTAAAACGCGTTGATAATGTATCCACTTCATTTTGTAAGCGATCTCGCTGTGCAAGGAGTGCATTTTTTTGCTCTCTTAATGACTGTTCCGTTTTTAAAAAACCAGCTTCACGTTGGGTGTCTTGCATACCTTGCACCCGATTTTCGGTCTGCGCTTTTTCAAGTAAAACCGTATCAGCGTAAATAGGAGAAATGAACGCACTAGTCAGTGCTAAAACAGTAATATAACGGATAAGTTTCATTGAGTTGCCTCCGCCACCGTCAGTGAAACTGGTAAGTTGAGTAATGTTGGAGCAATTTGCTGATAGGCCAACTGATAAGCGGTATCAATATCACCTTTGATACCTGAAGGTAATGGTTGCCAGTGCTTACTGTGTTGATCCCAAGACCAATAACGAGTGCCATTCAAATTACGAGC
Organism: Vibrio sp. V30_P3S12P165; assembly: GCF_009904905.1. Classification (NCBI taxonomy): domain Bacteria; kingdom Pseudomonadati; phylum Pseudomonadota; class Gammaproteobacteria; order Vibrionales; family Vibrionaceae; genus Vibrio; species Vibrio sp. V30_P3S12P165. The sequence continues at coordinate 26,671 of NZ_WXWH01000030.1, read as the reverse complement.
AACTAAAGAAACACGGCCTAAATAGAGAATATCTGCCTCAATCCGATCCTGATCGCTGAGATCAATCGTGCCTTGATAAACACCAAGTTTTGAACCGTAATCCATTTCAATCTGGTAGGCTTCTAAAATACGGCGATATTTCTCTGCATCACTCACATCGGCACGAGACATAAGTAACTGTAAGCGAGCTAAGCGCTCTTGACGGGCAGCAAGACGAATCGGTTTATCTTCCGTGATGATTTTTTCTAATCCATCAATCATTCGATACATCAATGGCACAATTCCTTGGCGAGTTTGATGTATTTCTGTCATCTGCTCTTCCAGATTACTCATTTCCACTTCTTGGCTAACTACCAAAGCGGATAAGTGATCTCGATAAATAGTGAGGTTGTTTACTTCTTCATTTAACCGTTCAATCTCAGCTTGGAGCGCTAATGTTTCAGCCGAGCTTTTATCAATTTTTTTCTGGCTAACGGCTGAGTGGTTATTGGTCCGGTTTTGTATCGCTTTCGCATCATCCAGTGTACTCGCATAAGAAGGCAGCACGGACACCGCTGAAAGCAGTATTAGGCTGGATTTTATCAAATTCATCATCATCATCTGTTACCAAGAAAGAATGCTGATATGTTATTGATAAAAGCTCTCATTATCAACTGTATTTTAGCGGGTTTGCTGTTTTTAGGTAATAGGTTAAGATCGACTATCGACTATCGACTATCGACTATCGACTATCGACTATCGACTATCGACTATCGACTATCGACTATCGGCTTCGAACTGAAGAATGTGCGTGATGATCCCCGCAAGTGGACTCACATGCTGTGCTGCCCCCAGCGCGATGGCTTCTTTTGGCATACCAAATACCACGCAAGTCGCTTCATCTTGAGCCACCGTCTTTGCTCCGCTATCCAGTAGAACTTTAAGCCCACGGGCACCATCATCTCCCATGCCCGTCATAATGATGGCCAAAGCATTTTTTCCAGCTTGCTGAGCGGTAGAGCGAAATAAGACATCCACCGATGGTTTATGACGGTTCACTGGTGGGCCATCAAATACCTCGACTTTATACTGTGCTCCGCTTCGAACGAGCTTAGTGTGCTTTCCTCCAGGAGCAATCAAAGCACAGCCTGGCAATACACGATCCCCCGTTTTAGCTTCACTGACACTAATTTGGCATAGGTTATTGAGCCGTTCTGCAAACATTGCGGTAAATTTCTCTGGCATATGTTGGACAATCACAATCCCAGGCGAATGCGCCGGTAAACGGGTCAACACATACTCAAGCGCTTGTGTGCCACCGGTGGAGGTTCCTATCACAACAATTTTTTCGCTGCTTAATAATGCATTAATCGAAGGTGTTGGCCCATTTTTTGTGACCGTTGATGACGGACGAGCAAGCTGAGTTTGACGCGGAGTAAGTAAATTTTTTAGTTGTGCTTTAGCCGCCGAACGGACAGCTTGTAGTACTTGGTTCGTGCTCTCTTCAAGAAAGCCTTTTAAACCCACTTTAGGCTTAGTTATGATAGTTACCGCCCCAGCTTGTAACGCATCTAAAGTAATTTGCGCGCCTTGCTCAGTTAGTGTAGAGCAGATAATCACCGGAATGGGACGTTCTGCCATCAGTTTTTTTAGAAAGGTAATACCATCCATCCTTGGCATCTCAACATCTAAAATCATGACATCTGGCCACGTTTGCTGCATTCGTTTCATGGCAAAAATAGGATCTGCCGCCGCAGGTAATAGTTCGATATCCGGCTGTCCCGATAACATTTGACTGAAAACCTGTCTTACAACGGCCGAGTCATCAACGATCAACACTTTAATTTTTTTATGCGTCATCGCATTTCCTAATCAATTCATCCATTCCATGCCCTTCCTACTTGAAGCTGCAGGGGGTGTTGGCTACGTTCTTTCACCCTAATCACATAACCAGTCTATGCTCATGGGGATTCACTCACTTGCCGCCTACCTGCAACTTCAAATTGTTTGGGTATAATCTCTAAACTTTTTGATAGATAGAAGGCGAGATCAGCGTCAAAGAAGAACGAACAGACTGTAACGTCTCTGCGTGTCCAATAAATAGGTATCCACCGACATTAAGCTGGCGTTGAATATTATCAATCACTCGCTGCTTAGAACGCGCATCAAAATAGATCATCACATTACGGAGTAAAATAAGGTCAAAATGACCAAAACGCGCTAAGTTATCTTGCAAATTGACCGCCTGAAAGCTCACTTTTTCACGCAACGCTCGGCTCACTTTAAACCCATTCGCTTTGTCACCAATCCCTTTAAGGCAATACTTTTGTAAATAATGTAGTGGAATATTGGCACTTCGGCTCAGTGGATAAACACCATGTCTCGCCACATCCAAAACACGGCTACTGATATCAGTGGCTAAAATTTGCCAAGGATGACAATAGTGCTCCATTAATAACATCGCCAATGAATAGGCTTCTTCACCAGATGAACTAGCAGCACTCCAACAACGAAAAGAGCGATCAAGGTATTGAGGAAGAATCTCTTGTTGAATAAACGAAAAATGAGCTTCTTCACGAAAGAAATAGGTTTCATTAGTTGTCAGCAAATCAATAACAATTTGTTGTTCAGCTTTTTGAGCCGGGCTTTCTACTGATGAGGTAAAAAAGTTAAAATAAGCATCCCAATCCGCTAATCCAAGATGCTGAAGACGCGATCCCAATCGGCCAATCACTAGCGATTTTTTACCATCGTGGAGATAAATACCGGCTCTCTCATACAACCAACGTTGATAACGCACAAATGTTTGGTCAGATAAGTGATGCGATAGATAACATTCTGGATAAACCGATTCAAGAAACGGCATAAGAAGCCCCTCTATTCTACCCGGTGACTAACTCGTTAGTCACCTGCTCAACCATGGCGAGTTCCTCGACCGATAAGACTTTATCTTCCGCGAGGATGATGACAAAGTTATCCTGTAACTGACCCATTGCACGGATAAAGTCGATACGAATTTGGCAACTAAAAGAAGGTGCCGCTCTTAGATCTAAACCCGGTATATCAATGACTTCAGAAACACTGTCGACCAAAACCCCCAAATCTTGACGCTGAGTCTCTGTTTCTACCTCAATAATTACAATACAAGATCGTTTGGTAATCGGCTGAGCTTCAATATGAAAACGGTGTGCAAGGTTAATCACCGGCACAACTTCACCGCGAAGGTTGATGACGCCTTGAATAAATTTAGGCATTCTCGGAATCGGGGTAATTTTCCCATACTCCAAAATCTCTTTGACGTTCAGAATGGCAAACGCATACATTTCACCGTTCAATAAAAACGTTAGATATTGCTGGTCATTCGCCTCACCATTGGGAGTTACCGCTAATGCAGTCATGTTAACCTCCTAAAAACGAACATAATCGGCATCATCATCAATCAACGTTGATGTTTCGTGTTGCTGTTTTACGGGTTGCTTATTTAGTTTTTTACTGGTGTGGACTTCACGCGACGCGTCGGTGGTAAAAAACGTCATCAATTGTTGCAGTTGTTGTGCTTGGCTACTCATTTCTTCCGAAGTTGAAGCTAACTCTTCTGATGCCGAAGCACTTTGCTGAGTCACGCTGTTAAGCTGCTCCATCGCTTGATTTATTTGTGAAGCACCGGTTGCCTGCTCCATTGAGGCGGCATTAATTTCTTGAACTAAGTCGGCTGTTTTTTGAATGGATGGTACAATTTCTTCTAGCAGCTCCCCGGCTTGTTCAGCTAATGCGACGCTATTTTTGGCGACCTCACCGATCTCTTGTGATGCGACTTGACTACGTTCGGCCAGTTTACGGACTTCAGCCGCCACAACTGCAAATCCTTTTCCATGCTCACCTGCTCGGGCAGCTTCAATAGCCGCATTTAAAGCTAATAAGTTTGTTTGATAGGCAATATCATCAATAATACTGATTTTTTCCGCTATTGATTTCATCGCCGCGACCGTTTGTGTGACCGCAGCACCACCATCTTGTGCTTCTTTTGCTGCTTTACTCGCAATACCATTGGTTACTTTGGCATTTTCAGTATTTTGAGCAATTGAAGCTGACATTTCTTCTATGGAGGAAGTGGTTTCTTCGACACTAGCCGCCTGTTCGCTCGCGCCTTGGCTTAAGTTTTGCGCGGTTGAAGAAACCTGTTCTGATGCTGAAGCTAAGGCATTACTTGCACCATTCACTTCACCCACTATTTGTGAGATTTTTTGCACCATCTGCTGCATTGCCAGCAATAATCGGCCCATTTCATCTTTACTGGTTACTTCAATACTGGCGGTCAAGTCCCCTTTTGCCAACTGTTGAGACAGTCGGACTGCGCTTTCCAAAGGACCACAAATTCCTCGAATAATGACAATACCGAAACTTAACGCCAGTATCAGGCCAACCACGATTGACGATATAGAGACTATGCGCAACGTATCGTAAAGTAATGTTTCTCTTTGGTATTGGTTAGCTGACTCTTTGATTTGAAGTTCAATTAACTGTTCGAGCACTTGGGCGACTGGTGTATATAACGGGCGAACTTTATCTCCCGCTAGCGAGGTAGCCGTCTCGATATCATTGGCTCGCAACGCAATTAAGGTGGGTTCAATCGCTTGAGTAATAAAAGCTTTATTGTCTCGTTCAAACTGGCTTACTAAACGTGCTTCTTCTGCGGTTAAGCTCGTGTTCGCATATTTCGACCAATTCTCGTTTATTATTTTTAAATTACTTTCCACTAATGCAACTTGCATCGCGATATTTTCTTCATCGGGCACCAGTTGAGCAAACGCTAATGCAATACGATTACCCAAAAAGCGAGCTTTAATATCTCCCAGTTGGCCGATAGGAATGGTTCGGTCTTGATAGACATGTTTTAATCCATCAACCATTTTTCCCATCCCGTACAACCCTGCTGCGCCGATACCCACCAACAGAATACCTAATAGCCCAATTAGTAAACTGAGCTTAATTTTTACTGAGAGATTCTTAAACATTGCCAGATTCCTTATTTAGGTGATGAACATCATGTTCTTCATCTGATAAACGTAGTTTTCCTTCACTTCTTCAATTCATACCCTTGTTCAGTGAATCGTAAATTGTTGAGATTCTTGCTGAATAATTTGCTGTGTTAAACTTGGAATATCGAGGATAAGCGCTATATCCCCATTACCTAAGATCGTTGAACCACTGATCCCTTGAATATTGGTAAAGATTGGACCGAGCGGTTTAATCACGGTTTGTAACTCGCCCAAGAGTCGATCAACCACAAGTCCAACCATTTGCCCCCCGGTTTGCACCACCACAACATTTTGCCGCCGAGGCGCGCGGTAATTTAGATTAAACTGTTTACGTAGATCGATTAAGGGTAAAACGTTGCCTCTTAAATTAAGGTGATTGGTTACTTTACCGGTCCGTTTTTCAAGGTGATGATTCAGTTCAACGCACTCTTTCACTGAATCAAGGGGGACGACAAACTCTTCTTGACCGACTTCAACCAAAAAACCGTCAATAATGGCTAAGGTGAGCGGAAGCATGAGTCGGATAGTCGTTCCGACAGAGACTTCACTTTCGATTTCAACCCGGCCTCGTAATTCGTGAATATTTCGCCGAACCACATCCATTCCAACCCCTCGACCAGAAAGATTGGACACCTCTTTGGCCATTGAAAAACCCGGTTCAAAAATAAGTTGATACGTTTCTTCACGGCTAAGAACGCTCTGTGGATCAATTAAGCCTCTTTCTATCGCTTTTAGACGAATTTTCTCGGTATCCAACCCCTTTCCGTCGTCGCTAATTTCTAACACAATATTTCCTGAATCATGGTAAGCGTTGAGGGTAATGTTTCCAGCAGTGGATTTTCCTCGTGCTTTGCGACTATCTGGAGATTCAATGCCATGATCAATGGCATTACGAATAAGATGCATCAACGGGTCGCCTATTTTCTCAACGACTGATTTATCCAATTCGGTCTCTGCGCCATGGATAACTAGCTCAATTTCTTTTCCCAGCTCTTTCGATACATCCCTAACGACCCGTTGAAATCGAATAAAGGTCGTCCCTATCGGTACCATTCTTAATTTGAGCGCGGCATCTCTCACTTCTTCTAATAATCCATTTAAACAGGACACTGACTCTTGCAATACACTATCTGCATAGTGGCTGGCCTGTAGTGCGCATCCAGCGCCAGCAGTCACCAGTTCACCAATAAGATTAATCAACGTGTCGAGCTTCTCGGCATCGACACGTAAACTTTTTGAATCACGATGCTGTGTTTCATTAGCAGCTTTAGACTTAGGGGCATTTGCATTCACTAAGGGAGTCGTAGACTCGATGCGCTCGACACCGATCGTCGAGCTACAATCGGTAGATTCACTCACCGATAAACCACAATAGTGAAAATGGGATGGGTTTTGCTGGCTGAGTTGTTGTAAATTGGCCATAAAATCAGCCGTACACTGCTCCTCAGTAAACACCCAGACCTCTCCTTCATCACGAATAAATTCAAAAACTTCTTCTATCTCACTCGCTTGAGCATATGTGGTGAAGGAAAGTTGCCAACATAAATAGCTATTCTCTGAATCAAATGCTTGCCACTCATCCGGCAACCCACTGTCATCTAAAATAATTTGCTCAATTTCGCCTAACTTAGCCAAATAAGTAAAAAAAGATAATGGATCCATACCATCTTGCAATGCCGTCTTTGGGAAACGAACAAATAAAAAATAGTGAGATGAGGCTGCTGAAGTTGAATAAGACGAGTCACAACGCTCGGTTTGGCAATACGTCTCATCCCGCGAGTCAGTTGCGGGTGAAGGTACAAGGTATTGATCTAACTCAATCATTAACGATTTACTAATACTCGCATTGTCTTGATCATCCACTTGCTGATATTGCGCTTCATCCAACAAGCTGAGCATATGATCCCGGCAACGAAATAATAAGCTGATGATCTCACTCGAAAGAGACGATGGCGTTGCTCTTAGCTGATCTAATAAATTTTCAACTTTATGGGTAAAATGCACAATCGAATCTAAGTTGAAAATTCCAGCGGAGCCTTTGACCGTATGAGCGGCTCGAAAAATAGCGTTGAGCCTTTCAGATAGTTCATTACGATTGCCAGCTTCAAGTTCTAGTAAGTCAAGCTCCATGGTTTCGAGCAGTTCTCGGCTTTCGGTATAGTAGGTGTCTAAAGCCGCCAACAACATGGGATCCATCTTCATACTTTTATCCTTGTTTTAGACTAGAGAGCACCTGCAACTGACTTTTCATGCGGTTAACCCCTAATTTTTCTATCACTCGATGAAGTAATGGACTATCACCCAGTAAAATTAAGCGTTGTTGCTGCTGCTCTTTGACTTTATCCAACATCAATAGTAATTGAATGGCGCTGGTATCAATATCGGTTACTTGTTCGACGTTAATGACAACATCACACGATTGCTCAGCCCAAGGTGTTAAAAATTCATACAATGCATCTGCTTGATAAATGGTTAACTCACCGGTTAATGCGATTTGGACTTGCTCTTTATTTTCCTCAAGTACCTGCATGTCATACCTCCTAGGGTCTGTTGACCTTTCGCGATTAAATTTTGTTCGAGATAAAAGCGTTTTAATCGCGGCGAGAGCTTTGTCGCCTAGTCATTCTAAGCAAAACACCGCTCAACAAAGAGTAAAACGCTTTTAGCCGAACCTTTCGGGCAGCGTTTGTGGCTCCTTTCTACGGCGTTATCGGCTTCTCAGGTAGAGTCACCACATTTCAAGCCTCTGCCTTATATAAAGAAGCCACAAACTGCTGAAAAAATCAGCTCGAAAGGTCAGCAGACCCTAAGCTGGCATTAATTTATTGACTGCAGCCAGCATTTGATCAGGCACAAAAGGTTTAACCACCCATGCTTTCGCGCCCGCTAAACGGCCTTGATCTTTTTTGCCCGCTTCCGATTCTGTAGTCAGCATGATCACAGGAGTAAATTTAGTACTTGGTTGTTTTTTCAACTCTTTTAATAACGTAATACCATCCATATTGGGCATATTGACATCACTAATCACTAAATGAATTTTGACGCCCTGAATTTTTTTTAACGCATCCACACCATCCGTGGCTTCAATGGTTTGATAGCCAGCCCCTTTGAGAGCCAAACTCACCACTTGACGAATTGCCGCAGAGTCATCAACGACTAAAATGGTTTTGCTCATCTTCAAACCTCCTTATTGGTAGCCCCAATGAGTTAGAAAAACGTGATGTCTGATTGAACCGCCCGTTTCACATTCGATTGATGCTCTTCTCCGCGGTGAACTTGGTGCTGCTCTATCATGGTGTAATTCCCTTTCAGCTTTTCAAGCCATTTTTGTGGTGATAACTGACCAACAACAGGATGATTTCGATCCTGTTTCGCCAACGCAATGGATTCACTTAACTCTTTTAAATTCAAGCTAATTTGATCAAGAATTTGGCTCACTCGATCTTGAAACTGCAAACGAATAATAACGTGTGTGACCGTTTCTTTGACTTGATGAGCCTCCTCTGTTAACCCTTGAGCTTGGGCATCTAAAGTGTGCAGCATATGCTGAAAATGGCTCATCACTTCATCGATGCGCTGTTCGGTGTGGTTCATCTGTTCAGTTTCATCTTTATTCACTTGCTGTACCATGTTACAAGCTTTTTCTATCGCTAAGTTGACGGTATTCACTTGCTCCGTCATATGGTTAGCAGTTTCTCTTGACTGGTGGGACAAACTTCGCACTTCATCAGCAACAACAGCAAATCCTCTCCCCGCTTCCCCCGCACGAGCTGATTCAATGGCCGCATTTAACGCCAGTAGATTAGTTTTTTCTGCAATACCAACCACATCACTGGCCATTTTTTTCAATGCGCTGGTGTACTGAACTAAATTTCTCATTTCACTCAATACTTGCTGACGTAACGCTTGACCGGAGCGAAGAGCCTCTACCGCCTCATTTAGCATGGTGCGACATTGATTAATTTCTTCTGGAATAGACTGGTCTTGAGTGCGATCACTACCAGCTTGGAGCGACAAGGAATGGGAAAGGCGCTCAACTAACTGAGTAAATTGTTCACTGAGTTCCGCCACAGACTCGGTCAAATGATGGTTTGCTGAATCAATATGCCGCGACCAAATGGGTAAAGACTCAATAAATAGAGGTTCAAGAGAATGGAAAGATTCCAACTCGGATTCTTGCTGTGAGGAAAGCTGCTCAATCTGCTTTTTTTGCTGTTTAACGGTTTTAATATACGCTTCATAATTCCAAGCGGCATAACCGATACTTATCATTGACGCAATGAAAAGAGGCACACTGATAGCCAGTGCAATATCTGAGTAAAAAATGCCTATGCCCGATAGCAGCAACACAGGCATAAACAACGGGGTAAGTCTAATCACTAACATGGATTATATTCCTATGCCTAACTGACGTTATTCTAATGATTATCTTTGGCTACATTCCTACCCTTTCAGTAGTGATATGATGGTTCATGAATATCAGCCTGTTTTTTTAAAAGTAGCAGTCAGGTATCTAGTAGGCAAATGAGCGGATGAAATAATATTTAATCTATTAATAACTTCACAAAAATACCGCACGAGGCCCAAGGTCTATTGACCCTAGCGTCGAAGCTGACATTTCTCAATGCCTTCTGAATGACATAAACCTTTCACAACAATGAAACCTAATCGCCACGGGAGTAACACATTTCATCGCCACCATAGCAGCATCAAACGAAATAAGAATCGTCTCGTTCGAAACTGACTAAGGGAAAAAAAATGAATAAGCTATGGTTAGCGAGCCTACTGTCTATCTCCTGTTCAGGAACCAGTTTCGCAGCCACCAATATTACTTGGTGGCATGCAATGGGTGGCCAATTAGGCGAAACGGTCAATAAAATTGCTGCTGATTTTAATGCCTCACAAAATGATTACCAAATTACGCCTATTTATAAAGGGGAGTATACTGAAACCCTGACCGCTGGCATTGCTGCTTTTCGTGCGGGACAATCGCCCAACATCTTGCAGGTGTTTGATGCCGGCGCAGCCACCATTATGAATGCTCCGGGCGTGGCGAAACCCGTGCAAGATATTATGATTGAGTCGGGTTATACTTTTCATTCCCAAGATTATCTGGCAGGTGTACGTAACTTTTATGCGGATAATAACGGTAAAATGGTCGGCATGCCCTTTAACAGTTCCACGCCGGTGCTGTATTACAATAAAGACATTCTCAAGCAAGTTGGAGGTGAGGCACCAACAACCTACGAGCAGCTAGAAGCACTGGCTATCAAGCTCAAATCAAAAGGATATGCAGCGTTTTCACAGTCTCTTACACCTTGGATCATGGTCGAAAACTTCAAGTCTCGCCATAACCTTCCTCTCTCCGATCAGCAAAATGGCTATCAAGCACTTTCTTCAACCGTCATGGTGAATACCCCAGATATGCAAATGCATATTGGAAAACTGAAAGAGTGGTCAGACAAAGGCTATTTTAAATATTACGGCAGCAATTGGGATGCCAACCAAATCCCCTTTGAACGTCAAGAAGTGGCAATGTGGATGGGATCATCGGGTTCTTTCGGTGGCTTACGTAACCGAGTCGATTTCGATTTTGGCACCACTTACTTACCCTACTGGCAATCATTAAATAAAAACGGCACGCATACCTTTATTGGTGGCGCAGCGCTGTTTGCTTTAAATGGCCATTCAAAAGCGGAAGATAAAGCCGTTGCCGCTTTCTTTACCTACTTAACACGTCCAGAAGTTCAAATGTATTGGCACCAAACCACCGGCTATGTTCCTGTAACTAATGCCGCCTATGAGATGACAAAAGCGTCAGGTTATTACCGCGAACATCCTGATGCAGAAGTGGGTGTCAAACAACTCAGCTTACCCTCTGGCGAATGGACCAAAGGGTATCGCTTAGGCTATTACCCGCAGATTCGAGAAGTAATGCACCGAGAATTCGACAATATTTTTGCGGGCCGTTCTTCTGTTAAAGATAGCCTGAATAAAGTGAAAACAGAAAGTGAAACACTATTGAGCCGCTTTGCTCGCACGATGCAATGATGTGGATCGCCCCCCCGCAAGTCATGTTGCGGGGGTTTTAATATACCCAAACAACTTGCAGTTGCAGGTAGGCGGCAAGTAAGTAAATCCCCCATGAGCATAGGCAAGCTAGGTAATTGGGGTGAATAAACGTAGCCAACATCCCTACAGCTTCAAGTAGGAAGGGTATAGCTTATTAATTTAATTGGAAAAACTTGTGGAACGTCGACAACAATTTCTACACTCGCCTTTGCCTTATCTCTTGCTGGCACCGCAGATCGTGATCATCGCCATTTTTTTTGTCTACCCAGCAATCAAAGCAATCTATCTCTCTTTTATGTTAGAAGATCCTTGGGGAATGTCATCGACGTTTGTTTGGTTTGAAAACTATCAGATGCTCTTTCAATCCCCAGAATATTTATCATCGCTCGGTTTTACTGTGCTGTTTTCCCTCTTAGTTTCTTTTTTATCTCTCGCTATTGCCCTACTACTGGCCGTCAAAGCGGATAATATTATTCACGGCCAAGGCTCATATAAGGTGACATTAACGTGGGTTTACGCTGTAGCCCCTGCTGTCGCTGGGATCATCGGCGGTTTCTTGTTTAATCCACATATTGGTATTTTGACGGAGTTTTTTGCTCAGTTTGGCTGGCAGGTCAGTCTCCAAACCAACCCCGTTGATGCCACTTTTGCACTAATTTTAGTCTCTGTCTGGAAACAAGTGGCGGTTAATTTTGTTTATTTCTTGGCGGGTTTGCAATCAATCTCTTATGCGGTCAAAGAAGCCGCTATGTTGGATTGTGTCAGTGATACGAAACGTTTTTGGACTATCACCTTCCCTCTCCTAGCACCAACGGGGTTTTTCCTGCTGGTAATAAACCTTACCTACGCCTTTTTTGACACCTTTGGGGTGATCGACACCATGACCAATGGTGGCCCTGGTGGAAGCACCACCTCTTTGGTTTATAAAGTGTATCGGGATGGGTTTGTCGGTGCTGATTTAGGGGGTAGCTCTGCACAATCTGTCGTGTTGTTAGCACTGGTACTTATGCTGACGTTTATCCAATTTCGATACGTTGAAAAACGCGTCCACTACTAAAGGCTTAATGATGAAAAGTAACAAGCTTTCTGACCACTTGATACTGGTAGCGGGCACTCTGTTTATGCTGCTCCCCATCTGGTTAATTTTCGCCAGCTCAACCCATCATCCCAATACCATTATCAGTGAAGGGCTACAATGGAGCATCGGCCAGCATACTGTGGCCATTTACCAAGAGGCATGGAATAAAAGCGTTGGTTTTGCTGGAAATGTTACCGCCAGCACTATGATTACAAACTCGATGATCATGGGGCTTGGCTTTGCTATTGGTAAGATTATTATTTCCATGATGGCAGCTTTTGCCCTTGTCTATTTCCGCCTTCCCTACGCCAGTGCTTGGTTTTGGCTAATTTTTGTGACCTTACTTTTACCTTTAGAAGTGCGGATCATTCCCTCTTATGAGGTCGTCTCCAACCTAGGAATGCTCAACAGCTATAGTGGCTTAATTTTACCCTTGATCGCATCGGCAACCGCAACCTTCTTTTTCCGTCAATTTTTTAAAACCATTCCCGATGAATTAATGGAAGCAGCACAACTCGATAATGCAGGGCCGATTCGATTTTTTATCGACATACTGCTCCCCTTATCAAAAACCATGATGGCAGCCATTTTTATCATTATGTTTGTGGTGGGGTGGAATCAATATTTATGGCCAATCATGATGACTACCGATGAACACTACAACACCATCGTGATGGGGATAAAACAAATTCTCAATAACATCAACGAAACCAATTTACCGCGTTATGACTACGCTTTTGCCATGGTCATATTAGCCATGCTTCCACCCGTTTTGGTGGTCGTCATCTTCCAACGTTGGTTTGTCAAAGGACTGGTCGAAAGTGAAAAATAATACTGCTATCCATTTAGTACCCCACACTCCATCACAGGAGCCGCAAAACGTGATGCTTGAAATCAAACAGCTGGTAAAAACTTACGAAAATGGTCACCGTGCCGTGAAAGGGGTCGATCTTTCTATCCAACAAGGTGAGTTTATTGTATTGGTAGGGCCATCTGGCTGTGGAAAGTCGTCCATTTTACGCTCGATTGCTGGACTAGAGCCCATATCAGATGGTGAGATTTATCTGGCTGGCCGACGGGTCGATAAGGAAAAACCGGCTAAACGAGACATTGCGATGGTGTTTCAAAACTATGCACTTTACCCACATATGAGTGTGTACGATAACCTTGCTTATGGATTAAAAAATCGCGGGGTTGATAAAGACACCATCGAAGAAAAAATTCAGCAAGTGGCAAAAACGCTCAAGATCGAAGCGTATTTAGCGCGTAAACCCAGTAAACTCTCAGGAGGACAACGGCAACGGGTCGCCATGGGACGTGCCATTGTTCGTGATCCGCAACTTTTTTTGTTTGATGAACCTTTATCGAACTTAGATGCCGCTCTACGCGCCCATATGCGGTTAGAAATCAAAACGCTACAACGTCAATTAGGAGTGACCAGTGTCTATGTGACTCATGATCAAATAGAAGCAATGACGCTGGCCGATCGCATTGTGGTTCTCAAAGACGGTGTAATTGAACAAATCGGTACCCCCGCAGAGGTTTATCATCAACCGGCCAGCACCTTTGTCGCCAGTTTTATTGGTAGCCCAGCCATGAACTTCCTGCCTGCTCAACTAAAAAATGGTCACTTGCATATTGCAAATCAGCAATTCTATCTTCCTCAATACCAAGGACTGAGCGCAGAATCACTCACGTTGGGCATTCGTCCCGAACATGCCGAAATCTCGCATGTTCAACACAAACTAACCCTGACTTTACAGATTCATGTCATCGAGCCCTTAGGGCCAAATCAATTAGTTCACGGACAAATTATCGGATTAGATAACCGAGCTGACTTTATCGCCGTAACTCCAGAAATACCACTTGCGGAGCATAAGCCACTGACCCTCTCCATAGCATCTGATCGCTTGCACCTCTTTGATCAGCAAGATAAACGTTTATGCCCAACCTCTCTTGCTAAACGGGCCATTGCATAAGGATTGATGTGAGCTTATCGACTCAACAAAAACAAATCCTCGCGTTATTTTCAGCAAGCGCACGGCGTTCTATCTTGAACAGAGCCAGCGATGCTGATTAGTCGCCGACAAAAATAAATTAGGTCGTTATGCTCCCATCGTTAGTGATAAACTCTCTAAATGCAACATCTATTGGTCGACCATGTAACGGCAGATCTCACTTATTTGGCCCTTCAACATCGAGTCGATCTCGTCGTTGCTGCTCAACAATACTCATCACTTAAGGACACATTATGTCACTTATGATTATCGGTCACCGGGGTGTGGCTGGAAGCTATCCAGAAAATACTCGTGTCAGCGTACAGGCTGCGATTGATATGGGGTTGTCTTGGGTAGAAATTGATGTTCAACCCACCAAAGATAATATTCTAGTCGTATGCCATGATCACACCATCAACCGCTGTAGTAATGGAAAAGGGCGAATTGATGCCTATACCTTAGCCGAGTTACAGCAGTTCGATTTTGGTGGTTGGTTTGATCCTCAATTTAGTGGCGAACCGATCATGACACTACAAGAGTTACTTGAACTCGCCGCTGATAACCAATTAGGGTTAAATATCGAAGTCAAAATCGATCAACACGATGCAGATCAAGTGACAAGACAACTCAAAGTGCAACTTGATCGAAGTCGCTTAGACCCCAAAAAGGTACTACTTTCTAGCTTTAGCCATGAGATTATTCGTAAGCTACATCAACACTGTCCTGGCTATCGACTCGGTGTTTTAAGTGAACGACTCTCTAACAAAGACAAAGAAGTCATGCGAGACGTTGAGGCATTTAGTGCAAACCTCAACTATCGCTGGATAACCCAAAGACATATTGATTATTTACGAATTCACGGATATCAAATTTGGTGCTATACCGTGAATGACCCCAATAGATTTAGTTATCTTGATCATGTGGACGCGATCTTTTCAGATTGGCCGAGCCGATTTATGAAAAAAAGCCAATAAATGCTCTCACCACCTAATTTTTTCTGGTTATACCCAAACCACTTGAAGTTGCAGGTAGGCGGCAAGTGAGTGACAAATTTTTCTGGAACGAATTTAAATAGCCGTGACGAAAACCAAGTATGGCTCTAGCTCTCATCATCCCGATGAGCAATGTGATTCGAGTAAACGAAGATAAACAACACCGTTGCAGCTTCAATAAGTAGCGGACACTCAACTGTAGGAAAAAGATGAAACATTACTCATCTTTTTCTGACATTCGTTTAATTTAGTTCACTTAAATATGCACAAGGTTATCATAGTAAACCTCAAATAAAATTCGAGATCGTATATGTCGACTAAAATCTATTTATTATTATTACCGCTGTGTGCAAGTACCAGCGCTTCTATCTTAGAATTTGAAGGCAAAGTGCGCTATCCAACATGTCAAGTTATGGTCAATGGGATAGCCAACCGGCCTATTATTCAATTACCAAGTGTTCATATCAATGATCTTTCAAAAATTGGATACGTTACAGGTGAAACAAGTTTTGATGTGACACTATACGATTGTTTAAGAAGTATGACCCTAGAACAGCGTTGGGATGTTCTTTTTTCACCATGGGGTATCGATAAAAATAGAGAAAGTTTGATTCCTGGGATGGTACCAGCTATTTCAGGTAGTGCCAAAGATATCGGGTTACAAATTTTAGAAAACCCAGCTGGTCAACCAATAAATAATGAATTTATTGGCGATTTACTTATTGGTTATCGATTGAAGGAAGCCATCATCATTCCTCCTGGTGAATCACAAGGCTCACGAACTTTTGCTATACGTTATATATCACTCAGTGATACACCTCAACCTGGAACGCTAAATGCTTATGTACAATACGCCGTGACGTATTTTTAATTGGGATAACTTAAATCATATTGATCAACTAATCACTGAATGATTCAAATGATGGTTGGTTTAATAAAACTTAGATAAATTTTCAGTTGATCAACGAAAGTTTAACTCGACGATTTAATGCCCGACCGGCTGCGGTTCCATTATCTGCTTTTGGCATTGTCTCACCATAAAAAACGACTTTTATATTATCTGAAGGTATAGAGTAATTTGACTGCAATAACTGGTAAACAGACAGCGCTCTCTTTTCTGAAAGTTTAAAGTTGTAAGTCTTAGAGCCTAAGCTATCACTGTGTCCTGATATAACAATTTTTTGTCCCTTTTTCTTAGCAGTACGCACAAAAATATCCAACTGTTTTTGATCAATCGATATCGGGTGAACAGAATCAAAAGGGAAAAACAAAGTAAGCATTTTAAGTTCAGGCTCAACATCCACTAGTTCGGATTCAACATTGAGAGATAGAACAGGCTTTGAATATTCATCTTTATTTAATTCATTAGGCCGAGAAGTAGCTTCAGAAGGGTGTTTTTTCAATACAGAAAAATGGTAACCTAACGTCAATAAACTTATAGCATCTTGTTTATAAAATCGCTCTGAAAAAACTTTTCTTACTTCAGCTGAAAAAGAAAAATGCTCACTCAATACAATGTTAATTCCGATACCAGTATGAAATTGATTTTCAACTTTACTAGGATAAAATGCACGTGCAATATCACCAGATAAAAATAGAGAGTTTCCTTGATGACCATCAAAATAATATCGACCACCCAACAATACACTTTGAAATCTGCCACTCGATAGCGAATCCGAATATAAATAGTTTAATTGAGCGCTCCAATTTTGATCAAAAAAATACTCCCCACCAATCCCAGGAATATGGTCATCGTCCATACTCCTTAATGGATCATTCCACAACTCGCCTAGAGTGAAATGTACTTTGTAATCGAATGTCTCTTGCGCATATGCTATAGGATAGATAACAAAACACATAAAAAAGGTTATAATTTTTTTCATAATATCATAAAGTTGAAAGTGATTTGGAAAGTGTAAAAACAGCCCCTGAATCATCAATAATATCAAGGGTGACTTTTGGGTTTTTAATCGATGATTCCAGAGAAATCATTTGATATCCATTTGGCGAAATAACACGTTCAAATTTATCTAAGCTATGCCCATCGATTCCTATACCGGCTAAATTAATATGAACAGAAGAATTATTTCTGATAGATAAAAAATATTTTCCATCTTGTGTAATCTCAGATAATGTTAAAAGTTGAGCTAATTTTTCGTTCGGCACCGTCATCGCCATATAGCGATAAAATAATTTGTATTGAGTTTGCATAGTTAATACAATTTTATCTACCCCGGCAGCCTGAACAGGAGGTAACTCATATAGATTAAGCCAGTATAATTGTTCACTCTGAATGGGAACTTGGTTAACATTTACCAATTGGATAACTTGAGATTGACCCGTTTTTAAGGTAAATAAGGCTGGTTTAGTGATCACGGGAGCAATTGCACTCTCTGGTTGGTTATCCAAATCCCCATTATCAACCCAAGACTGCACAACTACGTCATAATCGTTCGTATTGACTACCAACACAGACTGGGATAAACGCTCAGCATCAAAAATAATACGCGTTCCTTCCAATGTAACTCCCGCAGACACCGATGTTGTCATTATAATAGACATCAATAGCCATAATACTGCATATTTCATTGTTTAATTTACCCTCATTACAACACGAGCGGTTGCATAATATCGGCCAGGAGTCACCGTCAAATCAGGTAATGAATTGATAATTTTCCCCAATCTGGCTTCAAAGTTCATAGTATAGAGGTTGCTACCAGATGAATCACCGCCAGGAGCAATACGAGCAGGGTTATATCCTGCAGCAAAATAGTTATCTGGGTTTGCGAATTGCAACTGCTGCCCCGCCTGATTATAAAAAGTTACTGCGATCCCTTTTGCCGTTGTATCTGCATAGTAGTTTTCGCTCAATAAATAAGGAGTAGAAAGATTTGTATAAGCTAAAGATAAATCTTGTGCCAATTTAAAGCTCTCAGCCGTCGGCAAGAAAAACATACTCACCTGTCCCACCCCAGTACCTCTATTTGCCCCACTTTGACAAGAATACGTAACTGAAAAGTTTGCAATACGTTGTGCACCTTGATTTAGTTCTGTTACACCAATACGAGGAAAAGTCACCGTAGGAGTGACAAAGTTCACAAGACACGTTGGTAACCTTTCTATAGTAATACTTTTATATAAACCAATAGTTGCAGGCCAATATGTATACCATCCCGGATAATGTGTTTTATGATTTAGCCCTGGCGTGGGGCCATTTAAATCATTTAAATTAGTCGACAAAGGTAGCCTCACAGCAAAATAGCCTAATGGTTGGGCATCGGTAAATTTCCCCGTAATATCATAACCACTCCATATGGAACTAGTATTGCCATTAGGATGAATATCAGGAATACGAATTAATTCAATTTTTATATTACTGAAATCTTTTGCTTTTAATAAAATATTACCATACTGATCGCGATCTAATCCTCTTAAAGGACGAGCTTTCCATATATGAGAAAAATGCTCGCCAGTTGAGAGGTTGGTAATTCTAAACCCTAACCCTTTTATTTTAGTAGAGTATACACCCGGCATCCCGAAATAAAGTCCGACTTCCAAATCCTCACGCCCCCCCCAGCGATAGTCACCATTGGTGGAATACATTTCATAGATAGAATTTTCGGCATTCGCAGGGCATTTATACAATACTTGTTCAGGTGAAAACTTTCCCGACTCAGCAAATTCCAAAAAAGTTTTTACCGCAGAACTCAAAACCGTTCCTACCGGCTGAAAGTTAATATTACCTACATTGGGGTTGGGGATATTCATGTTAACATAGTTCGTATCTGTAGCGCCTGTCCACGAGCCTGTTGTACCGTATTCGGGTAATACACTGTATAGTCCTCCGGGTTTATTTAAGCTACTACCTGGAGCGTGAGCAATTCGTACACACTTATCAATAGGGCCATAATAAGTAGCTTGTGCAGTCACTGTTAAGCCACACAAAATTACACCTAATATTCTTATCGCCCATTTTTTTATATTTAAATAATCTCTTACTGGCATACAGAAGCTACTCTCAACAATTCTTGACTATTTTTCATCTTATTGGAGATATCATAGCGAATATAGCATTGCTGATTTTCTCTCTCTCCCCAACGAACAGATAATTTTCCGGAAAATTCAGACACACGAAGAAATGCTAATCCCATCTGCGATACCATTCCTATAGACTTTCCTTGACTGTCTTTAATTTCAGCGCCTAAAGGTGGCAAGGTTTCACCTACAATCTGAATTAAGATGGCTTTACCCACGGTAGTTGGTACATCATATTGCAAGATCGCTCCTGCCGTTGGAATCAACTTAAACTGTGTTTCTGCCAACTCAACATCGGTATTGCTAGTCGTTGAAGGATCGAGGGATATCTGGTTAACGGTGTAAGGAGAAAGATGACTCACTACACCATAGCCATTACTATCAATGCTCGCTCCGAATGTGTTTCGTATCCTTGTCCCTTCAGCCATATCCGCTTTAACAACGGCAAAAGAATCACCTAAGCTCTGACTAAAGTTAATCCCACCTTGATGGATAACCACACCACCACGGATATTAGCCCCCCATTGCTTATAATGGTCACTCCGACTGTAAGAGGCACCGAATGCCGCTTTAGTTGAAACACGATTAATGTTCATCGAATACGATGACACCTCCTTATCGAGAGAATAGCTCAATCCATAAGTCGTATTCTCTAGACCACTTAACTGCCCTGAAAGTCCAGCTTGATATGAAGTGCTACTCTTATCGTGTGTTGCACTTAAACTCGCTAAAGTCGGATAACGACGTTCTCCTAAAGGGAGCGAAATACCAACGCTAATGACATCGTCAGACGCTATTTTATCTTCCTGATACACTTTAGAATAATTGACATTTAAGGTGGCTATACCGATTTGTGATGAATAGCCTAATTGAGCCTGGGTTATCGCATCTTTTCCATCACGATAACTTGTATGAGAACCAGAAAAATAGAGCTGCCCCATATTAGCCAAAGACTGATTAATATTTAAACTCAATAGTGCACGCTCAGATTGAGTAAACCCCATCCATTGTGAACTATCTACCTGAGTATTTGCTCCTGCAACATCGTTCAAAGTTCGATAGCCGACCGTGGAATAACGATAACCTGCTAAAGTGATTGTGGTGCCTGTAGTATTAAAACCAATGGAGTAATCCGCTCCTGCTCGCCAACCTTGGTAAGACGTACCATGAACGGTGGCATTCGAAAAAATAGAACGCAAGCCAATAGCACCAACAGGAGTCCCAAGAACCACTCCAACAGCAGCTCCCAAATAATCATCAGAAATACGTACTCCTGTGTTCGTGGTTAAATTATTTGTAATACCTCGTTCGTATACACCTTGCGCAAAATAAGGCCCATCAATGCCAGCAAGACGCAAACGACCTAAAGAAACACTATAATTAACCTGCCCGGGTCGCACAGAGCCAGACACTGCATTAAAAGGGACGGTAAATGTTGTTACTTTACCATTTGCCTCTTGCATTGAAACATCCAAATCGCCTTGGTAATAGGTAGAATATAGATCTCGAATTTCAAATGGACCTGGAGAAACGGTTGTCTGGTAAATTTTTCGTCCTTGTTGAGATACCGTAACAGTTGCAACAGAGTTAGCAACTCCTGCAATAACCGGTGCATAACCACGTTGAGATGCAGGTTTCATACGAATATCCGATTTTATTTCTGCCCCAGTAAAACCGATACTGTCGAAAACGGTATCCGCCGTGTAGGTCTGCCCTACTGTAAGATCACTTTTCCAATTAGGTAATGCAGTTTGAGCATAGCTACGGATATGATTCCACTGATTCTGATTTTGAGAGCCTATATCGCTGTAACTATAATTAAACTGACTTCGTAAGCGCCAAGATCCAAGATTCCCCCCAGCTCGGAGGCCAACAAATAAGCTACTGCTGTTTCCTGTATTACTGCTTGATAGTGACTTAGCTTGAAAATAATTCGCATCATAATTAGAAAAAAATGCAGGATGGCCAAAATTCCATTGAGCTGGAGAAATATAACCTCTCGGCTTAGAAACCATATAAGCTTGAGGAACCAGTAAAGATAATGTCAATTTTGCTTTGTTTAATTCAAACGTAGACTCTTGTACTACACTACAACGTTCATTATCAGAAAAGGAGATATAAACCTCGCTAACGCCCATCGATTTCCATGCATCAACAGAAAAACACGGGACGATGCTTCCATTCAGCTCAACCATATTCACTAAATCACGGCGATAGAATTGATTATTTATATAAATATCAAGGCTGTATTGACCTTTTTCTGGTAATGATTCATTTAGAATACTTTCAAGAATACCGCTTAAAGCATTTTTATCATGAGCCCCCAAAAGTAACGAACTATCAAACTCAAAACCATCCTCTTTTCCATTTGCATAGCATGCAAGACACAGACATATCACTAGCAATAATCGCTGTTTCAAGAGAGTCGATAACATCACAACTGCTTCTCATATGGATAATTAACGGTAAAAGATCCAACGATATGCGCGCCATAATCATTGACATAAGCATACCGTAATACAGCTCCAGAATTCTGAGAAGCTAGATTTCCCGACATGGATTCTTTTCTCAAGTAGTGATTAATCGATAGCTCATCATAGGGCGCGATCATTACCGGGCCAAAGTTATAACGCGTTGCACCAAAATCCAGATGCAGATTCGACAAGCTGATGAAATAGCCTGATTGATTTAGTAACGTGACTGTTTCAGGATCCCCATTCTTTGTATAGGTTAATGTTGCCGACATCTTGGCTATTGATTTACTAGCAGAACCATCAATCGTTGTTGGTCGATAAAACAACTTCACACGGTTACGAAGCACAATTAACAATTGATTCTGTTCTTGAGCTTTATCCATCTTAGGCGGTATCACCAAAAAGTTTAGATAAAAAACGCTTTCCCTATCTTGAGGTAATTGCTGACCGGTGTAGATAATCCTTACCGACTGTCCACTATCAGCATTAACTTTAAAAACAGGTGGTAACACAACAAATGGCCCATCAGCTGTCTCTGGTGTTGATTGAGCATCACCGGTATCAATCCATAATTGAACTATATTTGGGAATTGATCAGTATTAGTAAACTGGATGGTATGTTCTTTGCTATCAGCCGGATAAATCACCCGGGTGTTGGTCAACACAACCGATGCAAAAACCAAAGGCGTGGTTAGCATATAACTCCATAAAAAGACTAAAAAATTTCTCATAGCCGACTTCATTATTCTCATCATTTTATAAGTAACCAGATTCGTTTAATGGTGATATTAATTCCAATACAAAAGAGCATCGAAGACGTTTAGCGATTCTCCTCTTATACTAATATTAACGTCAGTGTCAGATATCGCCACAATGCTGACATTTTAAAAACGTACGGAGGATGTTATGAAAAAGTCTTTTTTAATTATTTATTTAATGATATCAAGTTGTTGCATTGTGAGTTTTAATGGTTATGCTTTCAAACCAATAGGAAGCGGAACCATCATTTTTTCTGGAGCCGTTGTTGAAACTACCTGCAGTGCTTCTTTAAACCAAATCAGTTGCGGTGATTTAAATAGGCTCAAAGAAACTGAACACTTTGCAATTTATCAAGAACAAAAACAGGTAATTAAGACACTCCCCAACAAACTAAAAAGCGTACATTATACCGCTGACAAAACGAGTCTGATGGTAACCGTTGAATACCAATAACGGCTAGGGGATCTGAGTCATAATGATACACTAAGCATCGAAACTAACTCATCCCCTAGAATTCTAGTTATAACTAACTAAATACTGGATACTCGACAATACGCTGCCTGCAGTAGCATCCCCACGTTCGCTAAAATAGCGTATACCTAAAGTAAGGCGACCTTCTGTCTGACCTGCTGGTAACACAACTTCTAATAATGGAGGAGTCGAGAGATCAATCCGCTCCCGCTTGTGATTAATCACCTGAAGCTCAACGTTCTGTGCATCTCCGCCGGTATTTTTCAAGTTACCCGCTTCTGTTGTATCTCCAGCAAGTTGAGTTAGATAAACTTCTTCAATTTGCTGTGGAAGACACTCTCGTAGTGCTAAATCAAACCATTTTTCTCCAAAATAGGAATCAGGTTTGAATAGCCGATTAACCATTACCGCTTCCAGTAAAACTATAGGATTACGGGTTGATCCATTAACTTCGATAGTACAGGTCTGATTACTGGTCGATCCCATAATACGCAGTGTATTATGCCGAGCAAAAACACCACTGGATAAACAAAATAGCAACAGACAAGATAGCATGACAATACGCACATCATCTCCTATTGCATCGTCCTATCTCTAGAATCGCCTAGAGATAGGAAAGACAAAACAGATTAGTTATATGAAACCGCATACTGAAGTGAAGCACGCACAGAACCAGGAGTTGCACCACCTGCTTCAGAAATATACTGAACACCAAAATCAGTTACAGCAGAAGTCGCACCAGCCTCAAGAGTCAGACCACTTAATGAGGCCATAGAAGTCAGATCAACAGGACTCATTGAGTTATCAAGCAGCTGTAGAGCAACGTTTTTTGCATCACCCGTATTACCTAAATTACCGTCAGCAGTAACGACATTACCGACAAAAACGGTAGAAACTTGTACATCTGTTGTCGGAGCTGTACAACCTGTCACACCGATGCTAAACGTTTTCTGGCCAGCTGTTGCTCCTGCTTCTTTCAGAGTCGCTGCAGACACTGACTCTAAAAGGACCACAGGATTCGCATCGTTACCGTTTACCGTAACAGAACATGTTTGATCTGTTACTTCGCCATTAAAAGTGATGGTATTATTCGCGAAAGCTGGTACTGAGACTAAAAAGACTGCGCTGCAAACACCTAATGAAGTCGCTGCTGAAATCATTGTTTTTTTCATTATATTTAACCTATATTTAATTAATAACTGAGCAATAACTGAGAAAAATCATGTAAACTGATTACTCAACTCGAGGTCATTATGTCGAGACAGCTGACTAAAAAACATAGGAAACCGCCCTTAAAGATGTAGGAAAGGTCTTACATTCATGACGTGACATGAGAAGAGATTAAGAATCTGACAAAAACTTGACTATAACTTTATCGAGGTTACAGCTACCATGAACTGGCACTATTATGTAGGTATGCGAATAAGGCTTCGCCCAGATAAAATGCGCTATTTATGAATTTTTATTCGCACTTTGAGAGCCCTTGTGAATGACAACTATTTTGCTTGTAGATGATCATCCCGTAGTATTATTAGCAACAAAAATATTACTCGAACAAAATAAATATCAAATTATTGGTGAGGCAGAAAATGGTATTGATGCATTACAACTGATAAAAAAACATCAACCTGATATTGTAATTATTGACTTAAATATTCCTCTGCTAGATGGAATGGAAGTGATAGAACGTTGTAAGTCGTTGAATTTAAATGCTCGTTTTTTAGTCCTTACTTCGCAGTCTTCAGAACACTTTGTTAATCGTTGTATTCAATGTGGCGCATCTGGTTACTTATCAAAAAAAGAAGGAACCGAAGCATTGCTCACCGCTGTACGATCCATTCAATCAGGTTACAAGTTTTTTCCCGATACATCCTATTACCCGGATACACAAAAAAATAAAACTTCAAATTCAGATGATCTCTCTGTCCTATCTGGAAGAGAAATAATGGTCTTTAAATACCTCGCATCAGGATTAAGCAATAAAGAAATTGCTGAGCAGATGCTCTTAAGCAGTAAAACGATAAGTACCTATAAAACTAGGATTTTTGAAAAGTTAAACCTGACCAATCTCGTTGAATTAATAGAGGTTGCACGTAGAAACAACCTATTATGATTAAGCTAAAGAAATTAATAATACTTTTATTCTTCATCATCACATCTTTTAATATAAAAGGTGTTGAGCTTTATAGTGCCATTTATACTAATAACTATAATCTTCCTAAAATAAACATTACCGATAAAGAAAAAAAATGGCTAAAAAATAGGACATTAAAGGTTGGGTTTATTATTAAAGACTTTCCTCCATATGACATTTCAAATGATGGCCAAGCAAGTTACTATGAAGGGATAACAGCAGATTATTTGAAAATTATAGAATATTTATTAAACATACCAATCCAACTTACACCTTATAAAACAAGACAAGACGCAATTTTAGCTATTAAAAGAAATGAAGTCGATATTCTTACCTCATCCAATATCTATGAAACATCATTAGGCCTGGAACTTTCCATTCCCTATCAATCTGACATTCCTGCACTGTTCATTAGTAATAAACCAATCCATGATAAAAAAGAATTAAAAACTATTGGTATGTTATATGAATATTTACCTAATGAGGTCATAGAAAAAAGCTATCCTAACGCGAAACTTATCACTTATGATACTCCTCAAAAAACCCTCTCTGCCGTACTTTATGGCCAAGTAGATGCTATTATTCTTGACCTCTACTCTGCTAATTATCAAATTAACAGCGAGTTCATTGATAAATTAAGATTTAAAGAATTACTTGATTTTAACTCTAAAGGGTTTGCTTTTGCTATTGCTCCAGAAAACATCGTACTACTTAAATTAATTAATAAGGCACTTGGTGCTATTAATAAAAATGTTTCCTCTTTACTAACTACACATTGGAATGGTGGTGGAACATCTGTTCCAAATAAAAATCGATTACTTCTTGCAAGACAAATGACCAAAAATTATCTTGGTGATAAAAAAAACATTAGAGTGGTACTATCTAAATATTCGGCTCCAGTTAGTTATGTTGGAGAAGATGGCAATCCACAAGGTATTTTCATTGAATTCCTTGACATGATCAAAATATATACAGGCCTGCGTTTTGAGTATATTTTCACCAATAGTATTGAAGAGCAAGTTAATATTTTAGAATCAGGCCGTGCAGATATTAGTGCATTAACCGCAACAATAAATAGAAATGATAGATTTAATTTCAGTAAAAATTTATTAAACAGCTCTTATGTGATTATCTCTAAAAAAAACAGCAATCCAAATAAAAAGCTTAACATATATATACCGAGAAGACATGTCCTTTCAAGAGATATTAAACTAGCCAATCCATCTGCAAATATTATTTTCGTTGACAGCTATCTAGATGCTCTCAATGAAGTAGAAAAATCAGATGATAACTCTGTAACATTAACCCCACTTTTATCTGCAAATTATTATATTGAAAAATATTTCAAAGGAAAGTTATACATAAAAGGAATTGCAACAGATATCCCACCAGCAACATTAAGTATTGCTGCCACAAAAGATAACAATGATATAATTAACCTGTTTTCTCAACTGATTGACTTCATTCCAGCAAATGATATAAAATTAATTTCTAATCGTTGGCAAAAAAATGCACTCCCAGAGCAACAAAGTTGGAAAGACTATAAATATACCATATATACCATTATATTATCTGGAATAACCTTTATTAGCTTAATATTAATTGGTGGTTTTTTTATTATAATGAACTATAGAAGGAGAC